>CBFCWN010000112.1:0-10714 GCA_965601515.1 uncultured Myxococcales bacterium | reverse complement strand
CGGCGCCTCGCATCGGGTAGTATCGCGCGATGGGCGACGCTAAGACGCATCTTCGGACGTGTCCGCTTTGCGAAGCGATGTGTGGGCTCGAGCTCACCGTCAAGCACGGGCGCGTGACGAGAATTCGCGCGAACGAGGACGACGTGTGGAGCGAGGGATTCATCTGTCCGAAGGGCACCGTGATTCACCACCTTCACGAAGACCCGGACCGTTTGCAAACACCGATGATTCGCAACGAGGACGGGACCTTCCGCGAGGCAACTTGGGAGGAAGCCTTCGACGAAATCGAGCGTCGGCTGACACCGATCGCCGAAGAAGACCTCGAATCCGTGGCGGTCTACTTTGGGAACCCGCTTGCCCACAGCTTCACGCTCTCGCGCTACGTCGGGGCGCTCATCAACTTTAGCGGGCTCACCACCATCTACTCCGCGGGAACGGTCGACCAGTGGCCGAAGAACTTGAGCTCGGCGCTGATGTACGGGGCGAGCTGGACCTTCCCCATTCCCGACGTCGACCGGACCGACTTCCTGATCATGCTCGGCGCGAATCCGTTTGATTCGCAGGGAAGCCTGCTGGCCGCGCCGGGGTTGATGAAGAGACTCAAAGGTATCCAAGAGCGAGGAGGTCGCTTCGTCGTCGTCGATCCGAGGCGCACCGGGACGGCAGAGCGCGCCGACCGATGGATCTCGATCCGCCCAGGAACCGACGCAGCGCTTCTGCTGGGGATGCTCCACGTGATCTTCGCTGAAGGACTGGTGGACCTCGGGGCCGCCGAAGGTAGAGTCCAGGGCCTCGCCGAGCTCGAGTCAGTGTGCGAAGGGTTCAGCCCGGCCGCGGTCGAGGAGACGTGCCGAATCCCAGCCGCCGAAATCGCTGCGCTGGCCCGAGAGCTCGCGCGAACAGAACGTGCGTGTGTCTATGGACGCATCGGAACCTGCACCCAGGAGTTCGGCACGCTTGCCTCGTGGTTGGTCGACGTCTTGAACATTGTCACGGGCAAGCTCGACCGACCGGGTGGTGCCATGTTCGCAAAGCCGATCGCGTGGTCGATGCTGAGTCTACGGCCGCCCGAGTTCGAAAACGGGTTCGAGCTGAACCGGTTCCACAGTCGGGTCCGAGGTGCGCCGGAAGTGCTTGGGCAGTTCCCGGTGTCGTGTCTGGCCGAAGAGATCGCAACGCCAGGTGAAGGTCGCATCAGAGCACTGATCACTGTGGCGGGAAACCCCGTGTTGAGCGCGCCCGATTCCGGCAAGCTCGATGCCGCGCTGCCTGAGCTCGAGTGCATGATCAGCGTCGACAATTGGCTGAACGAAACCACTCGCCACGCTCACGTGATCCTGCCGGGACAGTCGCCGCTCGAACAGCCTCACTACGACGAGATGATTTGGTCGTGGGCGATACGAAGCGCTGGGAAGTACGCGCCCGCGCTGTTCGAACCCAAAGACGGCACCGTGCCGGAGTGGCAGATCCTCTTGCGACTGTCGGCGATGCTGCAGGGTCAGCCGTGGCGCGATATCGACATCGATGAAATCGACACCTTCTACTTCGTCGGACTGGTCAGCATGATCGCGGAGCGTGAAGGCTCGCCGATTCACGGTCTTGACCCGAGCGACGTCCTCGAAGCGCACCCTGAGCCTGGCCCCGAGAGACTTCTAGATTTCGCGATCCGAACCGGCCCCTGGGGGGACGCGTACGGTGCGAATCCGGACGGGTTGACGCTGGACTCGTTCAAAGCCGAACCCAACGGCATCGACATGGGGCCGCTGGTACCGCGACTCGACGAGGTAATCCAAACTCAGTCAGGGCAAATCGAGCTCACGCCGGGGTACATCGTGGCGGACCTCGACCGTCTGCGAGCGCGGCTCGAGCGCAAAGACGACTCGCTCGTTCTCGTGAGTCGACGACAGCTTCGCTCGAACAACTCGTGGATGCACAACGTCGCTCCGCTCATGACGGGGAAACCGCGCTGCACGCTACTGATGCACCCTCACGATGCTCGAACCGCAGGTCTCGACGACGGCATGCTTGCGTCCGTCACCTCGGCGGTGGGCTCTGTCGATGTTCCGGTCGAGGTCACCGACGAAATGGCGGTTGGCGTGGTTTGTCTGCCGCACGGATGGGGTCACGACCGACCCGGTACACAGCTTTCGGTTGCGAGTCAGTATCCCGGCGTCTGCAACAACCTCCTCGCCCCGGGCGAGCTCGTCGACGTTCCTTCGGGCAACGCCGTCGTGAACGGGATCCCTGTCCGAGTCGCGCCGGCGCACTGACCCTCGACAATCGGCGTGTTCTTCCCCGGAGATGCATGCGTCGCTCAGGGGCGGCAAACGTCGCCTGGAACGCGCGCGATGATGCGGAGCGGGCCGCCAGAGCCGCCGGCGATCTTCATCGGAAGGGCGATGATCTCCGTGCCGGTCGGCGGAAGCGAATCGAGGTTCATGACGTTCTCGAAGCCAGGAATGTCGGCGCCCAAAAGCACACGGTGAGCGAGAAAGTCGGTCGACGGGCCATGGTCGAGGCTCGCGGTATCGATGCCAACGGCGCCTACGGATCGATCGACCAGCGCCTTGGCCGCCTCTTGGGAAATGCCCGGGAAATGAAGTTGAGACGCGTCGCCCCGTCGGTCGTCACCCATGTAGCGTTTGGTGTCGGGCCAGAACTTGGACCAGCCGGTGCGAACGAGCACGATGCTTCCGCGCGGGATTCTTCCGTGCTCCGCCTCGAATGCGTCGATGTGCTCGACGCCGAGAAGCGCGTCTCGGTCCGACGACGCGGACTCGGTCATGTCGATCACGACGCCGGGAGCCACGAGACGCGATAGCGGCACTTCGTCCGTCGTGGATCCGCCTTCCGCAAAGTGAATGGGGGCGTCGAGATGAGTACCTCCGTGTTCTGGAGTCGCGACCTCGTACGCACTGTAGAAGTAGCCACCACTCGTGTGTCCGTGAGAGATCGTGGTCTTCTCGAACGTCGAAGGCGAAGTCGGCCAGTAGATCGTGTCGTCGTCGTACGAGTGCGACAGGTCGACGAGGCAGGGCGGCGCGGAGGTCGACGCGGGAGACTGCGTCGCGCACCCACCGAGCAAAAGGCCGAGCATCAACGCGTGTCTCAACATCGGGGGTAGCCTACCCCACTCGTGTCAGTCGGCGATCCGCGCCTCGGCAACAGGCCGCGCGGCCTGCCGAAAACTCGGCGTTTTTGGCGAATCGCGCGGGTTGGTTTGTAAGGGCTTGGAATGGTTGGGGGTTTGGGGACCCCGCGTGTCCCCTAGCTGAAGATTTGTTGGCGGGCGCTTTCGCAGATCGCGACGACCGCGGGGTTCTTCAGGCGTCGTTCCGTCGAGATGGCGAAGAAGCGGGCGCGGATTTCGTCCGTGTGTCCGACTACGCGAGCGTTGTACTGACGCTTCACGTCCTCTTCGGTGATGTCGGGAAGCGGGAAGACTCCCAGTCCCGTCTGACCGAACGCCTTCATCAGGGCGCTGTCGCTGAACTCGGCGACGACCTCCGGACGAACACCGCAGCTGTCGAACCACTGCCGAACACCTCGGCCGAGCGATGTGTCCCCGGACGGGAGGAGCATCGGTGCACCGTCGAGCGACTTCGGAAACTCCCCGGTGAGGCGAGAGGCGAGCCGCCGTGAGGCGAAGAACCCCACCCCGCATTCACCGAGCAGGTGATTGAACGCCTTGACACCAACACTTGGAGGACACGGAGCGTCGGCGAGGACGACATCGAGCTGATGTGTCGCAAGCTCAGCGAGAAGCCGATCGAGTCGGTCCTCTGTGCAGGTGAGTCGAACGGGGGTGTCGAGGTGAAGAGCAGGGTCGATGAGACTGCGCACGACCAGCTTCGGCATCACCTCGCTGGTGCCCACTGCAAGCCGAACGGCCGAGCCAGGAGCGTGCCCCTCGAGTGCGTCCTGAAACTCGCGGCCGAGAGAGAAGATCTGATCGGCGTAGCGGTACGCCAGTTGCCCGGCCTCGGTGAGCTGAAGCTTGCGTCGACTGCGGTCGAACAGGGGGTGCCCGAGGCTCTCCTCGAGCCGCTTGATTTGAACGCTGACCGTCGGATGAGCCAGCCGCAACTTGCGACTTGCCGCCTGAATACCGCCCTCGCGTACGGTCATCCAGAAATACAAGAGGTGGTGGTAGTTGAGCCAGGGATCCATCGGGGCCTCGCGCATGTGTAGCTCTGATCTACATTAATTCGTACAACTATCTATATTGTCAATGGAGCGGGCAAGCTAAATGTTCCGGTTTGGAGGTTCACTCATGAGCGACCCACTGACTTTCGACGAAGCTACCCGCCACTACGTGTTCCTGACGGCCGCTTGGATCGCCAATGTGGACGGCCGGGAACGCGACGAAGAGATCGACGCGCTTTGTCAGCTCCGGAAGGCTCTCGACATCGCCCCCGGAATCGCTCGACAACTCCGCGAACTCGCTCGAGGCACAGCGGCAACTCCACCAGCGCTGTGTGTGGTGGGCTAGCCATGGTCGACTCAGAGGGCGCGCGTCGACTCATCGCGCTTTGCGCGGTGTTCGCCGGCCTTGGCGCGCAAAGCGTCATCACCTCTCCGGTAGATGCCAACCAAAGCGGGGTAGTCCAAACGTACGGAGTACGGCTGTTGGGGAACGGACTGGCGGCGCCCGTTTTGCCGACTGAGCAACGCCCCTTGGAGGTACCTCCACCGGTCGCGGAGTTGGACAGCTCCGCGACCACTTTATTCGAGGCGGCCAGGCTGCCTGATCCCGCAACATCGGTGCGGTTGCCCACGCGACGCTGGCTGTCGACACCGTCGGAGTTCAAGAGGCTGGATATCCCGGCCTACTGGCCCGAAAACCGCGACTCGAGCGGTGCGCTAGGGGACACGCGGGGTGTCGAAACCCTCAACCATTCCAACAACTTACAAACCAACCCGCGTGATTTCCAACCACGAAGAGCGTTCGAGAGGCCCCGCGGCCGGTTCGCGAGTCTCCAAGACTAAGGGAACGTGGACTTCACGTTGCCGACGACGAGGCGATCGGTGTTGGTGTCGATTCGCGCAAACTTGATCTTGAGCTCGCCACGGTCGATGGCGTCGCGAATGATGGGGCGAGCCAGGAACTCCTCGATGTGCTGCACGCGGGTGTCCATCAAGTCTCGAAGCGCGGGGAACTGCTCTCGCTTGGCCGGATCGGCCGCGGCCGCTTCCGCCGCGCAGTCGGTGTGCGAAGTGAGAACGAGAACCTTTACGCCATTGAGCACGGCAAGCTCGAGCATCTCTTGCTCTGCCGTCCCAAGGACGGACCCGGCAGTTCGCACGACGTAGTAGTAGCGGCGCGTGTCCCCCATGAGCTCGGACGTGTCGATGCGGGCGTCCATGCAAACGAGGACCGCCACGACCGGATGCTGAACGGTGCGAGGAAACACGGCTCGCACGTCGGCGGCAAGGTGATTCTGAACGGAGAGCTCGTTCCAGATCTGGTCCGGAGTGATCGTCTCGTCGTGCTCGAAGTCGTAGCTGCTGAGTCGGTCTTGGAGCCGATATCCCAGGTTGACCAACGCGCCGCCCACTAGGAACTCAAAGGAGGGAATGAACGCGATCGCGAGGAGGAGGACCGCGAGAACCCCAACAAGCAACCAACCCCAACTGAATCTCCGCCGCATCTCCGCCACGATACACGTCTTGCGGCGAGATCTGCAGCACCGGCGCGCCTAAAACTTGGCGGCGCCACGAGACCCCGAAAGCGCGGAGGCCTGACAAATCACGCGGGTTGGCTTGTAAAAATTTGGAATGATTGGGTTTTTAGGGGGGCCGCGTGTCCCCCTCCAGGAGGGCGCGGAGTTGGGCTTTCCAGCGGTTCAGGAGGTGGGTGTAATGGGCTTCGTTCGGGCGGAAGATCCGTTCCATCGCGAGGCCACGCATGAAGTACAGCGTCATCTCGAGCGACGTTTTTGCGACCCGTCCGTGCCGACCGGTTTGTTTCTTGAAGCTCGCATAGATGCGGCCGCCGAGGCTGCGCTCGAAAGCCTCGAGCTTCTCGAGGAGCTCGGGGTCGGTGCGCGCAGCCACCATCAGCTCGATGGTCGCCCAGTAGATCGGATCCGAGAACATCACCCAGAGGACGTCGACCATCGCGTCGATCGGATCATCACCGCGCGCAAACCGCTCCTTGATCACCAGGTCGAACTCTTCGACCCGCTCCTCAGCAAGGTGTTCGATGGCCGCAACCAGTAGATCAGCCCTGCTCGGAAAGTGGTGGAGCTGCGTCCCCCGGGAAAGACCCGTTCGCTCGCTCACCTCAACCGTGGTGGTGCGCGCGTAGCCACGATCAATCAAGCTGTCGATCGTGGCGTCGAGAAGCTTGCCTCGGGTGATCCGGCGACGCTCCGCCTGAGGCACTCGCTCCCGCTTCGTCGACGCGCCGGTTCCCGCTTTCGCCATTCCTCTTCCTCTCAGTCGCGACGGTACATCGTTACGACGGCCGCGCCACCGAGACCAAGGTTGTGTTGAAGCGCGACACGCGCATCCTCCACCTGCCCGAACTCGGCCTGTCCAAAGTTCCTCGTAGTTGCCGATCACGCAGGTCAGCCTGTAAGCATCTGGAATGATTGGTTTTATAGGCCTCGCGTTTCCCCGTTGCCGTGGGTGGTGGCGAGCAGGTCGTTCAGGCCGCTTCGGCCTCCATCGGGCACGCGTCCAGCTCCGTGATCGCCCAACGGATGACGCCGCCGAACCAGGCGTAGTCAGGGCCCAAAACGCTACGGAGTTTCCAGGGCCGCATGTCTTCGTATGCTCAAGCCAGCTACGTGTACGAGCCGCTGAAATTCGGGGCGTAGGCGCGGGTCCAGCTGTTGATCTCGTCGCTCATTCCGTCGGGGTAGTGGTCGTAGAGGTAGCGAATTCGATCGCCCTGGTACTGTGCGACCGAGGACCAATCGATCCCGCACGAACGCAGGACCGTACGGCGGTCGCAGGCCGTGCGGCCTGTGAAAGCCAAACGCGTTTCGCAAAACACGCGGGTTGGTCTGTAAGGGCTTGGAATGGTTGGGGGTTTGGAGGGGCTGCGTGTCCCCTATTTCTTCAGGCCGCGGGCCTGGAAGTTGCCGACCTGGTCGATCGCGGCGTTGGCTGTGAGCAGGCGGTTTTGGACGAAGATGACCGCCTTGCTGACGAGGCCGGGGGTGACTCGGACCTTCTTGCCAAGGGAGCCGAGAGCCTCGCGAACGACGGATTCGGGTTCCATCACCATCACCTGAGGGTAGCCCGACATCGCTTTGCGCGTGTTGACCAAACCGGCAACGACAACGAGGACGTCTACCCCGGCGTCTCTCAGCTCGAAGGAGAGTCCCTCTCCAAGAGCCCGCTGGTAGGCTTTATTCGCTGAGTACGAAGTTGCGAACGGGGCGGCGGTCATCGAGGCGCCGGACGACATGACGATAATCCCCCCGCGCCGTCGGTCGGTCATCGCATTGCCGAACGCGTGGATGAGGTGCGTATAGGCTCTTGCGTTGATGTCGATCATGGCGTCTAGCGCAGCGAGATCCATGTCGAGAAGAGTCGGTGTGTCCGCGGGCGTGTGCATGTGATTGCAGACGAGGAGACCCACCTCGCGATCCCCTACCTCCGCTCGCAGATCTGCCAGAAAGTCTTTCCTTCCGAGGTCCATGACGATGGGCACCACCTCGGCTCCCAAGCTCTCGCGTAGCTCGAGAGCGCGCGCCTCGAGTTCGTCTTTGAGTACGTCGACTAGAATCAGATGCATCCCCGCTCTTCCAAGCTGACGGGCGAACTCGAAGCCGACGCCTTCCGCTCGCGCCGCGCCGGTGACGAGGGCCCAAGGGCCATATGCATCCGTGAAGGTGTCGGCCTTTTGCATCTTCATCCTCTGTTGAAGCGATACTCGACGTGCCTCCGTCGGCGCCGGATTTCGTCGTCCCGCTCTTCCTGCGTTGCGCGGATTGCATCACCGGGGACGAGGTCCGGGAGTTCATCGAGCTGAACCTTCTTGGTCGAGGGATGCGGCGTGGTTTTCGCCAGTGCCCACCGGTAGGTCATCGTGCCCTCTCGCCAGCCTGCAGTGTCCAGCCAGTTCACCAACCCAGGATCCTTTCCCGACACGACCACACGAAGCACGCCATCGGGGTCAATCTTCGCTTGGTGCTTGTTGATGCTGATCACGCGGTTCGCGTAGTCCAACGACTGAAACCAAAAGTCGCCCAGCTCGAAGTTCCAGTAAGCCGCTTCGGGTGGAACGACCTCGATCAGGAGGGCTTCACTCGGCTCGAGTCGGAAATAGCAGCTGCCGTACACCTGAGCGTTCGAGCCCTGAAGCTCGTTCGCACCGGCCGGCTCGGAGAGCTCGTTCAAGTGCAAGGGGCGCCGTCCCAACACGAACTCGAGCCACAGGTTAGCGGAGCCCGCGACGAAGCCGCTGACACGTCGCAACCGTTTGGCGACCTCGTGACTGCTTGGAGTCGGGGGGTCGAGCTTCACATCGGTTCGCTCGATTCGAATCTCAGGCGCTTCTTCCGTGTCCCAGTCGATGAAAAACTGCCGAACTCCAATCTGATTCGCCTCCGGCGTGAGTGGAAGCCAATTTCCTTCGTGGCGCTGCTGGCTGACGACGATTTCGAACGTTCCATCGGGCTCGATGTCCATGTCGACGCCGTTGATGCTCGACAGCACTCGCATCGGCCGGTTGCTTCCGAAGCGACCACACGACGTTTGAATGTCGAAGAAGCCGACGGTCCCGCGCTTGCCGCGAATGACGTACTCGCCCTCTGGATTGATCGACGTAACGAGGTACAGCGCGTCCGAGTTGTCGAGTCCCCACTTCACGTTCCAGTCGAGCGGGCGAACGAAGCGAGGTCGGTCCGGGTCGCTGAACATGTACATCGTCAGCCCGCTCGCGAGGAGCGACGTCAGATAGCGGAACCCCTGTGCGCGGGTGGCTTCGTCCTGGGGCGCGCGACTGTCCAAGATCGATCGACTCGCCGACTCGAGTGCATCGCAGAACTCGGCCCACGCGCTTCCGTTCATGATGCTCGCATCAGGCTCCTGAACGTCGATGGAGCTTGGGTCCGCCTCTTTTGGAGCGCCTACGAACTGTTTGATCATCCGCATGCGAAACTGAATCTCGCCCCCGTAGCGGTAGATCACGACAAGCGCGATCAGCGCGGTGATCGAAGCTGCAACAAAAACGCCCAACATTGTTTCAGCCTCGCCTTGCCGCGTTCGTGGTTTTCGGAAATCTCATTTGCCGTTCTCCTAGTGCGCGTCTCGGTGACGCCCGCGCGCGGGTCGCTTCATCTCGAAAGCTCTCTCGACGGCTCATCCCAACCGAACCGATCGAAGAGCTCTTTCAAGTCTTCCTTGAGCTGCGCCTCATCGATCCCAAACTCCTCGAGGTTGTAACGATGGTCGGAGGTGTGCGTGCGCGCCCGTCCCTGCGCTTCCTCTAGAGCCTCGGCAACGGCCGGAGTCATGTCGAGCCCGAGCGCTTCGTAGACGCGTTCAACCGTTTGCTTGGGCTCCGCGACGAGGTCGCGGTAGTCGACCACAATCGAGCGGGTTCCCTCATGCGCCGCCAGCGTATTCAGGGGATAGAGATACGTGTGGACCGAGTTATCGATCAGGGCTTGGATGCTTCGCTCGATTCGCGACTCGCTCCAACCTTGAGCTCGCCACGTCGTCTGCATCATCTTCAGGAGACTCGGAATCGCTTCGCGTGGGTCCCGCACCATCACTACGAATCGGGCGTCCGGGAACTCCTCAATCAGGCTTTCCACACGACCGGAGAACGCCGGGTTCTTGCTGCAGTGGATCTTGTTGCCCCCCGAGAGAGCAAGCTGACGGCGTACCCCATCGGCGTACGCCTTCATCGTTCGGCGTCGCCGTTTTTCCGGCCACTCATCGACGTAATACACGTCGAACTCGGGCAACCCGGGCGACAGCGCCACCCAAAGTCCCGACACGCACGATGCGCCGAGTACGAAGTCGTCTTCTTCCGGCACGAAGAGCCCCGTGTGGTGCATGTCTCGAACGCCGCCGAGAGCTTTGTCTTCGGCAGCGATGATGCGCCTCTTCAAGAACGAACGAAAGAGCTTCTCGTCGACCCGCCCAATCCCCCGCAGGATTCGCTTCTGAAGCAGAGACGGGAAGAAGAGCTCGTACGTGAGGAAGTAGTTGAACTGGTCCGCATCGCTCACGAGCAGTCGGTGCAACAGAGTCGTCCCACTCCGCGCATGCCCAACCACAAAAATGGGTTGCTCGATCCGCGCTCGACGGAGCGACGGAAACAGGTTGTCGAGCGTGTAGAATACCGCCGTGGTCCCGCTGTAAAGGGGAATGCCAAGGAGCCCCACCGACAGCGCCCTGAGCTTCGGGCGCAGCCGCGGCTCGGCCATCGCCGAACGAAGCAGGGTCGAATACAACTTGAAGTCGAAGTGAAAGCTCATCAGGCGAGTGCGCCTGTACGAGGTATCGGAAACGCCTCAGCCCGTCTACCAAGCTCCTCCGCCACAGGCCGCCCGGCCTGCCAAAAACCCAACGTTTTTGGCGAATCGCGCGGGTCGATCTGCAAGCGACTGGAATGGTTGGGGTTTTGGATACCCCGCGTGTCCCCCGGCTGATGCCGAAGGCATAAAGAAGAAAGCCCGCTTCTTTCGAAGCGGGCTTCCATAATTCCGGCAGCGTCCTACTCTCCCACAGGGCCTCCCCTGCAGTA
>CBFCWN010000111.1:0-10752 GCA_965601515.1 uncultured Myxococcales bacterium | reverse complement strand
ACGAGTAGAACACAACGTTCGTCGCGTCGCTACGGCCTTCGCAGGCGATCGAAAAGCCGCGACAACATCCGCTTCCAGTCCTCGGCCAGCAGAGGTGAACCGACTTGAGGGCTCGCGCCCAACGACGGAAGAGGGGCGCGCTTCGGATAGACGGGAATCACCTCACGGTCAGGCGATTCGCCGTCTCGGCCGAGGAGGTCGCGTAACACCTCCTCGATGACTTCCGGTGAACGCTTCGGCAGCTCTTCTGCAAACCACTTCTGCACCGCCTCGATGTCGTTGGGGTCGACATCGCCGTGCTTGGCGGCCGCGTCTGCAAAGGCTGTGATGGGGGTCGGCATGATCGGTCCGTTAGCGAAGCGGGTCGAGCTCCTTGCTCGCCTCCGTGGCGGCCGGCACGGTGTAGTAGCAGTAGCGACCGTCACTGGGCTTGAGCAGGCGCCTAGGTCCACGCGGTAGTTTCTCTTCGTCCGGCAACACGGTCATTCCCCGACGACGATACCATTGCAGCAGCCGTTCGCCGCCGCGTTCGTCGGCGTAGAGCGCCGTTCTTCCACGCCGCCCGTAGTTGAGCGAATGGGTGACGGCCACGTCGAGCGCTATCGATCCAAGGCGACGCGGAATGTCATCTGCGGGTATCGGATGATCCTCGATGGTCGTGAGCGCCTCGTCCGGCGCAGTGGATAGAAACCAAACAAACACGCTCTCGCGATTGTGGTCATCGAGCGCGGGCACTCGCCCAAGCAGCTGTAGGAGCGCGCACGGCACGAAGCGGTCATTCTCCGCGTCGCTGATCCCCACGGTGTAGCCGACCGGTTTTCGAATCAGAACGCGCCCGGCAACCTCAGCGAAAGGAACGTAAAGAAGCCAGTTCCAGCCGTTATCGGCTCGGTCGGGATCGCGGTCGATGATCGGCTGGACATGCGAATGCCACCACAAGACGTGAGCCATGGTCATCTCGGCAACGCGGAGCGGTACGGCGTCACCGCTCTTCGTGGGGGCTCGACGTACGAACGGAACCCCACGCCACTTCCTCAACCAGCCCATCGCAGCCTCATGACTTCTCGCCGCAAAGCTCCTTAGCGTACCCCGCTCAAAGCGCTGATGGAAGTCGCAGGTTGACGAGCCGGGCTGATCGAGCGTCGCGAGCCTCTCCTTGGCCTTAGCCGTCAATGACTTTCGAACTCGCCAGTGGTAGCGTCACGATCGTGGTGGTTCTCGTTCTTTGGCTCCTCGCGGGAGTCATCTTCGTGTGGGTTGCGGTTCGGCGGATGCGTGCCCAGCCCGTGCGCCGGGCCATTGCTGCGGGCGTCGGCGCCGTTCTCATCGTCTCAGCGCTCGGGCTCATCGTGTTCGACCTCCGCGTGCAGCGCGGCGTCGCTCGCGCCGAGGCCGCGTTCGAGAGTCACCGCCCGGCGAAGCTCGGCGACATTGGCACGACCAAGACCCTGAGCATCCTGC
This sequence comes from uncultured Myxococcales bacterium, assembly GCA_965601515.1. Lineage (GTDB taxonomy): Bacteria > Myxococcota_A > Polyangia > Polyangiales > Houyiibacteriaceae > SG8-38. The sequence goes on along the minus strand of CBFCWN010000111.1, from coordinate 9,291 downwards.
CTCTGGTCGACTGGCACAGCAGCGACCCGGCCCTGCAAACCGAAATGGGCGTCTCGTACCTGGTCGAAACCGACAGCCATCGCATCCTCTTCGATGTCGGCCACAACGCGAAGCAATCCACGCCTTCGCCCCTTCAGGCGAACATGGCGGCCCTCGGCCTCGGCACGAATGACTTCGACACCATCTTCATTTCCCACAACCATTTCGACCACGTCGGAGGCACGCGCGCGAACGAGGAGGGCACCTTCATGCTCGGCCTCGACCACGAACCTCTCCCGGGTAAACGCGCCTTCGTGCCCCTGCCGCTCAGCTACCCTGGCATCGAGCCCGTGGTCTCCACTGAGCCCACCGTCGTCGGTCCTGGCTTGGCGTCCACGGGCACCATCCCCCGCCAGCTCGCCTTCGGCTGGATCGACGAACAAGCGCTCGCCGTCCACGTCGAAGGCCGGGGGGTCGTCCTCGTCGTGGGCTGTGGCCACCAAACCATCCCGAAGCTCCTCGAGCGCTACGACGACGTCTTCGACGAACCGCTCTACGGCGTCGTCGGCGGCCTGCACTATCCCGTTCCGGACGGACGCTTCTACGCCCTCGGCATCAACCTGCAGCGCCGGGCCGCTTCCGGCCGAGGCATCCTGGACCCCATCGACATGCCCGAGGTGCGCGACGAGCTCGCGATGCTCGAGGCTCGGAACCTAGGCCTCATCGGCGTCGGTGGTCATGACAGTAGCGACGAAGTCATCGCGATGTTCCGCGAGCGTTTCGGCGCCGCCTACAGAGACGTCCGCGTCGGAGAGCGAATCACCCTGCCCGACGTAGACTGAAGCACGTGGCTGTTCACGCTTCTCGATGGCCCTGTCAGAAAGCGAGCCGCAGCGCTTTTCGCGTATCGGTTTGGAGGCGCTTCGCCTTTCAATCCTGGGCGCTTGTTGCAAGCCTCGTGACGATGTTGCGGACCGCGGTGGCGACCGCTGCGTGCTCGCGCTCGGCCATGGTCGCCTCCATTTCGGCTCGCAGTCGCTCCCGTTCCGAACGCAGCTGGTCGGCCGAGGCCCGTTGCTGCTCGTTGAGCTCGCGCGCGAGCGCCGCGCGGGCTGCGTCGAGGCGTGGGTTGTCGAGGCCGCTCAGCTCTTGGAGGGTGCGCCACAGGTGGGATCGCTCGGCGCATTGCAGGGCAACCGCGTCCGAGACGACCTTGCGAACGAGACGGCCGTCTTCGCCCGTGCGCCAAACGAACGCGTGCTTGTCTGCGCGACGCTGACGATCGAGTTCGAGATGCTCGGCCATCGGAATGAGGTCGTCGGCGCCATCGGGCGGGTCGGAGTAGTCGCTTTCGAGCTCGGGGTCATGGGCGGCGAAGTGGGCGAAGGTAAACGCCTCTTCGACCTCGATGGGGTGCCCTTGTGGATCAGGGCCGCGGAGCGTCTCGATGGTCCAAGTCTCATTGGGCGCTGGGTTCGACGTGAGATCGAAGCAGTCGACGAAGTGTTCGGAGCGAGCGGGATCGTAGGTGAGGATCGGAAACGCTCGCGACCGTATTGCGCCTTTGGCCCGCCTCTCGAACGCCTCGGCCCCTTCGCCGTCCCGGGCGACGAGCAGAGAAAGAACGGAGGGCCGCGGAGCCTCGAGCGCTCCGAAGACTTGTTCGGCAAAAGCGTCGACGGCGGCGCAGGTTTGCGCCAAGTGAACGCCTCGCATCGCCACAGGCAACATCTCCACCGAGAGCGTCGCCGGAACGCCGGTGTCGGCACCCGCCGCGTGAGCTCCACGAACGCTCGAGCGGAGCAGCAGAATCGTGATGGGTAGGTTGGTTTCGAGCAGCGAAATCGCCTTTAGCAAGGTGGCACTGCTGTGGTGGTCGAGGCGCGCAACGACCACGAACGGAGGGCAAAGACGGAGCTCGTTCGGGGCGAGCTGACGCCAGTGGAAGTCTTCGAAAGGGCCGTCGTGAAGCTCCGGCTCATACTTCGAGCGGACTTCCATCTGTGCCCTCCGTAGCGTGCGAAACACCCGAGAGGCGCGCTCGAGGTGGCCTTCCGCAAGCGATACGATTTGTTCGAGGTCAAGTTCGATATCCACGAACAACGCTGACTCGACTAGCGTGTCAGCGAGGTCTTGTTGAATCTGCTCGAGCTCGGGGATGAGCCCTTGCACGCGTGCGACCCGATCGGAGGACATCGCGCGCGAGTGCGAGCTGCTGCCGAGCATGTTGGATAGCGCACCGACGTCGAGATTGGTCTTTCCGAGCGGTCCGAGAGAACGCTCGAGGTGGTCTTGATCTTGAGCGCGATGGTGGTAGTCGTCCGCGCGAACGAGCTCTTCGAGGCCTCTAATCGCATCTGCGAACGCCGCCGTAAGAGAGGCGCGATGACTTTGCCAAGGCTCATCGACGACTTCGAGGAGGTCTCCCGCGGTCGTGCTTGAATCGGCCATCAGCTCACCGTGTATTGGTCCATCAGCGCATCGAGCCGCTCGATGAACGTCGGATGGTCGAGTCGCTCGGTGCGACTCCAGCGAACCTCTTCATAGGAGGGAAGCGTGGGATCGTTGTAGAGAAGCCCCATCGGTGCGGGATCGACGGTCACCGCCACCCGCTGAGCCTCGTTGATGTCGCGGTGATTGTGCGGCTGTGTCGGCCCTCGCGACAGCAAGGATGGGTGAATCGGAATGCCGTCTTCGCTTTCGAGGAACACCACGGGAAAGTGCATCCCGCCCTCGCCGAATGCCTTCGGCATGAACACCGGACAGCGCTGGAGAATGCGAACGAACGACAGCCCCTTGTGGCTCCAAGCTCGCTCGATGGTCGCGTCGAGGTGCGAAGGAAGCCAGGTCGCCGTCTGCGCGACGAAAGACACGTTGGTCATCCCCATCACCACGCTCAGCGGGTTCATGGGTCGAAGGTAGGTGCCCTTCGGAGTCGTGTTCGTCTTCCACCCGTCGGGCGTTGTCGGAGATGCCTGCATCTTGGTCAGCGCGTAGACCTCGTTGTCCAAGACCAAAACGAGCGCATCGATGTTGTAGCGTATCGCATGCAGCCAGTGGTTGCCGCCGATGCTGAAGCAATCGCCGTCCCCCATGATGACGATGACCGGCAGCTCGGGGCGAGACAGTCGAACGCCGGTCGCGATGGGCAAGGCACGTCCGTGGATGCCATGAAAGCCATAGGTGTTGAGGTAGTGGGGGAGACGACTCGAGCAGCCAATTCCGGATACCGACACGACGTTCTCGGGCTCGAGGTCGTTCTTCTTGAGAACGCGCTGGAGTCCGGCCAACACGCCGTGGTCCCCGCAGCCCCTGCACCAGCGCGGTCGCTCGGCCTCGTAATCGCTGAGAGTCCGCTCCTCTGCGGAATCTTCATCAAGAACACATTCGAGAGCGATCCTAGACATGGTCACTGGTTCCTTTCGCGGCAGCCCGCGCGGAGGGCTGACGTCGAGTATCGCGTCGTAAGTCGAGGATGTGCCTCACGTCGCGCACGATTTCCAACGGCATGAGGGGGCGCCCCGGAACTCTTGCGACGCAATCGATGTCGAGCAGGGTTGCGGCGCGAAGGAGCCATGCGAGCTGGCCGTAGCGGCGATTCTCTCGGTTGATCAGCGGGTCCTCCCAGTCGTCGCTGTAGTTGAGCTCGACGGTGATGACCTTCTTGAAGGCGGCGAACTTGTCGGCGAGCCCAGGCGGTAGAGGGCTGAGGAACTGGACGTGCAGTGACGACACCCCGAGGCCCTCCGCGCGCGCCATGTCGACCGCTTCCTCGATTGCTCCCCGCGTGCTCCCCCAGCCGACGAGAAGCAGGTCTCCCTCGGCAGGCCCGTACACCTCCGGTGACTTCAAGGTGCGCTGCAGTGCGGCAAGCTTGCGACTGCGCATCGCGTGGCCACGCTGGTTGCGCTCCGAGTCGTAACACGCCTTTCCGTCCCGATCGTGGTTCAGGGATGTGGTGACGCCTGTGCCGCCACGCTGCCCCGGGATCAGTCGCTGCGACAGACCGGTGACGGGATCCCATGCATAGGGGAGGGCTCCTGGCGCCACGGGCCTCAGATCGAGCGGCGGCCGTGGAGGGGTCTGAGATACGTCGGGGCGATCGAACAGCTGCTGACCCGTGGCCAGATTGGCATCGGAAAGAACGATCACCAACATTCGGAACTCTTCGGCGATCCGGCGTGCGAGCGAGAGCACGTAGTAGCATTCCTCGATGGTGCTCGGCGCGATCACGACCTTGGGCGCATCGCCCGGCGCTCCGTACAGCGCGTGCAGTAAGTCGGCCTGCTCGATCTTCGTGGGCAACCCGGTGCTCGGTCCCCCGCGTTGCACGTCGACGATGACCAGGGGCGTTTCGGTCATCACGGCCAAACCCTGGAACTCGGTCTTGAGGGCCATGCCTGGACCCGAGGTGATCGTCAGCGCGGTCTTTCCGGCATACGAGGCGCCCAGCGCCGCGCCGATGGCCGCGATCTCGTCTTCGGCCTGATGAACGAAGCCTCCGAAATCCTCGAACACCTCCGAAAGCGCATGCGATGCAGATGTAGCGGGGGTGATCGGATACATCGAGCAGAGCTCGAAGCCAGCGGCGACGGCGCCGAGCGCGAGCGCGGTGTTGCCGTTCATTGCCACTTTCGCCACGTCGGTGGGGCTGGCTCTGACTTCGAACAGTTCTTCGAAGGTCGCCATCCCGTACTCGTAACCAGCTTTTGCAAGACTCACGGCCAAGCGAACGACTTCGCGCGTCTTGTCCTTGAAGATGCGGTCAATGACACCCTCTAGGGTATGGAGATCCTTGTCGTATAGGGCGCAAAGCAAGCCGACCGCGAACATGTTCTTGCCTCGCACGGCCTCGTCGGCATGGCGCAGCGTCTCCTCTTCGATTGGAACCTCGACAATCTGCATGCCGCGCTGGCGACACTGTTCGAGCACGCTCCGGTACGAGCTCCGAATCTGCTCCGCCTCGTGCGTCGCCCAGTGGCTGTCGATCAGCACCAGCGCACCGTCTGCGATGCTGTCGGCATGGAGGCGGGAGAGCAGCGCCATTTCGTTGAACGCAAGCACCACGTCTGCGAGGTTGCCGGCGTTCGTCACCCGGTCCTGTTCTGAGAGGCGGATGCGATTGCCGCTTGCGCTTCCAACCGTGTGCGGCGGAGGTCGAATCTCGGAAGGGATGATCTCGACCGTCCACAGCCCGTTCCCCGCCTTGGCGCATAGCTGCGCAAATGCCACCGCCGCCTTTTGCGCACCTTCCCCCGCGTCACCGACGATCTCAACGATGTGCTCAGGCAAACGAATGCGGTGAGGGCGACTCATTCGGGGCTCTCCGGTTAGGCGGTCGAGCGACGAGAATAGTACGTTTTACGCGAACCATAAAGAGCCGAATCGCCAGCTCTAGTCGAGCCCGGGGGCAGCCGTCGCAGACACGTGCCGATGGGTAGGCGGGCGCACGACCGAGTGGCCTCCGTGGTGCGCATCCTCTTGGTTTGCGCGGTGTGGCTGTACTTCAGCCCGTGGGTGCATTCCCCGGGCTAACTTCGTCAGTCCATACCTCGAAGTGGACGAGGCGACTCATTCCAAACGAGGTGAGCAACGCAACGTCTGCGGCGTCGCGTCCCCGGGCCATCAGGATTCGACCGATTCGCGGTGTGTTGTTTCGAGCATCGAAGGTATGCCACTCGCCGCCCAGGTAGGCATCGAACCAAGCGCTGAAGTCCATCGGGTCTTCTGAAGGTGGAACCCCGATGTCGCCGAGGTAGCCGGTGCAGTATCGAGCGGGAATGTTGAGACAGCGGCAGAGCGTAACCGCAAGATGGGTGAAGTCACGACAGACACCGACTCGCTCTCGAAACGCCTCGAAGGCCGTGCGAGTGCTGCGCGCCTCGAGGTAGTCGAAGCGGATATGCTGATTGACGAAGTCGCAAATCGCCTGCACCCGGGACCAGCCCGTCGGGCCTTCTCCAAACATACGCCAAGCAACGTCGACCATTCGGTCGACCTCGCAGTAACGGCTGGATAGCAAGAACTGGAGTACGTCGTCAGGAAGCGCATGGATCTCGTGTTGCTCCGCGCCAGATTCCTGCCGGTCGGGCTTTCCGCTGTCCTCGACCACAGCCCTGTTGCGAAACCGGATCTCTCCGGCGGGCACCAAGAGACGGCCACAGCGATTGCCGAACGTATCGATGTAATCGTCGATCCGCACCAGCGGGTCGACTACCAGTGATTCGCGATGACGGAGTGATTCTGTCCGCGAAGGATGAACGTAGAGCATCGCAAGGACGGCTGTGGGCGTCGGATACTCGAACACGATGTCGTAGCCGGTCTGGATGAGCATCGTCCGTATGATGCACCTATAGTACAACCCGGGCTTCGATCTATCGATCGCACCGGCGCGGGGTACTGACCGCAACGATCTGCGATTGTTCGGCGCTTCGACGTGCGCCGAAAACGAATCCGGTCCCTGCGAACCGAGAGCTCACACGAGCTCCGCGCGGAGCGAGTCGAGGCCTTGCTGGAGAAAGCCCTTGAAGAGGCAGGCGATGGGAAGGGCGAACGGATAGGCGAATGGGGAGGTTAGGCCGAACGTGTAGGTCCAGACGACGCGGGTGCCGCCTTCGGTTTCGGTGAAGTCCCAGTTGCCGGTGCCGCTTCGGACCAGCAAGGAGAACGGCGGCTTCACACCGCCGGTCCAGCCGTAGCGGTACCTCGCCGGGGGGTCGAACTCGAGGATGGTCTCATCGAAGACCGCGCCGTCGGTCATGAAGATTCGACGCTTGGAACCCTTGGCGAGACTTTGCCCTTCGTGCATCTCGGTCTGGCGGATCCCTGCGAACGGGCCGTAGCGGCGAACGGTGCGTGGGGTGTTCGTAACGTCGGTGGCTACGCGAAACACTTCCGCGCGCGGACGGGGGATGATGACCGAAGCCGATGTCGAGATGCTGGTCACAGCTCTTAGACTCTACCCGAAGGTCGAGGATGACTCGACATCGGTCAGCTTCGCGGGAGCGAAAAGAACATCGCGAGGTATGGTATCGCCGCTCGTCCGGTTTATAGCCCGAGAACCGGAGCGACTCACGTCTGGAGCCCGGCATCCACAGTGGGAACCCCTTACCGCCTACGTCGCGGACATGTCCTTCGCCTCGCCGACGGGCAGTGGCTCAAGGACACGACGCCGATGATCGACTGGCTCGAGCACCAGTACCCCGACCCGCCGGTTATCCCGCGGGACCCCGTCCTCCGCTTCTTGTCGAAGCTCGTCGAGGACTACGCGGACGAGTGGTGCTGGCGCGCGGCGCTCTATTGGCGATGGATAACCAAGGAGTCGCGCAAGCTGCTGATGCACCGCATCGGCCACGAGGTCATGCGAGATTTCCCGGCACCGAGCTCACTCGCGGGCTGGTACTACGGCCGCCGCCAGATCGCGAGGTTTCTCAGCGGAGACGGTCTCGATGCCAAGACCGAGGCCGTCATCCGGCAGAGCTATCTCGACCTGCTCGACAACATGGATCTGCTCCTTCGAGATCAGCCCTATCTGTTGGGCAGTCATCCGACGCTCGTGGATTTCGGGCTCTTCGGACCGATGTTTCGCCACTACGCCCAGGACCCGACGCCCAGTCGCGTGATGGAGGAACGTGCTCCTGCCGTCTATGCGTGGGTCGGGCGCATGTGGAACGCCCGTGCATCCCGTCTCGGTCGGGAGCCGAAGCTTGGTGACTTCTCGCAGCCGGGTTGGGCCTACTTCCTTCGGGACATCGTTCAGTCGTACCGGCCGTTCCTGGTTGCCAACGCGCGGGCCTGGGCGGCTGGTGAGAAGCGGCTCGACCACGAGGCCCACCTCCAGAGCATCATGGTCGCGCTGACGGGCACGCCTCGAGACATGCCAGTCACGCCGAAGCGACGTTGATTCTGAACGGCGCGCGCCGTTGCTGTGGTCGCCGGTTGAGCCGCTGACGGTCGCATTCAACAGGCCGCGCCGCCTATCGAAAACCGAGCGTTTTTCGCGAAACGCGCGGGTTGGTTTGCAACGGTCTGCATTCGTTGGGGTTTTAGGCACCCCGCGTGTCCCCTAAGGGGACACGCGGGGTGCCTAAAACCTTCGCTATTCCGGACACTTCCGAAGCAACCCGCGTGATTTGCGGGGCGGCCGAACGTTCTTGGCTGACGTGCGCTACTCTACGTGCAGATATGGCGGCAGCGGCTCGGCGAAAGGGTCCTGCCTTCGGTGCGGCGAGCGTCGGTGCCCCGTCGATTACCGCCTTATGGTTTGACCCTCACTCGTGTCCAAGTTGCCCACCCATAACGCGACTCCGCAGCTCGAAAGGTACGAGCCTGCGGACGCTGCGGGCATCCTCTCACTACTCGGAGCGGGCGCTTCCAAACAACGCATCCTCGGTTGGCAGTTCGACCGGAATGACGCCGGCGGACTGACGCTCAAGAACGGCAACGGCCGCATTGTCGGCTTCAATGGCGTCATGCCGGCGCAACTGAGTCTCGCCGGCGAAACGAGAGACGCGATTTGGAGCTGCGATTTCGTCGTAGCTGCGGACCATCGAAGACAGGGCCTCGGCAAGCGGCTCAAACAGGTTTTGCAGGAGCAGCACGATATCGTGATGGCGCTTGGCATCAGCGATGCCGCCACGCGGCTCCATGCGTCGCAAGGTTGGCAGCCGTACAGGGGCGCCATCACCCAGCTGGTCCGACTGAACCGCACTCTTCGGAAACGAGATGCGATCCTCAGGGCGCTGCAGAAGGCCAACAAGGTGCGCTTTCCCCTGAGCCGCCTGTCGTCCTCCGACGGCACTATCGAGGAGCCGGAGATCGATGACGCATTGATCAACGACCTCGCCGCCTGTTGGCGCGCCTCGAGGGCTTCCTGGCCCGCGGCAGTGGATCGCTCGGCTCCGTACTTGCGGTGGCGATATCTGGAGCACCCTACCGCCGATTATCGTGCGACGGTCATGCGAGACAAGAGCGGTACCATCGTCGCCGCGCTCATCTGGCGCTTCGGGGACCGTCAGGCGGCGATCGTCGACCTAATTGGCCCGGCCGGTCATGCGTCCATGAAACGGAAACTGGTGGCGAACGTCTTCGGTCGACTCCGTCGCGCCGATGTGATCAAATGCACGACCAGCGACGCCGCTCTGAAGACGGCACTGCTGTCGTGCGGTGCCTACATGCCGCGCAGCAGCGTTGTTCGATTCAACCTTTGGGAACGACAACCGAATGAGGTCCATCTCGCCGATCGCTCGTGGTTGATCATGGGAGGCGACTCCGACGGAGAGTTCCTCGACGCGACCGCGAGCGGTGGGCCGC
>CBFCWN010000110.1:0-10756 GCA_965601515.1 uncultured Myxococcales bacterium | reverse complement strand
TCCTCGGCTTCTACGGGCTTCAGTATTGGTACACCTGGCAGGTCACCGTGCTCGGGCTCGGGCCGCTGTGGATGAGCGAGAACGAAGTGATCAAAAAGCGCGCGGCCGACGCCCTCGACAAAGGTGGCATCTTCGCCTTTGGCCTGTCCGAGAAGGAGCATGGGGCGGACGTGTACTCGAGCGACATGGTGCTTACGCCGAAGGGCGACGGCACCTACACCGCGAGCGGCAGCAAATACTACATCGGCAACGGAAACAAGGCCGCCATCGTCTCGACGTTCGGAAAGGTCGCGGACTCCGGCGAGTACGTGTTCTTCGGCGTCGACTCGCAGCACGAGAAGTACAACCTCGTGAAGAACGTCTGCGCCAGCCAGAACTACGTGTCCGAGTACTCGCTCGAGGACTACCCGATCACCGAAGACGACATCATCGCCAAGGGCGACCACGCGTGGAACAGCGCGCTCAATACGGTCAACATCGGCAAGTACAACCTCGGCTGGGCGTCGATCGGGATGTGCACGCATTCGTTCTATGAGGCCATCCATCACGCCGCGAACCGCAAGCTCTACGGCATGCACGTGACCGATTTCCCTCACGTGAAGCAGATGTTCGTCGACGCGTACGCACGGCTGAACGCGATGAAGCTCTTCGCCCTGCGCGCAGCGGACTACATGCGCGTCGCCTCGCCGGAGGACCGTCGCTATCTGCTGTACAACCCGATGGTGAAGATGAAGGTCACGACCCAAGGCGAAGACGTGATGAACCTCCTGTGGGACGTCATCGCCGCCAAGGGGTTCGAAAAAGACATGTTCTTCGAGCAGGCAGCCGTCGACATTCGCGCGCTCCCGAAACTCGAGGGCACGGTGCACGTGAACATCGCGCTGATCGTGAAGTTCATGGCGAGCTACTTCTTCGCCCCCGCCGATTACACCGACGTGCCCCAGCAGAGCCAGGCGGCGAACGACGACTTCCTCTTCGACCAAGGCCCGACCAAAGGCCTCAGCAAGATCCGATTCCACGACTACAACATCGCCTACGGGAGTCGAGACACCCCGAATCTGAAGGTGTTCCGGGAGCAGATCGAAGCCTTCAAGGGCATGCTCTTTGCCGCGCCGCCCGACGAGCAGCAGCGCAAGGACATCGACTTTCTCCTCGCAGGCGGGGAGATCTTCGCATTGATCGTCTACGGTCAGTTGATCCTGGAGAACGCGAAGATCTACGACATCTCGGACGACGTGGTGGACCAGATCTTCGACTTCATGGTGCGGGACTTCTCACGCCACGCGCTGAACCTCTATTCGAAACCCTCGAGCAACGAGACCCAAATGGCGGCGTGCCAGAAGATGATTCGCAAGCCGGTGCTCGACGAAGGCCGCTACGCGCGCGTTTGGCAAGAGGTCCATGCCCTCAAAGACGAGTACGAGATGAACCCCTGAAGAGCGCTTGCGAGCGGCCCAGAAGTGGGGCCGTTCAACATGCTTCAACGGACAGAGCCATGATTCACACCAGCCGCCATCCAGATGTCGAGATTCCAAGTCTACCCGTCACGGAGTTTGTCCTACGTCGCGCGCAGGAACTGGCCTCGGAGCCAGCGCTAATCGACGGCACAAGCGGGCGCACCCTCACGTACGCAGAGCTCGCAGCAGCGGTGAAAGCTCTCGCGGGCGGGTTGACGGCGCGGGGCTTCGGCCGAGGCAACGTCCTCGCGATCATGGCGCCGAACCTGCCCGAGTACGCGGTCGTCTTCCACGGCACGGCCTACGCGGGCGGCATCATCACCACGATCAATCCGACCTACACGGCGGGTGAGGTCAAGCACCAGCTCGAGGATTCCGGTGCCTCGATATTGGTAACCGTCTCCATGTTTGCCGACGTCGCCAAGGAAGCAGCCGAAGGCACCCACGTCGAGGAAGTCTACACGCTCGACGACAGCCCCCTCAGCAACTTCAAGACGCTGTTGGGTGAGCCTTTGGCGGAGCACGCAGACGTCTCGCCTGACGACGTCGTGTGCCTGCCCTACTCCTCCGGTACGACAGGCTTGAGCAAGGGGGTGATGCTCACCCACCGCAACTTGGTCGCCAACCTGATTCAGACCGAAGCCATGCTGCCGATCGAGCGGGGCGAGACCGTGCTTTGCTTTCTGCCGTTCTTCCACATCTACGGCATGCAGGTGTTGATGAACCGCGCCCTCGGGTCCGGCGGCAAAGTCGTGACCATGCCGCGCTTTGACCTCGAGCAGTTCCTGTCGCTTTGCCAGGAGCACCAAGTCCGACGAGCCTTCGTCGTGCCACCGGTGGTCCTCGCACTGGCGAAGCACCCATTGGTCGACAAGTTCAACTTGTCTGCGCTCCAGCAGGTGTTCTCCGGCGCCGCGCCGCTCGGCGCCGAGCTTGCGCAAGACGTCCATGCGAGACTCCACTGCGATGTGGCGCAGGGCTACGGGATGACCGAGCTGTCGCCCGTCAGTCACGCTGTCGCCGACGGATACACGAAGGTAGGAACCATCGGTACGCCCACGCCATCCACCGAGTGCGTGATCGTCGACCCGGAGAGCGGCGAGCGGCTGGGAGTCGGCGAGCCAGGCGAGCTCTGGATCAGGGGACCGCAGGTGATGAAGGGCTACCTGAACAACGACGAGGCGACCAAGGCCACCATCGACGAGAACGGTTGGCTGCACACAGGTGACATCGCCGAGGTCGATGAGGAGGGCTTCTTCACCATCGTCGACCGTCTCAAGGAGCTCATCAAGTACAAGGGCTTTCAGGTTCCGCCAGCAGAGCTGGAGGCGTTGCTGGTCGGACACCCTGGCATCGCGGATGCTGCCGTGATCGGAATCCCGGACGACGAAGCGGGAGAGTTGCCGAAGGCCTTCATCGCGCTGCAACCAAACGCGACCCTCTCAGAAGAGGACATCATGGCCTTCGTCGCCGACAAGGTCGCGCACTACAAGCAGCTGCGCCTGGTGGAGTTCATCGACCAGATCCCCAAGTCCGCGTCCGGCAAGATCCTGCGCCGCATGCTGCGCGATCGGAGCTGACGCGGTGCGGGTGGAGCGCGCATACTCCGCACGAGGATTCGATGGCGAAGCACCCGAGACCACCCGGCCCGCCCAATCGCTTCGGGCTTGGGAACTTTCGCGGCATGGTGAGCGACCAGCTCAGCTACATGACGGCCGCAGCCGAGTACGGCCCGTTGGTCGATCTACCAATCCTGAACCAGAGGTACGTATTGGTACTCGACCCCGAGCTGGTTCAGAGAAGCCTGACCCAGGGCCACACAGTAATGTGGAAGGACTCGTTCACCCGGGCGCTCTCTCGGGTGCTTGGGAACGGGCTCGTCACCAGCGAAGACGAACTTTGGCGAAAACAACGAAAACTGGTCGCGCACGCCTTCATCCCGCGGCGTATTCGCACCTATGCAGATTCGATGGTTTCCGCAGCCCATTGCTCCCTCGACGGCTGGAGCGAAGGCCAAGAGATCGCCGTTCACAAGGCGATGGCCGAGCTGACACTCGACATCGTCGGTAGGACCTTGTTCGATGCGGACGTTCGGGGCAGCGCACGCGAGGTGGGGCACGCCCTCGAGGTCATCAGCGACTTCTACACGTATATGCTCGAGAGCCCCATGCAACCGCCTGAGTGGTGGCCCTCCCCCGGCATGTTTCGGTTTCGGAAGGCGATTCGGAACGTCGATCGAATCATCAAAGGCATCATCGACGAGCGACGTCGTAGCGGCGAGGATCGGGGCGACCTCCTGAGCGCGCTCCTCGATGCGCAAGATGAAGACGGAAGCGGCATGAGCGACCAGCAGCTCCGCGACGAGTGCATCACCCTGTTCTTGGCGGGTCACGAGACCACTTCCATTGCGCTCGCGAACGCGCTCTATCTGTTGTCGCTTCACCCGGAGGTCGAAGCGAAGGTCTACGAGGAGGCCGAACGGGTGCTAGGCGATCGCCGTGCGAAGTCGGAAGACTACCCGCGCCTCGAGCACGCCGAACGCGCCATCAAGGAATCCATGCGGCTCTACCCGCCGGTGCACGCCATCGGGCGCGAGCTTCGCGAGAGCTTCGAGCTCGGCGGCTACACGTTCCGCAAGGGCGATACGCTGCTCTTCGTCCAGTGGGTGACCCAACGGAGCGCCAAGTGGTTCGATGACCCGCTCACGTTCGATCCGGACCGCTGGCTGCCCGAGCGCGCGGCATCGATGCATAGGTACGCCTACTTTCCCTTCGGCGGAGGTCCCCGAGTTTGCATCGGCAACCACTTCGCCATGATGGAGGCCGTACTGGTGCTCGCCACGCTGATCCGCCACTACCGCTTCGAGCTCTTGCCTGGTCAAACGATGGAGCTCAAGCCGTCGATCACTCTCCGCGTCGCAAAGGACTTGAAGATGCGGCTGGTGCCGAGGTAGCGCTCCCGCCACGCCCGCGCACACGAAAGGTCCCACACGGATACGGGATGGGTCGTCGTAGCCGTCGTCGGGAGTATGATGAGTTTCATTCCAGGCCGCCGGCGAAAGCCAGTGGAACACAATCCAGGTCTGAGTCGGGCATGCTACTCGAGCAGGCTACGCAGCATCCACGCTGTCTTCTCGTGAACCTGCATGCGCTGCGTGAGCAGATCGCAAGTGGGCTGATCATTCGCTGCCTCGGCAATCTGGAACACGTCCCGCGACGTCCGAGCCGCGGTCTCGTGCCCCTCCACCAGAAGGCGGATCATGTCCTCGGCTTTGGGAACGCCGTCGTCCTCCTTGACCGCGGAAAGCTCAGCAAACTGCCTGTACGTGCCTGGCGCCGCTACACCGAGGGCCCGGATGCGTTCCGCGATCAGATCGACCGCGAGGGCGAGCTCGTTGTAGTGCGCCTCGAACATGAGGTGCAGCGTCTGGAACATCGGGCCGGTGACGTTCCAATGGAAGTTGTGGGACTTGAGGTAGAGCGTGTACGAGTCCGCGAGAACGCGCGACAGCCCCGCTGCGATCCTCTCACGTTCAGCTTCTCCAATACCGATGTCGATGTTCATGGTCTTCTCCTCGAGAATCTTCACGCTCGGCCGTCGAGGTCGAAGCGGTCCGCATTCATAATCTTCGTCCACGCTCTCACGAAGTCGTGGATGAGCTTCTCCTGGTTGTCGTCCTGAGCATAGAGCTCGGCATACGCGCGAAGGATCGAGTTGGACCCGAATACCAAATCGACACGCGTGGCGGTCCATTTCACCTGCCCTGTGCTGCGATCCAGGACCTCGTAGAGACCGTCGCCGGAGGGCGCCCAGCTGAAGCGCATGTCCGTCAGGTTCACGAAGAAGTCGTTGCTCAGGATTCCCACTCGATCGGTGAACACGCCGTGCTTCGTGCCGCCGTGATTCGTGCCGAGGACACGCATGCCGCCGACGAGCACCGTCATCTCGGGGGCGGTCAGTCCCATGAGCTGGGTGCGATCGAGCATCAGCTCTTCGGGGCTCACGGCGTAGTCTTTCTTGAGCCAGTTGCGGTACCCGTCGTGAAGCGGCTCGAGCGGCGCGAAGGATTCGGCGTCCGTCATCTCTTCCGTCGCGTCACCGCGCCCAGGCGCGAAAGGCACGGTGATGTCGAAACCCGCTGCCTTGGCTGCTTGCTCGACGCCCACGTTGCCAGCGAGAACGATCACGTCTGCAATGCTGGCGCCCGTGTCTGCAGCGACGCTCTCCATTACTTCGAGCACCCGAGCGAGCCGCTCGGGCTCATTGCCCTCCCAGTCTTTCTGCGGGGCCAAGCGAATCCGCGCGCCGTTGGCGCCGCCGCGCATGTCCGAGCCTCGGAACGTGCGCGCGCTGTCCCATGCGGTGGCGACCATGTCACCTACCGACAGACCGCTGCTCGCGATGCGTGCTTTGACGGCGTCGACATCGTAGCTGGTGTTGCCCTCAGGGACCGGATCCTGCCAGATCAGGTCTTCCTCCGGTACCTCGGGTCCGATGTAGCGAGCCTTCGGACCCATGTCGCGGTGGGTGAGCTTGAACCATGCACGGGCGAAGACTTCCGAGAAGTACTCCGGATCCTCGTAGAACCGCTCCGAGATCTTCCGATAGGCCGGGTCCTTGATCATCGCCATGTCGGCGTCCGTCATGATCGGGTTGTACCGAATCGACGAATCCTCGACATCGACGGGCTGGTCCTCTTTCTTGATGTTGACGGGCTCCCACTGCCACGCCCCGGCGGGGCTTTTCTTGAGCTCCCACTCGTGGTTGAAGAGCATGTCGAAGTAGCCGTTGTCCCAGCGTGTAGGATGCGTCGTCCACGCGCCCTCGATGCCGCTCGTGACCGTGTCTGCGCCGAAACCCTCTCCCTTCGGATTCTTCCACCCGAGTCCCTGCTCGGCGACGTCGGCCGCTTCCGGGTTCGGACCGAGCACGCTCGCATCCCCGTTGCCGTGGGCCTTGCCGACGGTGTGACCGCCGGCTGTCAACGCGACGGTCTCCTCGTCGTCCATCGCCATGCGCGCGAAGGTGACTCGAACGTCATGCGCGGTCTTGAGTGGATCCGGCTTGCCGCCGACGCCCTCGGGGTTCACGTAGATGAGGCCCATCTGCACGGCAGCGAGGGGGTTTTCGAGGGTTTCACGGTCGTCGCCGTCTTCGTAGCGGCTCGCGTCTAGCCACTCCTTCTCGGAGCCCCAGTAGATGTCTTTTTCTGGGTGCCAAATGTCTTCTCGGCCGAAGGCGAAGCCGAAGGTCTTGAAGCCCATGGACTCGTAGGCAATGTTGCCGGCCAAGATCAACAAGTCGGCCCAGCTAATGCGGTTTCCGTACTTCTTTTTGATCGGCCAAAGCAGTCGACGGGCCTTGTCCAGGTTTGCATTGTCTGGCCAGGAGTTGATGGGGGCAAAGCGCTGGTTGCCCGTGCCGCCGCCACCGCGGCCGTCCGCGATGCGGTAGGTGCCCGCGGCGTGCCACGCCATGCGGATCATGAGGCCGCCGTAGTGCCCCCAATCCGCCGGCCACCACGCTTGGCTGTCCGTCATCAGCGCGTGCAGATCCTTCTTGAGCGCGTCGACGTCGAGCTTCTTCAGCTCTTCGCGGTAGTCGAAGTCAGGACCGAGTGGGTTGGTCTTGCGGTCGTGCTGATGGAGGATGTCCAGGTTCAACGACTTGGGCCACCATTCCATCGTGGAGGCATCGACCGTCGTGTTGCCGCCATGCACGACCGGGCACGTGCCAGGGCTGGTTGTGGACTCGTTCTTCTTCTCGCTCATGAGTTGCTCCTCTTGGGGTTTCGCGGCGACTTGTGTTCTTTGGATGGCAGGGCCCCGGGCGGTTCCTTCACGCAGCGATCGCAGATGCCTCACACCTCCACATGGGTGCTGACGACCTGGCCGACATGATTCACCTCGTCGGGGATCTTGAGGGCGCAAAGATCGTCGCTTTCGAAGTCCTGCATCATACCACAGCCTGCGATAGACCCTGTCGAGTGAGACGGTGGAGTGTGGTGGCCTGCACGGCTCGGCGCACGCCCTCGGCGCTCGGGTGCTCGAGGCTCGACGCGACGGCCTCGAAGATGTTCAGCGTTGAGGCCTCCAGCGCGCTTGTCCCAAAGCACATCTCATGCGCTCGTGATAGCCTCTTTCGTGGATCGAATCCTTTCCGAGTCCCGGAACTGCTGGAGAGTCGCCAGAGCCCGCCGGGCTGGGCTCATCATCGACGGACAGGACTATTTCCGAGCGCTTCGAGAGTCGCTCTCGGAGGCGCGCGAATCGGTTTTCCTTCTCGGTTGGGACCTTCACAGCAAGCTGCGCTTGACGCGCGACGAGCATGGAGACGATTTGCCTGCGGAGCTCGGTCCCCTTCTCGACGAGATCGCGCGGCGACGGCCCGAGCTGCGTATCTACATTCTCAGCTGGGACTTTTCCATGATCTATACGATGGAGCGCGAGTTCTTTCCGACATACAAGCTCCGCTGGGCGTCTCACGATCGCGTTCGCTTCTGCCTGGATGGTGAGCATCCGGTCGGCGCGTCTCAGCACCAAAAGCTCGTGGTCATCGACGACGAGATTGCATTCTGCGGCGGGATCGACGTCGGGAAATGGAGGTGGGATACGTCCGAGCACCTGCTCGAGGACCATCGGAGAATCGATCCGGACGGAAAGGCGTACCCCCCATTTCACGACATGCAGCTGGTCGTAGAAGGCGAGGTTGCGCGCGCTCTCGGCGAGCTTGCGCGCGAGAGGTGGCGCGCTGCGTCGAAAGAGGAGCCGCCTCGGATGTCCGAGAGTCGAGAGAGCGTCGCTTGGCCGCGGAGCGTCGATGCAGACTTCACGGAGATCCCGGTTGCGATTTCGCGGACCATGCCCGGCTACGAAGATCGCACCGAGGTGCGTGAGGTCGAACGTCTCTACCTCGATGCCATCCATGCGGCCGAGCGCCTCATCTACATCGAGAACCAGTACCTGACCTCTCACTCCGTCTGCGATGCCCTCTCGAAGCGGCTGCGCGAGCCCGACGGGCCGGTGGTCGTCATCGTCGGACCCAGAGAGACGGGCGGATGGCTCGAGCAGCATACGATGGACGTGCTTCGCAGCCGGGTGCTCCGCTCCCTTCGCGAGGCCGACCGCTACGACCGCTTGCGTGTGTACTTCGTGCGGCTTTCCGAGGAGCCGGAAGCAGCGCTGATGATTCATGCGAAGCTCATGATCGTCGACGACCGCCTCCTTCGTGTCGGCTCTTCAAACCTCAGCAATCGCTCGATGGGTCTCGACTCGGAGTGCGACCTCACGATCGACGCTGCCGGGGACGATGTTTGCTCGAGCGCGATTCGCCGAATTCGGCATCGGCTCATTGCGGAGCACCTCGGGGTGGACCCAGGCGCCGTGGCAGACGCCGAAGCGGAGCACGTGTCGACCACCGCGGCGATCGAGTCCCTGCGGGGAGGCGGCCGAGCTCTCAGGCCATTGTCCGCCGAGCTACCCGAGGAAATCGACTCGATGGTGCCCGACTCGCAGCTCATCGACCCGGAGAAGCCCATCGAGCCAGAGGCGCTCCTCGACTACTTCGTGGGGCCGGGGGACCGACGGCGGTGGAGCGGCACCGCCGTGAAGGGGGTCGCGTTAGCCGTCGCGGTACTTGCTCTCGCGGCCGCGTGGCGATGGACCCCGCTCGGCGAGTGGCTCACGGTTGACGGGCTCGCTTCGGCCGGTGAATGGCTCCGCGATCGTCCCATGACCCCGCTGTGGGTGCTCGCGGCGTACGTCATCGCTGGGTTTGCGATCGTTCCCGTGACCCTGCTCTTCGCAGCCACGGCGATGGTCTTCGGAGGGTGGGCGGGCATGGCGTACTCACTCGTGGGCGCCGAGCTTTCGGCTCTGGCCTGCTTTGGCGCGGGTCATGCGCTCGGACGCGACGCCGTGCGGCGGCTCGCTGGTAATCGCCTCAACCGCATCAGCCGAAAGCTCTCGGAGCGAGGCATCCTCACGATGATCACGCTCCGCATCGTACCGATTGCGCCGTTTAGTGTCATCAACGTCGTGGCCGGAGTGTCGGAGATTCGCTTTCGCGATTTCGCGATCGGAAATTTCCTCGGGATGCTCCCCGCCGTCATTGGCATCTCCTTCGTCACCGACCGGGCGCTCGCGTCGCTCCGCAACCCGAGTACGACGACCATCGTGGTTGCGGTCGCCGTTCTGATCGGTGTCGCGGCGGCGCTGGCCCTCATTCGCTACCTCTTCAAACAACGAAGCGCTTCGTCGTGACCTTTCGGATCGCGACCTACAACATCCACCGCACGGTCGGAGCAGATGGACTGACGGACCCGGCGCGAATCGTGCGAGTCGTCGAAGAGCTAAACGCGGACGTCGTCGCGCTCCAAGAGGTGGGCTTTCGCCCCGGCGAGCCGGACCACCTTCTGGAGCTGCTTCAGGACGCCACCTCCATGCACGTGGTCGAAGGAGTGACGCTTCGAGACGAGCGCGGGCACTACGGCAATGCGCTCTTGAGCCGTCTTGCACTGCGCGACGTACGGAGGCTCGACCTCACCGTTGCACGACGCGAGCCGCGCGGCGCGATCGACGTCGAGGTCGATGCCGGGTGTCCGGTACGGTTGCTCGCCACTCACCTCGGCTTGCGCCCTTTCGAGCGGCGACAACAGGTCCGCCGGTTGTGCGAAGAGCTCGACGCTTCCCACGCGCCGGTGAAGATTCTGCTCGGCGACCTCAACGAGTGGTTTCTATGGGGACGGCCGATTCGCTGGCTAAGGCGGGTGTTCGGAGAAACGGCAGCGCCTCCGACCTTCCCGGCAAGAAGGCCGGTCCTCGCGCTGGACCGCTTGTGGGTGGCGCCCGCATCCGCCCTCGCAGGTCTCCGCGTGCACGACACGCCGTTGGCTCGGGTCGCATCCGACCACTTGCCCCTGGTCGGCGAAATCAAGGTGTAGCGTAGGGTTCTTGCAACCCCACTGCCCCGTCGAGATCGTGGTGGCACCGCGGGTTCACCCGCTGGCTCGAGGAGGAGTTCGTCTCGGCGGGGCTCGAGTTGCTGCCGTGCGACCCGTACGTCTAGTCGACATTGGCTCGCAGCCCGTGTCCGAGTTGACAGGCCACGGACATCCGTTCGCATGATGGCTGGGCCTTCTGATCCCGGACTTGTGATCACAAGCGCTTTGTGGGGCGGCCAGGCGCTTCTATAGTGCGTCCACTAAGTGTCGGATCGAGTCGAGTTTAAGCGGGACATCGGCCTTTTCATGGCCGTGATGATCGGTATTGGCGCAATGATGGGGCCAGGCATCTTTGCGC
>CBFCWN010000109.1:0-10948 GCA_965601515.1 uncultured Myxococcales bacterium | reverse complement strand
CGAAGAAGTCAACCGTGGCGGCGCTTGCCGTGGTCTCGATCCTCGCGTGGTACGGATGCTCATCGACGCCGACCGCGTCGGACGCAGCCCAAGATCCTTCTGCCGGTGCAGAGGCACCGGTGGCCGGCGCAGGCGAACCGGAGTTCAAGGGCAAGATCGAGCTCGACGTGCGCGACTCGGTGGCGGACTGGACGCCGTACGAGCTGAAGAAGGCGCCCGAGGGTGCACCGAACATCCTGTTCGTGCTCTACGACGATACGGGGTTGGGAGCTTGGTCGGCGTATGGAGGCCGCATCAACATGCCGACGCTCGATCGGCTCGCCGAGAACGGTGTGATGTACACGCAGTGGCACACCACCGCGCTGTGCTCTCCGACGAGGTCCACTCTGCTGACCGGGAGGAATCATCACTTGAACGGCATGGCGTCGATCACGGAAACCGCCGACGGTTTTCCGGGTGCGAACGGACGACTCCCCCCTCAAGTGACAACCATCGCCGAAGTCCTTCAGGAAAACGGGTGGAGTACGTTCTGGCTCGGAAAGGACCACAACGTTCCCGAGCAGGACATCGCACCCGGCGGCAGTCGTTCCGAGTGGCCCACCCAACAAGGTTTCGATCGCTTCTACGGTTTCCTCGGTGGCGAAACCAATCAGTGGTATCCGGATCTCGTCGAGGATAACCGATTCATCGAGGCGCCATACGGCCCCGAGGATGGGTATCATCTGTCGAAAGACCTCGCGGACAAAGCGATTCAGATGCTGCGCGACCAGCAGGCGACCAACCCGTCGAAGCCCTGGTACATGTGGTTCAACCCCGGCGCGAACCACGCGCCGCACCAGGCACCCGAAGAGTACATCGCCAAGTACAACGGGAAGTTTGACGACGGCTACGAAGCGTATCGCGAGTGGGTCGTCGAGCGGATGATCGAGAAAGGCGTCTTGCCCGCCGACACCGACATCACGGGGCTCAACCCGATGCCCGAAGACCAAGCCAACCCCGCCGACCACGTTCGGCCGTGGGACTCTCTGAATGCGAAAGAAAAGAAACTGTTCGCACGGATGGCGGAGGTCTACGCCGGATTCTCGGAGTACACCGATGCGCAGGTCGGGCGCATCATCGACTACCTCGAAGAGACCAATCAGCTCGAGAACACAATCGTGATCTATGCGGCGGACAACGGCGCGTCGGGCGAGGGGACCCCGAACGGGTCCGTGAACGAAAACAAGTTCTTCAACGGCTATCCCGACGACTTGGAAGAGAACCTCAAGTACCTGGACGTCTTGGGTGGGCCCGAGACGTACAATCATTTCCCGACCGGGTGGGCAGTCGCGTTCTCGGCACCCTTCAAAATGTTCAAGCGCTACTCGCAGTACGCAGGCGGCACCAACGACCCGCTCGTCATTTCCTGGCCCGCCGGGATCAAAGCGCGAGGCGAAGTGCGGCATCAGTACCACCACTCTGTCGACATCGTACCTACGATCCTCGAGGTGGTCGGGCTCGAGATGCCGAAAGTGAACGACGGCGTCGAGCAGTACCCGCTTTCGGGGGTGTCGATGGCCTATACGTTCGACGCGGAACCCGATGCGCCGACTGAAAAAGACGTCCAGTACTTCGCCATGCTCGGGACTCGCGGGATTTGGAAGGACGGTTGGAAGGCGGCCGCCGTCCACTCGCCCATCAGCGGCAAGGGGCACTTCGACGAAGACGAGTGGGAACTCTACAACGTCGCCGAGGACCGCTCGGAGTCGAAGAACCTCGCGAAGGCGCGTCCAGAGAAGCTCCAAGAGATGATCGATACGTGGTTCGCGGAGGCCAAGAAGAACAAGGTGCTCCCGCTCGACGACCGAAGCGCGGCGGAGCTCCTTACGATCGAGAGGCCATCCCAGGAGCCGCCCCGAGATCGCTACGTTTACTATCCGGACACGGCGCCGGTTCCAGAGGCGGTTGCGGTGAACATCCGAGGCCGGTCGTACAAGATCCTCGCCAACGTCGAGATCACCGCGAAGAACCCGTCCGGCGTGATCTTCGCGCACGGTTCGCGGTTCGGCGGCCACTCGCTTTTCATCAAGAACCGTCGCCTCTACTACGTGTACAATTTCCTCGGCATCAAGCCCGAGCAGGTGTTCAAGTCCTCGGTGGTGCTCAAGCCCGGCAAGTACACGCTCGGTATGGAGTTCACTCGAGAAGGTAAGGGCGAATACGGCGAGTCTCTTGGAACCACCAAGCTCTACGTGGACGAGAAAGTCGTCGCCGAGGGCCCCATGAAGACGCAGCCTGCGAAGTTCACCCTCTCTGGCGACGGACTGTGCGTGGGTTACGACAGCGGTGACGCCGTGAGCTCGCTCTACAAGACCCCCGGTGAGTTCAAGGGCGGCGAAATCGACGCCGTTGGCGTGACCGTCGAGGGAACGCCGTACATCGACCTCGAGGCCGAGGCCAAGCGCATCATGATGACGCAGTAGGGCGTTACCGACGTGGCGCCGGCGCCCCCTCAGTCCGCTCGCGTCATAGCTTCGAGTGACTCGAGCGCCATGCGGACCACTTCGGTGTCGGAGCGTGCCGGCAGGTTCTCGCGGAGCCTGTGAAGGCGAAGAACGTCCTCGTGCTTGAAGCGAAAGCTTTTGAGCACCGACGGAGACCTGCCTTTTCGGCCGACTTGGGTCACCCAAGGCAAATACCGCTCGGGCGCTACGCCGCGAAAGGGCGGCGCGGGTTTGCCGTGACGGATCGCATGCATCACCGCCGCCACGTCGTCGGGAAGCTGCTTGGGTAGCCGCAGCAGCCCCGGCGTCTTCACGAAGACCGCCGGGAGGAGCTCCATGATGCGGGGCTCTACGGTGCCAGCCCACAACGCATCGTCGAGCGCGACGGGCTTCTCGTGTAGTCGGACGCCATCCATGTTGGTCGTGAGCAGGCCCGACGCCACAAACCGGCCCATCACCTTCTTGAAGCGTGGATCTTGTTGCTGCCGGTGCAAGGCTCGATATCGCTTCCGCGCCCTCGCTTGCAGGTTGCTTTGGGCCCGGGTCATACGAACTGCTCCAAGTCGATGGCGTACTTCGTTCCCAGCTCGAAAAAGCGTTTGCTCGCACGTTTCGCGAGGTATTCGATGATCAGCGCTTTGTTCTTTTCGGGCGCCTTACATGCCTTGGAAATCAAGACAGCGTCGGGGTCGGCGACGAACGCGTCGACATAGGTGCCTTCGTAGAGTGGGGCGTATTGCGTCTCGCGCGGCATCCAAGTCTCGTGCCCACGCGGGTCGAGTACCTTGCCCTCTTTCGCCAGCAATCGCTCGAGCTCTTGCTGCACCGCCCAATCGTAGTCCGCATACGCATCGAGGTCCTGCGTGGCGGTCAACGTCAGCTCGAGCTCGGCAATGAACAGTGCCGCCTGGCCTAGCACACGAATGGTGCACTTCTCATGGGTGGGCGTCCCTTCCGCTCGCGCTCGCACATTCTCCCGAGCAATCCACTGGTCAAGCTTCAGGCAGAGCTCAGAAAAAACCTCGCCCATGTTCTGGACGAAGGGCCAGGTCACATGAAATGCCTGGACTTCCCAGAAGCCACTCGCACACGGCGGAGCGCGGCGCCATACTGTCGCACTCGAGGAGGTGGCGCCGCATGCAGCAGCACGACAGAAGAGAGGGCGCAGTCACGTGACACGCACCCTCATCATCGGGGCCAACCGCGGGATTGGGCTGGAGCTCGCACGCCAGCTTGCGGGCGTGGGCGAGCGTGTCGTCGCGACATCTCGGCGGCCGTCTGTGGAGCTTTCCGCCACCGACGGGGTGGATGCGCGCGATGGCGTCGATGTCACCCAACCCGAGACGATCCGGGCGCTTGCGGAGAGTCTCGGTCCAGCCACGATCGATCGCTTGTGGATGGTCGCAGGTGTGCTGAAGGCGGTCAGCCTCGACAGCTTTGATGCGGACGTTGTGCGCGAGCAGTTCGAGATCAACGCGCTCGGCACCGTGTCGGCGACGATTCAGCTGCTTCCGTGTCTCAAAGACGGCAGCAAGATCGCACTTCTCACCAGTCGCATGGGCTCCATTGCGGACAATACCTCGGGCGGCAGCTACGGGTACCGCATGTCGAAGGCGGCCCTCAACATCGCAGGTCGGTCTCTCTCGATCGACCTCGAGCCGCGGGGCATTGCGGTCGCCATCCTGCATCCGGGCTGGGTCCGAACCGACATGACCTCCGGCAACGGTCTGATCGATTCAGATGAGTCCGCCAGGGGATTGATCGCACGGCTCGAAGAGCTGTCGCTCGAGAGCTCGGGGAAGTTTCTGCACCAGAATGGCGAAGAGCTGCCTTGGTAGCCCTCAGCTTCCCATCTCCACCTCGACGATGCGCTTGGCGAGCAGACCGAGATCAGGCTCTGCGATATCGGGCGCCGGGTAGAGTGGGTTGAGCACCATTCCCGGTCGCAGCAGGTATGCGCCAGCGCAGCCTGCTCGCATCGCGCCGGCGATGTCCCAGTCGTGGGCCGCCACCATGCGGATCTCTGCGGTCGGTACTCCTAGCGTGTTCGCCGCGTGCTCATACACCTCGTGCGCCGGCTTGAACTTACGGGTCGCCTCGACCGACATGATCTCGTCGAACAAGGGCGAGATCCCTGCGTGACCAAGCTGCCGCTTCGCCGCCTCGAGTGGTGAGTTGGTCAGCGCCGCCATCCGAAACCCAGCGTCGTGTAGGCGCTCGAGGTTGTCGAGCACATCCCCATGCGGCGGCAGGTTCCCCATCTTTTCCCGAATCTCGTGCCGGTCCTCTTCGTCGAGCACCACGCCGTGTTGTCGCGACACCATCTCCAAGCTGGCGGCGCCTACCGAGAGGAAGTCGGCGTAGTCGCCCGTGATCGTCGTGGCCATGGCGTTCCGAAGCACCAACCCGAACCACTGACGCCGAACCGAAGCATCCCCGAACACACGCTCGAATACCGGGTCGAGGACCTGCAAGTCGAGCAGAGTCTCATTGACATCGAACAAGAGAACGCGAGCCATTCCGCAACCTACCACGACGGCTCAATCCTCCGCGAACGTCGTAGCGTTCGCGTCGGACTAGGCGAGGCAATCGCGCGACGATTCTCGCAGGACGCTGAGCTGGTAAGCGGTCTCGACCGGATCGGTCGCGGGGCCGAGGCCGATGGCATTGAACTGCTGGACGAGGCTTTCCATGAGCGCGCGCAAATCCGCGCCTGCAAGCTCGCGTCGTGCGCCGGGCAGTTGGTGCGCGCGTCGCGGACTCAGGTGTTCCGGCTCCGAGGCACGTCGTGCGAGCTCTTCACGGGAGAGCACCGTCGCCGAATGCACTTCCTGGAGCGGCGACCCGACGGGAGCAATGGGAGGGAAGGGCGCCGGACTGTTGATGTCGACCACCTTGGTGAAGTACCGAGTCCAGCAGTGGTCGTCGCCGTGTGCGGTGTCGCTGATCCCGACAATCTCGATTCCCGGGTCGCCGAAGTCGTCGAACGCGCTCTCCAGCATTTCGATCTTCGCTTCACCCGAGTTGATGCGGCCGGGCGTCGACCCGTGGGCGTGCTCGATGTCGAGACGCTTCGCCACGAAACTGACGACTGGCTGCGGCGAGGCGCTAGAGAGCACCACTTCGGTGTTTGGGAAGTTCGCGCGGATCCAGTCGATGTCCTCGGCGGTGATCACCTGATCGTCGCGATGACGCTGCCAGATTCGCTCCATCAGGATTGGAACCAGCTCGTCGGGTGTCGACTCGAGTTGACCCATGAGCGTCGTCTGCACACCTTCCTGTGCCGATCGAATCGGGTCGGAGTGGAACCGTCGGAACCCCGCTTTGCGAAGCTGAGGCACACGCGAAGCGAGCTTGCCCCAGACGAGGTAACTCATGCCTGGTTTCGTCCACGCCAGAGCCGCCTGAAAGACGTAGCGAAAAAGTCGACCAGGGTCGCCCCAGTCGAGAAGCCACCGAGCGCTGTGTCGACCTGGCTCTAGGCGCTCCATCGTCTGAAGGCCGTAGCCTCGGTAGGCGCTCAGCTCCCAGCCGAGAAGTTCGCCGAGGTTACGCCGAAGATGAATCGTTCCGTCGAGATCGAGAACCAGATAGCGGGTCTTCGGGCTCAGCACCTCGGTACACAGCTCGCGGAAGGACAGTGGGGGGCCGTGCGCGACGAATCGCTCGGCAACCTCGTGGGTTGTGAAACTGCGAACAGACGTCGTACCCATAAGCTGCAGTGTAAGGCCGAGCCGGTCTCGAGGACGTCACAGTTATGTCATCGTTGGGTCACCGCGGGCGTGATCCGGCCGGGCGAAACGAAGGCCTAATCGGCCTTGGAACCTGGTCCGTGGGTACCCAAAGGGGTCTCAGGTGCCGCGCATGAAGTCGACGACCACGTGGGCGAGCTCTTCACCCTTGTCTTCCTGGAGGAAGTGACCCGCGTCTTTGATCGTCGTATGTGGCTGCCCTTTGCACCCCGCGACCACGGCAGTGATGAATCGATCGCCGCCCTTGGTGATCGGGTCTTTGTCGCTGAAGGCGCAAAGCCAGGGCTTCTCAAACGCCTGGAGCACTTTCCAAGCGTCGCGGTTGGGCTGAGACTCGGGGTCGTCGGGGGTGATCGGGACCAGCGAGGGGAACTTCCGCGCGCCGGCTTTGTAGTCGTCCGAAGGAAACGGGGCGTCGTAGGCCGCGACGACTGCGTCGGGCAGATCGGTCGTCGTCGAGCGCTGAATGACCTTTCCGATGTCGAACTCCGGCGACTCCCGAGAGAACTGACGCCATTTCCGAAACGCTTCTCCGGGGCTCATATCGCCCGTCGGAAGCATCGTGTTTGCCGTGACGACGCGGGCGAAGCGATCGGGCTCGGCGGCCACCATCCGCAGGCCGAGGAGGCCTCCCCAGTCCTGACAAACGAGGGTCACGTTAGTGAGCCCGAGCTGGTCGAACCAGCTCTTTGCCCAGCCGAGGTGTCGCGCGTAGGTATAGTCGTCTTGCTCGGTCGGCTTGTCGGAGCGCCCAAACCCGATCAGGTCCGGCGCGAGCGCGCGGTACCCCGCGTCCACGAAAATCGGGATCATCTTCCGGTAGAGAAAACTCCACGACGGCTCCCCGTGCATCATCAAGACGGGTTCGCCGTCGCGCGGCCCCTCGTCGAGGTAGTGCATCCGAGCGGCGGTCTCCGGGTCGCCCCCCGCCGTCACCTCCACGTAGTGAGGCTCGAAGCTGTAACCGGGCAAACTCTCAAACTGCGCGTCGGGCGTGCGAACGTTCTCCATCCGGCGGTTCTCCCTCCATTCCCCACGCCGGGTCAACCGATTCATTCGGGGACACGCGGCCCCCCCAGAACGCCAACGATCACAGGCGCTTACAAACCAACCCGCGCGATTTGCGTAAATCGGCGGCTTCCAAGAAGTCCGACCAGCCCTCGAACGTCGGCGTCTGCTGCGCTCGACGCGAGCTGCTCCCCGGCATCGTCGACGGCCGCGCGGACTGCCAGACACCCAACGAATCTCGCAAATCGCGCGGGTTGGTTGGGAAGTGGTTGGAATGGTTGGGGTTCTGGGGGCCCCGCGTGTCCCTTAGTGTTTGGTGGGGCCGGGGAAGAACATGTTGGTTTGCGCCTGGTAGGACGCGTACTCGGGGCGTTTTCGGACGGAGTAGTACTCCGAGGGCACCGCGCCGGTGAAGTAGACGAGGGTGCTGTACATGATCCGCGACACGAAGAGCAGGCCGGCTCCGAGTAGCACCCAAAGAACGAAGGGCTCGGTCGACCGAAGGGCCAGCCACGACGGGACCGAGGCGACGACCAGAGCGGTCCAGACCATCCATTCGGCGAAGTAGTTCGGGTGCCGGCTGTATCTCCAGAGGCCCACGTTGCAGACCTGGTTCTTCTTGCCCTCTGTTTTCATCCGTCGAAGGAACGCCTGCTTTTGCAGATCGGCGATCGACTCCAGCGCAAACGCCGCCACCCACATGACCAGCCCGATCACCTCGAACACCGAAATACTCGGCGTCGGATTTGACCCGATGATCAGCGCCGGGAACGCCAGGTAGGACGCGTTTGCGAGGCCCTGCAACGAGGCCTCGACTTGCATCGCCAACGGCACGTTCGTCTTTCCGTCACGCTGCCACCGAAGCTTCTGGTACTCGTACCGGGGAAACTCGACTTTGAGCTTTCCGAGACGCCACATGTAGAGTGCGCCAAGGCCCATTCGGAGGCCGATGAACAGGTAGACCCCGCTCACCAGGAGAACGCGCGGCCGGAAGCCTTCGGATAGCAGCAGCGTGACCGCGCCGATCACCGCGACGCCCAAAGGCCAGCCGATGTCGACATAGGACATCCTACCCGTCTTCTTGATCGGCAGATTCACGACGAAGAAAAAGAGGACCAGCTGCGCGATGCCGTTGACCAGAGCGATCGACGACAGCGTCGGACTCAGCAGTAAGACGATCCACCCCGCGAGGAATGGCGAGAGAGGGGTGAGATAGTTCATGCGTCGCGCGCCCTCGAAGGCCTGACTCGGCCGGCAGCATAGCATTGAAAGCAAACGGCCGTCGTCGCCCCAATCCGTCGCGAGGCGCCCCGAGGAGCAGAGGCGCGCGAAGGGAATCGCTTTGAGATAGACTTTGCGAGATGAGCCACTCCGAAATTCGTCGCGACTCGGCACGTTCGATGCGGGTGCTCTCCGCGCTGGTCGCCGTCTCCGCACTGTCCAACGGCTGTACGCGCGAGGCCGACACCACCGTCACCGCCGCGCTCGAAGCGGACACGCTCTATCGCAACGGCGTGGTCGTGACCATCGACGACCAGAAGCCCGTGGCCGAGGCGGTCGCGGTGAAGGATGGTCGGATCATCGCGGTCGGCTCCGAGGCGGACGCGATGGCGACGGCGGGGGAGGGCACCAACGTCATCGACCTCCGGGGGCGGACGATGCTGCCTGGGTTCGTGGACTCCCACGGGCACGCGTTTGGAGTCGGACTGCAGGCGACGAGCGCCAACCTGCTCCCACCGCCGGACGGCACCGGGCAAGACATCGCCTCGCTCCAGGAGTCGTTGAAGGCGTGGCAGTCCGCCGGCGACGGACCGCTTTCGAAGACCGGCTGGATCGTCGGGTTCGGATACGACGACGCGCAGCTTGCGGAGGGGCGACACCCAACGCGTGACGACCTCGATCAGGTCTCCACAGACCTCCCGGTCCTGATCATCCATCAGTCCGGCCATCTCGGCGTCGGCAACAGCAAGGCTCTCGAGCTCGCGGGGATCACCGCAGCGACGAAAGACCCAGACGGCGGGGTCTTTCGGCGACGGGAGGGGTCGAAGGAACCCAACGGGGTCTGCGAGGAGTACGCGTTCTTCCAGCTGCTCGGCCAGCTCGTGGCGCGATTCGACGACGACCTGAACGACACGCTGGTCGAGGAGGGCACGAAGCTCGTCGCCTCGTTCGGCTACACCACCGCGCAGGAGGGCCGGGCGATGGGACCTGGCCTCGCCGCGATGAAACGCGTTGCCGATCGCGGCGGGTTGGCGATCGACCTCGTGGCGTACCCCGACATCCTCGAGGTCGACGACATTCGGCCCTCGCCTCGCTACGACCATCGCTACCGAATCGGCGGCGCGAAACTCACGATCGACGGGTCTCCACAAGGGAAGACCGCGTGGCTGAGCGAGCCGTACTACGTCGTTCCGGAGGGGCTGCCGGACGACTACCGAGGATACGCAGCCGTGGACGAGAAGACGACGATGGACGCGGTCGAAAAGGCGTTTGCCAACGACTGGCAGTTGCTCTGTCATGCCAACGGCGATGCTGCGATCGACCGCTTCATCGAAGCCGTGCGCGCGGCCAAAGCGAAGCACCCCGACGTGGACAACCGCCCCGTGCTCATTCACGGCCAAACTCTACGGGCGGACCAAGTCGCTCAGCTCGAGGAGCTCGGCATCTTCCCGTCCCTCTTTCCGATGCATACGTTCTACTGGGGTGACTGGCATCGGAGCTCCGTCCTCGGCCCCGAGCGCGCGGAGAACATCTCGCCGACGGGATGGCTCATGTCGCGAGACATGATGTTTGGGACCCACCACGATGCTCCCGTCGCGCTGCCGGATTCGATGCGCGTTCTGTCTGCCACGGTCACGCGCAGAACGCGTTCCGGTCGCGTCCTTGGCCCCGAACATCGAGTTCCCGTCGAGGTCGCGTTGAAGGCCATGACGATCTGGCCTGCATGGCAACATTTCGAAGAAAACGAAAAAGGTTCCATCGAGGTCGGCAAGCTCGCCGATTTCGTCGTCCTTTCCCAGAACCCCCTCGACACTCCGCCGGACCAGCTCGCTGACGTCCGGATCTTGGAGACCATCAAAGAGGGCGTCACGATCTACGAGCGACCGTCGGACTGACACCGCTCTAGAAGCGGAGCTCGATCTTCGCCATGTCTCGGTCGGAGTTCGAGCCGGCCTTCGGACGATGACCGCACCGACGCGAAGCTGTGCGCATAGACGAGCGCTTCCATGGGCAGAGCCTAGCCGGGTCGTGCGATACTGTGCGGGGCGACCGTCTTTCTCGTCGTTCCGATTCGAGGTACGGTCGCACGTCAGGAGACGCTGCATGAACGGAAAGAAGATCGGTTTTTGGTTGGCGACGGCCCTGGTGGCGCTCGCGATGATTGCGGGGGGCGCAGCGGATTTTCTGCTCATCGACGACGTCAAGGCCGGGATGGACCATCTCGGCTACCCGTACTACTTCGCGCGCCTCCTCGGGGTGTGGAAGGTACTCGGAGGCATCGCGATCCTCGCCCCAGGCTTCCCGAAGCTCAAAGAGTGGGCCTACGCAGGAATCTTCTTCGACCTGACCGGTGCGTTCGTATCGCATCTGTCGGTCGGTGACGGGATCGACAAGCTCGCGCCTCCGCTCGTCCTCGCCATCCTTCTTGTGGTGTCTTACGTGCTGAGGCCTGCACGCTAGGCCGACTCGCCCGTCGCTCTTCGC
>CBFCWN010000108.1:0-11039 GCA_965601515.1 uncultured Myxococcales bacterium | reverse complement strand
TTTAGGAGGGCTGCGTGTCCCCTTTGGTGGGGTCGTTGCGGCCGTAGCGGTCGTGGGAGGAGACCCAGTCGAGGGACGAAATGGCCGCTGCGAGTGAGAGCTCTCCGGCGAGAACGGTGCCGGCGACGATCTCCGCGAGCTTCCGAACCTTTCCCTTCCCGTCGCAGCCGAGCATTTGCAGGCATTCGCGCTGGGTGGGGAGCCCGGTGCCGCCTCCCATCGTCGCGACGATGAGCGAGGGGATCGTCACCGACATGTAGAGGTTCTTTTCGGGAGTGATGTCCACGTAGAGGATGGCTGCCGATGATTCGGCGACGTTGGCAGCGTCCTGTCCGGTCGCGATGAACATCGCGGTAATCGCGTTGGCGGAGTGAAGTCCGTTGTTGTTCGTTCCGGAAAGAATCGAGCCGATGTTCGCGACCTTGTAGTGGTTGTATAGCGCTTCGGTATGTGCCCCCATCGTGTCGAGGAGCGCCTGCCGATCGATGGTGCACTCCGCCGTCACCCGTTTTCCTCGCGTCCGCATCGTGTTGATGGTCGAGTGCTTCTTGTCGGTCGCGAAATTCGACTCGAGGAAGAAGCGTTGAATCTCGACCACGTCGCAGTTCTGCATGATCCAGTTGCACGCCGCGAACGTGGCCTTGCTGACCATGTTCATGCCTGCCGCGTCTCCCGTGGTGAAGTTGAAACGCAGGAACGCGAAGCTGTTCGCTAGATAGTAGTCGACATGCTTCAGCTCGACGAAGGGGTCGGACTCGTGCGTGACCTGCCGAAGCGTGTCCGTATTCGCGTTGATCCAGTCGACGAACATGCGGCCCTGAGATGCGTTTTCGAACACGAAGACCGGGGCGCGCTGCATGTTGTCGCCCACCACCGCACAGCGAACCCCGCCGCTTTTGTGGATGACCTTCATCCCGCGGTTGTAAGACGCGACGAGGGTGCCTTCGGTGGTTGCCAGGGGCACGTAGAACTCGCCCTGCGCGTGGTCGCCGTGCACTAAGAGCGGGCCGGCAACGCCGATCGGCACCTGCGCTGCGCCGATGAAGTGCTCGATGTTCCCTTCCGTGACGCGAGGTTCGATCGAGCTCTTCGCGATGTGCTCGAGCGTTGTGCCCGTGCGTTCTTTCACGAAGTTGCGGCGCGCGTCGATGATCTCTTCCCCGTAGTCGTTCGCCTCATCGCGCGGGATCGCGGTCGCGTTCCTCTGGGCATCCACCGCGTCGGTCACGTCCAGTTCGAGCGCGCCGAACGGGTCGGTCTCGAACGCGATTTCCAAACGGTGGTCTCCCTGCTCGAGCAGTCCGACTTCGAGGCTGAACGTCAAAAGCGTTCCGAGCGGAAAGTCGATGGGTGCATCCGTCTCTTCGAGCTGCGTCATGGGGAGCGGAACGCCGTCGTCGATTCGCACACGAATCTGGGCGAACGCGATCGGTACGCCGTTGAGGGCGATCCGTTTCACACGCTTGAGCGCCGCGGGCGCAAGACGGTTCTTGACCGAGAACTCGACCCCGGCCTCGTGGTTACGAAGGCTTGCGTGGTTGTAGAGCGTTTTGAGGAGTGCGCTGGGAATGGTCTGCATGTGAGTAATGTCCGTTGGAAACCGAGTCAGAGTGGGTACGACTGGGAAAGCTCGATGGGTGGTGGAGGATCGGCGCACGAGGCGTCGCTCGCGATGGTGAGGATCAGGTCCTTCCGTCTGCACCACCACCCATGCAGACGCCTTCGTTCGGGACGCAGCCTTGCTTCGAAGGGGTGCCAGCCCTCCGCCGCATCGACGCCTTCAAGGTCAACCTCGACATCACGTGTGTCGCGGCGCAGGCCGACCCGAAGGACCTTGAGTGCGCTCTCTTTCGCGCTCCAGGTGAGGGCGACTCGCAGGTCGTGCTCCTCGGGCGCCGAGTCCTCGGCCATCCTCGACTCCCGTTCGGTAAAGAAGTCGCGAACGAAGCGAGAGGTGCGGGGCTCGACGGCTTCCAGGTCGCACCCGACCACGGCTTCCGGCGAAAACGCACAGACCGCAACGCCGTCTCGATGGCTGATCGAAAGAGATCCGTCGAGCGGCTCTCCTCCGATGAACGGCTCCGGCGCGCCGTCCTCCGCGGCGATGATTTGAACGTGATTCTGCGCGTCGCCCTCGACGAATGAGCCCACGAGTTTCTTCGCAGCGTATCGTCCGAGCAACCACTCCTGCCGTCGCTTGGCAAGCCCGAGTCCGGCAAGCACCTTCTGTTCGTCAGGGCCGACCCAGTCGGTTTCCGCCGGGAGCGAGGCACCATCGACGTGAGTCCAATGCACCGTCATTCCGCCGCTTGTTCTCGTTTCATCCCCCGCTCGATCGCGTCGACGAGATAGGGACGCAGTGTCGTTGCCGGGATGATTCGGTTCACAGAGCCCATTTCGAGAGCTCGGTGTACGCTGTGAACCGTGTCGAACTCCTCCGCCACCTCGCGAAGCTTCTCGGAGTAGACGACCTTCTCCATCTTGGTGAGTTGCTCGCGCAGCGCAACTCGCTCGGCGCCCTCGGCTTCGTCGAGGGCCTGCCGAAGGTCGACGATTCGAGCATCCGACTGCGTTCGTTTGCGGACGTCGCGCGCGAACACGACGGCGGCAGCGGGGGCGCCGCCGATGACCGACGCGTAGGTATCCTCGAGGGCCGATACTTCGAGCGAGGGGTTCAGTTTGCTCGAAAACACGACGAACGCGCCACCGTGGTAGCGGGAGACCACGACGAACACCATCGGGCCTTTGAAGTTGACGACCGCGCGACCGATCTCCGCACCGTACTCGAGCTGCAGGTTACGCAGCGATTCGGGAGAACCGTCGAATCCGGACAGGTTTGCGAGCACGACGAGGGGCCGATTGCCGCTGGCGGCGTTGATCGCTCTCGCCACCTTCTTCGACGACCTCGGAAAGAGGGTTCCCGACGTCCATCCGGTCGGGCCATCCGCCGGCACGAAGCCGAGGCGCGGCAGCGGCTGCGATTCGAGCCCGAGCAGGCACACCGGATAGCCGCCGATGTGCGCGTCCCACACCACCGCGGTCTCCGCGTCCTGCATGCCGTACCACCGCTCGGCCACGTCGTGGTCTTGGTCGGTGACCGCACGCATCACTTTTCGAATGTCGAATGGGCGCTTCCGGCCTGGGTTCGTCTTCGGGTTGAACACTTCGCCCACCGTCTCGAAGGTCGAGGCGCCGACATGGCCGTGGGGCGACGTCGAGACGTCGCGGTCGATGGGGTCGCTCGTGGACGCGCGCCGAGGGAAGCGTTCGCCAGGCACGATGTACGTGTG
This sequence comes from uncultured Myxococcales bacterium, assembly GCA_965601515.1. Classification (GTDB taxonomy): domain Bacteria; phylum Myxococcota_A; class Polyangia; order Polyangiales; family Houyiibacteriaceae; genus SG8-38. The sequence goes on along the minus strand of CBFCWN010000108.1, from coordinate 7,749 downwards.
ATCGTAATGGCGGAGCAGAATCTGGCACGCATCGGCGAGATCGCGCGCGGCGTACTGTGCCTGTCCGTTGGGACCCATGATGCGGTCGTACCCGCCGATGCCGACGTTGTCCTCGGCCGAGACACTCCCCGAATAGTCGAGCGCCTGCTTGCCCGTGAGCACCATCGCGCTGTCGGGAATCATCACGAGGATGCCGCGGGTGTGCATCAGCATGGTCGCCTCGGCGTTCCAATAAGGCTGCGCGCCAACGTTGACGCCGCACACCAGCACGTTGACCTCGTGGCCATCCTGCGTGAACTCGACCAAGCGCTTTAGGACGGCCGAGATCCAGTCCATGTTCTCGGTTCCGCTCTCCATCGAGATCCTCGCGCCAGCGGACACCGCGTACCATTCGAGGGGAACCTTCATTTCTTCGGCGAGATCGAGGCCGGCCATGATGCGTCGGCACTCCGCCTCGGCGAGGTTGCCCATGCCGCGGCTTGGATCGCCGAAAAGCGCGACTCTCGTCATCCCCTCCGGATACTTCTCCGTGAAGCTGGTCATGAGGCCGACGATGATGTTGCATGTGTTCTGACCCGGTTCGCGATCGACGGGGACGAGCTTCATGTTGTCGTCGAAGTCGTACTCCTGGAACTCCCCGCGCGGGAAGTCCGCCTGGACGTCTTCGTCCTCGCTCGAGGTGAGCATTCCGATGATCTCGTAGGGGTGGGTGAGACCTCGCTGCCGCAGGCGAACGACGTTTTGCTCATACTCGCTTCGAGGCCGCATCGGGTGCGTCGGCACATCGCGCATCCGAACGTGAAGCCCTCCACGGCCGCGGTTCGATACGTCGATGAGCTTCGGCTCGAACTCTCCGGTGGCCGGGTTCCGGATGTCGCCCTGAACGACGATGCGCTCGAGCCCGAGGCCCGTCGTCTCTGGTGCGAGTTTGTGTATGATGGTGTTGATCTCTTCCTGGCTCAGATCGAGCGGCGGCCAGAGAAAGAGGTGCACACGATTCCATTGATAGCGCTTGGTTGGAGGTCGCTTGATTTGCTCTCGGCGCACGGCATTGAGACACTTCGCGAGCTTCTGCTCGAGAGTCGGGAGCCCCACGACCTGGCCCGACGCGTCCCTCGCTGGAGTCAGATCGCGGACCTCCGCAAGGCAGATCAAGCGCTCGTCCCTGCCGGAGACTCGGAAAAGGTAGACGTCCTCGGCGGATGGAACGCGCTCGGGCGCGAGATTCTGAAGACGCCAGAGGAAGAGGCGCTTGCTGAGCATGGGGTGCATGCCGCGGTAGATCTTCTCTTCCTGAAAGCCGTCTTCTTTCATTCGGAAGGTGAAGCCCTGGAATCCACCGACGCCTAGATTCGACTGCTTTCCGTTGATCGCGGCGATCACGCGGCGGACCGGCCGCCCGAAGTGCACCGAGTCGAGAAGCTCCTTGAGCTTTGCCGATGTTGCATCGGGGTCTCCGAGTTGCCCCGGATGCCAGACGTAGAGGTCCAAGACGACGTCTTCTTCGGGCGGAACGTCTGGAACGCGTCGCGCAAGCTCGTTCAATGCTGCAGGCAGGTCCGAGTCGAGAACGTGCGTCGCCAAGAACCGGATCTTCTTCCCCTCGTACGCGTACCAACAGTTCGAAACATCGAAGCCCGAAACCGTCTCAACGGTCAGGTCCTGCAGGTCGCACATGCTGTAGAAACGCCGTGCAAGGATCTCGAGCATGGCCTGGCGTTCCGCACCGCCGGCGTGCTCGAGGCGCGGGGAAAGAAACCCTTTGAGCGGATGCGGCAGCGCGACGACCTCGGCCATGTGCTCCGCGCGGTTGGGCCCGCTCGGGTCTTTCGCGATGGCAGAAAGCGCTGCCTCGGCTCTCTCGAGGACGTCGGCCGTTGCGCGCTCCTGAATGGGCTGCTCGTAGTAGTAGTACTGGAGCTCCCGGGCGACGTCGTAAACGGCGGGCTGACGACTGCGCGTCTCTCGAATCACGCGTCCGAGAAGCTCTCGAAACTCGTCGCTGGCGGCCGGGCGCAGCAAGTCGACGTGGTCCATCCGGCTCTGCAACAGCGCGAGCAACGAAGGAATCTGCTCCTGGATCCGCTTGTAGCCACGGCAAATTCGGAACAGCACCTCCTGAAGCTCCGGGCCGCGCTCGAGATCGTCGAGCCCGTAGTGCGCCACCGCCCTTCGGAGCTTGTCGACGAAGAGTGGCGGAAGATCCGCCTCCCGCCGGACCACCAGGTTGCGGAGGAAGGTGAAGAGGTATTCCTCCGTGGTGTGCTTTCCGAAATCCGCGGCGTCGTCTTCGTCGCCGCTCTGACGTCGGAAGAGTGCGCAGAGGTCGACGAAGATGTTGAGGATGTCGTCCTCGAAGGCGACCGTGGCCGGGTCGTCGGGAGCGATGCTTTCACCCTCACCATCGCCTACGAGCGCGGTGACGTCTGCGTCGTAGCCGAGCATGAGTCGTTTCAGCTCCGTGAGGTTCCGGTCGGAGCTCGACCAAACGATGTCCGGCGGAACTTCGAGCTCGGAGAAATCGAGCCGAGCTGCCTGTAGCGCTTCGCCTTTCCCGGTCGTCGGCTCGACCAGCAACATCGGTGCGCCAACGCCGAGCTGGACGTTGTTGATCACCATGATCTCGCGAACGGTGCCGGAATACTTCGCGGAGATCACCATCTCCATCTTCATGGCTTCGAGGACGATCAGCGGTTCGCCGACCTCGACCTGCTGCCCCTCGTTGACCAGCACGTTGACGACGACCGAGGGCGACGGCGCACGGATCACCGCGCCCTGATCGCGCGAAATGCGGTGCGGAACCCCGTCGACTTCGATCAGCACGTTGAGACCCTGGTCGACGGCTTGAACGCGGTGCTGACGTCCTCCCACGATGAGGCGCCGCTCCGCCCCCTCGAACCGATGGACCTCGACCTCGAGCCGTTGCCCTTCGACGTCGATTCGATACCGCGTGCCGCTCAGTCGGAAGACTCGAAGTTCATACGTGTTGGACGCGTAGGTCAGCTCGATTGCTCGACCCACCTCGTCGTCGACTTCCGGTCGCCCGCGTGCCGCTGCGGCGTAGAACTGCGCGCGTTCGGCGTCGAGCTCGGCATCGTAGGTTTCGATGGCGGCCTGCAACAGTGCGAGCTCGGCGCCCTCGCGCGGCAGGTGCTTGCCCTCGGCTACCAGGCGATCGACCCAGCCGACGTCGTTGTTGCTCGAGATGACGTCCGGATGATCGACGAGTCCGAGGAGGAAGCCCTTGTTCGAAGAGCCGCCACGAATGACGACGTTGCTTTCGAGAAGCGCACGACGCAGACGCGCCAGTGCCTCGTCGCGTGACCGCCCGTGCGCGATGATCTTCGCGATCATCGAATCGAACTCTGCGGGGATCTCGTCGCCCTCGGCGACGCCCGTGTCGACGCGAAGACCGGGGCCACTCGCCAGTCGAAGCTGCTCGACGACCCCCGGGGAAGGGGCGAAGTTGTCCTCCGGATCTTCTGCGTTGAGTCGCGCCTCGATGGCGTGACCGCGTTTTGACGGTGGCTCGGGGTCGAGCCGACCTCCCATCGCCACGTGGATTTGTGTCTTCACGAGGTCGACGCCGGTCACCATCTCCGAGACAGGATGCTCGACCTGCAGCCGAGCATTGACCTCCATGAAGGACATCGTCTTGGTTCGCTCGTGGTAGAGGAACTCGACGGTCCCCGCGTTGCGATAGTGGATCGCCTGGGCGAGGCGAATCGCCGCCTGCTCGAGCTCGGTCTGCTGCTCGGCGGTGAGCGCGGGGCAGGGGGTCTCCTCGAGAATCTTCTGATTACGACGCTGAACGGTGCAGTCTCGAACTCCGAGGGCCCAAGTGGTGCCGTGGGTGTCGGCGATGATCTGTACCTCGACGTGGCGGGCGCCCATGACCATCCGTTCGAGAAACACGGCCCCGTCTCCGAACGCTTTGGCAGCTTCGGACGTCGCGAGCTCGAACGCATCCGCGAGCTCGGACTCGCTTCGGACCGCACGAATTCCGCGCCCGCCGCCGCCCGCGGTGGCCTTGATCATGAGCGGAAAGCCGAGATCGGTCGCGTGCTTGCGCGCGTCTTCGAGGGTGGCGACCTCGCCCTTGCTCCACGGTGCCACGGGGAGCCCCGCCTCTTCCGCGAGTCGCTTGGAGGTGATCTTGTCGCCGAGCTGCCGCATCATGTCGGCGCTCGGGCCGATGAAGGTGATGCCGAGACGGTCGCAAAGGTCGACGAACTCCGGTCGCTCGGCGACGAAGCCCCAACCGGGCCAGACCGCTTCGGCCCCGGTCTCGACGAGCGCGCGTTCAAGGCGCTCGTAGTCGAGATAGCTCGACTTTCGCGTCCCATCCTCGGCGGTATACGTCGGCGAGCCAAGCGGATACGCCTGATCCGCTTCACGGACGAACATCGCGCGGCGATCGGGGTCGGTGAAGAGCGCGATGGTATGGAGGGGCTCGCCGTGTTCACGCCCATACTCTCGCGCGGCAACGATGAACCGCATGGCGGGCTCGCCGCGGTTGATGATCGCAATTCGTCGAAACGCCGTGTTCGCCATCGTTTACGAGTCCATTGCTGCGCGTAGCGGTTCACGTTTCTCGGGATCGACGTCGCCGGGGAGCTCAGCGGTCCGGTAGCCGCGGAGGGTCACGTAGAGGTTGCCGGCTTCGTCCGTCACGTAGGCGTCGAATGACTTCCCGTCGTCACTCGGCGTGACGACTGCGTGCAGCCGCCCTTCGGGCTGGTTTGCCATTCGCACGACTTGAAGCTCGTCGATGTGTTGCGGGAGACCCATGCGTCCGGTGGTCCCGATCTGCCAGACGCCGGCCGTTTGGAAGCAAAGCTCGACGAGTCGAGGTTCGGTCACCAGGTGACCGTTTGGTGGATGGTGATTGTCGGGAAGCTCTGCCTGCATCCGGCCAACGACGACCCCGTTTTCGCGCCACGCGGTGTCGAGCACCTGGTAGGCCGGCCCATGGAAGTAGACCTCGTAGATGTCCTTGTCGCCCACGGTGGAGCCGTGCGCCTCGGGCGCCGCGGTGCAGCTCGACTGGGTGGTTGGATTGCGGTCGAGCCTCACCGACGCCTTGAAATGTGTCTTGACGTCCTCCTTGCCCATGACCGTGCGAATGCCGATCAAAGTGCATTGCGCGACGACTTCGTCTCCCTCGGGCACGAACTGTGCGGTCAGTGTGAGCGTCCGCGGCTCATCCTTGTAGAACTTGAAGGGCGCGAGGAACTCGACGCCCTCGACCGCGTGAATGTGCCACTCGGGGAGAAATGCCGTGGTCACCTCCCCGAAGCTCTCGATGCCCATCACACCAGGCAACACCGGAGTGCCGCCGATCTTGTGATCGAACAGGAAGGGCTGCTCACGAGGGTCGAGCGTGGTTTGCACGCGGAGTCCGGTATGCACGCCCATCGACTCGAGGCGCGTGTGAAGCGGCCCCACCGACTCGACCTTGCTCGGATCCAAGCCTCCGGTGTCGTCCCACTCTTGCATGAGGATCCCGAGCGCCCCGCCGATCACGACTTCGCCGTTCGTACCGGTTTCGAGCTCGGTGCGCACGACCGGAATGCCGTCGGCCGGCTTGAGCATGTCGATGCCCGCGAACTCCATCATTTTGGGAATCGAGCCTCTCGACGCCATGCCGATGTCGGCCCACGCCGTCCAGTCCACGGCAACACCGCGGGTGTCGGGGCGCGCGTTTCGGAAGCTCGAGACCGATTTGGCGAGGAGCTCGTTGGCCGCGCTGTAGTCGGTCTGCCCACCGTTGCCGAACCGCCCGGCGATGGAGCTGAAGACCACCGCCGCACCGAGCGGCATGTCCCCGATCGCAGAAAGCAGGTGATACCACCCCATGGCCTTCACATCGAAGACGAGGTCGAACTCCGACGGCTCCTTGTCTGGGAGGAAGTGGCTGATCTCCAGACCGGCGGCGTGTAGGAGCACGTCTATGCGGCCGCTTTGCTCGCGGATGGCATCGACGGCCGACGCCACGGCCTCGCCGTCCACGAGGTTGACCGAGTGGTAGTGCACCTCTCCGCCCGCATCTCGGACGGCTTCGATCGCTTCGAGCGCCGCGTTGCTCCGCTCGAGCCGCGCGAGCAATTTCTGCACCTCGACCGGCGTCGCTTTCTTCCCGCTCTGCTTGAGCCGCTCGAAGAGATCGCGCTGCAGTCCATCCCGGTCTGTTCTCAGTCGCTGGAGGTCCGGATCGCTCGCGTCGGGCTCCGGAGTCAGATCGAGCAGGTGGAACGTTCCGCCTGTCGCGCGCGCGAGGTCTCCAATGATCGCCGACACGATCGAGCCCGCGGCACCGGTCACCGCGAAAACGGTCTCCTTGCCGAGCTCTATCGGACGCTCTTCGCTCGGTGGGGCGAACGATGCCGTGATGGCCCATCGGTCGTCTCCCGTGTACCCGACCTCGCAGACGCCAGGATCCAGAAGCGTCTCGCCGACGAGTCGTTCGGCGACCGTCGAAGGCTCACAGCCCGCTTCGAAGTCCACGACCTTCACGTTGGCGTCGGGCTTCTCGCGCTTGTAGGTCTTCGTGAAGCCGCTGACGGCGCCGCCGAGGGGTGCAAATGCGCCGTCGGCGTCGAGTCCATGCTGGCCCCCGAGGCGCGTTGCCGAAATCAGGAACGTGCCCGCGTCGGACACCTGGTCGTAGAGTTTGCGCATCGTGGCGTAGAGCAGCTTCGCCCGCGCTCGAACCGCCTGGTCCCATGCTTCGGGGGATAGCTCCGCGATCGGCGCCTCCCGGTCGAGTCCAGCGAGCCAGTAGACCCCGCGGACGGAGCCTTCCGCGGTGAAGCCGTCGAGCCGCTCGAGGAGAGTGTCTGCCGAAGGAACGTCGTCGATCTTGAGGACGTTGATGCCGACGCGGTTCAGCTGGTCGACCAGCGCGTCTGCGACGCCACCTCGATCGGCCATCACGATCACACGCGCGCCTTTGTCGAGCTGCACCCCGGTGCTCTTGCAGAGCGAGATCGGTGGCCGGAGTACGGGATGGGGCACCCGTCGGACCCCGCCGCCGCTGGGTGCCGTCGCTTCGAGCACAGGCGCCGCGGCGTCTTCTTCGGGCGAGTCGGCCGTGGCTGCGCCGCCGGCTGCGGGCAAGCGTTCCTTCACCCAGGCGATCACGTGGTTGAGCGTCGGGAAGTCGCGGAGCTCGAGGTTGTCGTCGCGCGGAATGTCGTAGGCCTCGCGGACGGCAGCGAAGGTCTCCGCCTGCTTGACGGTATCGATGCCGAGATCCGCCTCGAGGTCGAGGTCGAGCTCCAGCATCTCCTCGGGATACCCCGTGACTTCGCCGACGACCTCGAGGACCTTCTGGCGGATCGGGTCGTCCCCGCTCGAGGAAGCCGCGCTGGTCGCTTCGCTCGGAGCGGGGGCCGTCGCCGCAGGGTCGGGATCGGCGGGCGCAGCGAGGTCGGGGCGCTTGCTCCTTACCCAGCCAATCACGTGGTTGAGCGTCGGAAACTCGCGAAGCTCGAGGTTTTCGTCGCGCTCGATGTCGTAGGCTTCGCGGACAGCGGCGAAGGTCTCGGCCTGCTTGACGGTGTCGATGCCGAGGTCGGCTTCGAGGTCGAGCTCGAGGTCGAGCATGTCGGAGGGGTAGCCGGTCTGCTCGGCCACGATGGCGAGGACCTTCTCGACCACCGGGTCGGATGCAGCCGGTGCGGCCGTCCCTGCAGCGGCCACGGCGGCGGGGGATGGCTCGGCGGCGGGCGCCGGCGTGGGGGCGGT
>CBFCWN010000107.1:0-11246 GCA_965601515.1 uncultured Myxococcales bacterium | reverse complement strand
CAGGCCGCGCGGCCTGTTCGCGGGGTTCAGAAGAGGCGGTTGAGTAGCCAGACGACGGCCACGAGATCGAACGCTGACAGCAGCAGGAAGAGCGCTAGCCACAAGTAGCCGTTGGGAACGACCTTCAGCAGTTGTTGAATCAGTCGGCGACTGTGTCCGTTGAGGACTGGAAACGACTGTGTGTGGTCTTTGTGATGGATGTGATGGAGTGCGGGTGGCAGCAGCACGCGATGGTCTTGGAGCCAGGTGGCCGCATCGCCGCGCTTGTTCGGGGCGGTGTGCGTGAGGCGGTGTGAGAACTGGTTCGCGTAGCCGAAGGCGTAGCCCATGCCGGCCACTGTGAACACCGTGGTCGAGAACCCACACAGCGCGAAGAGAATCAGTGTCTTGGCGATGAGGAGCACGTTGAGGTCGCCCCAGACGTCGAGGAGTCGGCGCGTCGAGATGTCGTAGGGGAAGGTGTGGTGCCATTGGAACTCCACGCACGGCACACCGATCAACGGGAGGTTCACGAAACGGGGATTGTCGAGCACCACGTGAAGCACGCCGCTGTAGAAATCGATGTAGAAATAGAAGATGACGAACGTCGCGAGCAACGCGAGCGGCTGCGTCGTCTGCGCGATCCCGTAGACGATGAGCGCCAGCACGAGAAATACCACCGGCTTGAAGCGCTTGCGGTAGACGTCGTGTTCGTGCTCCGCGACCCACGCGACCTCGGCCGAGAGCGCTTCGCCGTCGGTTCGAGCTTTCGCAATCCGCTTTCGGACCAGCATGTTCAGCCAGTCGTTCATGTCGGAGTAGGATTCTTTGCGGGAGTCGAGGTCGGGTGGCGCGGCGGTGGTGCTCAACGGCGTGGCCTCAGGGTCACACCGGCGCGGCACTGGTGATCGAGTCTACGGTCGGGCCCCGCTCGTGTTTGAGCGAAACCATGTGCCGCCGAGCTCCGCGCGCGGCACCTGGTCGTCACCGTTCATCATCCGCACCCAGCTTGCAACGCGTTGCGTTCAGCGTTCCCGCGGACTGTCCAGGACATGCCCCGGAAACACGACCCTCGCGCGAGGGTCCTTAGTCGGCGTCCAGCTCGGCTGTCGTTTCGTCCACTAAAGCCACGCGAAGTGTTCCCGGGCCTCGCTCGACGCGGGACCTCACCTCACGCTCGCCTTCGGGCTTTGCCGCGTGGCGACATCGCCCCCGAGCGTGGCCCGCAGCTCGACGGCGCCTGATTCGTCCGTGTTGATGGTTTCGACGGTTCGCCATGGTCGTTCGTCAGCGAGACGATGACCTCGCCGTGGCGGGTGAGGGTGCCGTTGTGGGTGTCGCGGCCTGCCAGAAACGCCGCGCTGTTCGCAAATCGCGCGGATTGATCTGTAAGAGTCTAGAAACGTTGGGGTTTTCGGGGCCCTGCGTGTCCCTAGTCGTCGCGGACGGCGGAGGCGCGCGTGACGAAGAAGTCGGACGGGTCGTTGCACTCGGGGACGTCACCACACACGGGGCGCCCCGTCGGTTCGGGGACACAGCCGAAAGCACAAAGGATGGCGGCGAACGTCAGGCCGAGCGCCGACACGCGAAGCATGCGCGGAGCAAACCACAGTGCATGCCGCATCTCAAGCGACGATGAACTGGGTTGTCTCGCCGGAGCGCCAACACTACGCCTCAGCGGAGTCTTAATGCCATCGAGCCTCACCGAAATCGCAGACGGCGTTCACGTCGCAGAGGCACCGCAGCGCTTCATGGGGCTCGAGCTGGGCACGCGGATGACCGTGCTCGCCCTCGATCGCGGTCTGCTCGTGCACTCCCCGATCCCGATGAACCCCGACGAGATCTCAGTGCTCGGTAGCCCCCATTGGGTGCTCGCACCCAACCTGTTCCACCACCTCCATGTGAAGCCTTGGGCAGACGCCGGGCTCGAGGCTTGGGCAGCGCCCGGGCTTCCCGAGAAGCGCCCGGACCTCGACTTTGCGGGCGTCCTCGACCAGCGGACCCATCCGTTCGGCGACGAGGTATCGCTTTTTCCGCTCACTTGCTTTTCGTTCACGAACGAAGTCGTGGTGTTGCACCGACCGAGCCGAACCCTCATCGTCAGCGATCTCGCGTACAACATTCCGCGGTCAGCCCCGTGGTCTACCCGCGCCGTCATGCGGGCGCTTCTCGGGTATCCGGGCTGCCAAACGACCGTGCTCGAGCGGATGGCGATGAAGCGAGACCTCGCACGACGAGAGGTCTCCCGACTGGTCGATTTGCCCTTCGACAGGCTCGTCCTGGCCCACGGGGACGTGATCGAACGCGACGGCCCATCGGCCCTGAGGCAAGCCTTCCGGTGGCTTTGGCGCAACGACGTGTAACGGGCGAGCGTTTTCCGACATAGTCCCCGCCCCATGGGACGTTGGCGAAAAGAGCTTCGAGAGCTGCTCACCCTCGGTGTGCCGATGGGGCTGACTCAGCTCGTCCAGTTCTCGATCCACACGATCGACGTCGTCATGATCGGGCGCCTCGGTCCCGAACCCCTCGCGGCGGCATCGCTCGGCCTCGTGATCCTCTACGCGATCTTCCTCTTTGGGTTCGGTCCTGCGATGGCGGTGTCGCCGATGGTGAGCCACGCGCTGGGCGCGGACCCCGATGCGGTCGACGACGCGCGCCGCTCTGTCCGCATGGCTCTGTGGACCATCTTCACCGGCATCGCCGCGCTCTCCACGCTCTTCTTCTTCACGACCGAGATTGCGACGGCGCTCGGTCAGCCCGCGAATCCGGCGAAGATGGCGGAGCCGTATGTCCTCGCGATGGCGCCGGGCCTCTCGTTCATGGTTGCGACGATGGCGCTTCGGAACTTCCTCGCCGTCATCGGGCACACGCGAGCGCCGCTTCTCCTGATCGTGGTGGCGACTGCGCTGAACGCGTTCCTCAACTGGCTACTGATCTACGGCAACTGGGGCTTCCCGAGGCTCGAGCTCGTGGGCGCCGGCATCGCATCGTCGCTTGCGAACCTCGCAGGCTTCGCACTGGTCGTGCTCTACATCCGCCTCGAGCCGTCGAGTCGTCGCTTCCATCTGTTCAAAGGCTTCTGGAGTGCGTCTTGGGCGCGTCTCCGAGAAGTCGTCCAACTCGGCTGGCCGATCAGCGTGACCGCCACGTTCGAGGCCATGCTGTTCAATGCCGCGGTGTTCCTGATGGGTCGTATCGGCGTCGATGAGATGGCGGCGTACCAAGTGGCCCTCAACGTCGCGGCTCTTGCGTTCATGATGCCGCTCGGACTGTCGATGGCTGGCGCGGTCCGCGTTGGGCTGATGAAGGGGAAGGGCGACATCCAAGGTGTGCGCATCGCGTCCGCGGTTTCCATCCTCGCGTGCATCGGCGCGATCATGATCGTTGCCGTTCCGGTGATGCTAGAGCCGCGTTGGGTGGGAAGCCTCTATCTCGATGAGGCCGACCCGGGGTCGGCCGTCCTCCTCGATCTCGTGGCATCGTTCCTACCCGTCGCCGCAGCCTTTGCGCTGTTCGACGCAATCCAGGTGGCCGCGAACCAGGCCCTTCGCGGCTTGAAGGACGTCCGCGTGCCCATGGTCATGACCGCGGTCGCCTATTGGGTGATTGGTTTTCCTGTCGCCGCCTGGCTTGGGCTGAGGACGTCGGTCGGTGCAATCGGGGTTTGGTGGGGGCTGCTCGTCGCGCTTGCCGTTGCGGCGGTCCTGCTCGGGCTCCGGCTGTTCACGCTCACGCGAGGTCCGTCGACGGCCGAGCTTGCACGGGCCCCGCTCTGACGCCCCGCCGGGTCGGGCCCTGGGAGGCCTGATCGGCCAGCGCGGCCAGCGCGGCCGGGGGTTCGACCAAAATTTCCCTTGCGCGCCATATCCACGAATGGTAGCTCTCCCGCAATTGATTTTCACTTTCAATAAGGGAGTTCGAATGCGCCTTCAGCCCCCCTATGCCCTCGCTCTTTTCCTCAACGGTTGCCTGATCTTCGCTGGATGCAGCAGTAGCTCGGGCGAAACGAGCGGCCCCGCCGCCCCCGACACCTACGCGTTCGAACGCGAAGGCGAGTCGACGGTCGCCTACACGGGACAGAGCACCCGGCAAGTGCTCATCGAAGACTTGGTCGGGCTGCTCAAGTCGATCAGCGACGACGTGCTCGCCGGTCGGGATCTCGATCGCTACGACACCGCCGACGAAGTCTACGCACTGCTGACCCCGCTCTACGAGGTCGGTGGTGAAGCCAATCCGGCTCGCACGATCCCGCAGCTCGTGTCGGACGACGATGCCACGCTCCAAGCGACCTACGCCGACTTCAACGACGCCAACCTTCTTTCCAAGACCGCCGGCAACGATTCGGTCACCGACCACGCGGATTGGACCGGTGGTGACTTCGAAGGCTGGGCGACCGCGAATCTGAACGTCAACGCGGACGGCGAGCTCGGCACGCCAGCCACGCCCGAAGGGCTGGTCCGAGCGTACTTGTGGACCTTCGCGCATCAGGCGGCCTCCGCCGCGACGGGCAACTTCCCGATCGATGCGGCGACGCCGCTCTACCTGACACCCCAAGGCCTCGACCTGAGCCAGCTCCTCGAGAAGTTTTTGCTCGGCGCCGTGGCCTTCAGTCAGGGCACGGACGACTACCTGGACGACGACGTCGACGGCAAGGGGCTACTCGCGCCGAACGAGATCGACGCCGACAACGCCTACACCACCCTCGAGCACCAGTGGGACGAGGCGTATGGCTACTTCGGCGCGGCGCGCGACTACAGCGAATACACGGATGAAGAGATTTCCGCCGCGGGGGGTCGAGCGGAGTACGAAAACGGCTACCACGACTCCAACGGTGACGAGCTGATTGATCTTTTTCAGGAGTTCAACTTCGCCGCGTCGGTCAACGCGGCAAAGCGCGACCTGGGCAGCTCGGAGGACGCACCGACCGACTTCACGGCCGACGCCGATTCCGCGTTCCGCGGTGGACGCGCGCTGATCACCGCCGCGTTCGAATCTGGGGAGGCCGTCGATCTAGCGGCGCTCCAGGCGTTTCGCGACGTCGCGGTATTGACATGGGAGAAGGCCTACGCCGCGACGGCGATTCACTACATCAACGACGTGCTTTCGGACATGGACGACATCGGCACGTCGGACTACAGCTTCGCCGACCATGCGAAGCACTGGTCGGAGCTCAAGGGGTTTGCGCTGGGGTTTCAGTTCAATCCCCGTTCGCCGATGACCGACGCGGATTTCACCGCCCTGCACCAGGCGGTGGAGGATGCGCCGGTCGGAGCGTCGGCCACAGAGCCGGCCGATGACGAGACTTACCGCGCCCAACTTCTCGAGGCGCGGACCCGAATTGGAGATGCATATGATTTCGAGGAAGCGAATGTCACGGGCTGGTGAGTCGTTTGCGCTGCTCGCGCTGAGCGTCGCCGCGTTGAGCTGCAGCAGCAGCTCCTCGGGCACGGGCGGTTCCGGCGTCCCCCCCGACAGTGGCCGACGGGGAGAGGTGCTGGCTTCGATTGGAGAGAACGTTGCGGTGCCACTCCAGAATCAGTTCGCCGAGGAAGCCGCGGCCCTCGAGCAGGCGCTGACCGAGGCGACTCCGGAAAACCGAGATGCGGCGCGAGCCGCGTGGCAAACGGCGATGGCGACCTGGCAGCAGCTCGAGGTGATGCAGTTCGGGCCCCTCGGCTCGAGCCTCAGCGTGATGGGGGGGCAGGACTTTCGGGCGTTCACGTATTCGTGGCCGCTTCTCAACCTGTGCGAGATCGACCGCCAGACCGTCGGCGACGCGCACGACGATCCGGACGCCATCGGCTCCACGCGCGGCGCGCCGCTTGGTCTTTGGGCGATCGAGTACCTTCTCTTCGGCGACAATCCGGACAACAACTGTACCGCGCTCGATCCGCTCAACAGCCAGGGCATCTGGGAGGACATGGCGGACATGATCCCGGCACGGCGCGTCGAGTACGCAGCTGCGCTTGCGACGCTCGTCAAGCGTCGAGCGAATGACCTCGTCGACGCGTGGTCGCCGAACGGTGGCAACTTCATCGAGGAGCTCACGAACCCCGGGCGCTCGGGTGCGGTATACGGCTCCGCCCAAGAGGGGCTCAACGCGGTGTCCGACGCCATGTTCTATCTCGAGAAGGAGAGCAAGGACATGAAGATCGCGAAGCCGCTCGGCATCACGGGCTGCAGTGAGGCGCAGTGTCCGGACGACCTCGAGTCGCTCTGGGCGACGTGGTCGAAGCCGCATGTTCTCGCGAACCTTCGTGCGTTCCAGTCGACGTTCCACGGCGGAAGTCCCGACGACCCGGAGGCCCTGGGCTACGACGACCTGCTGACGGACATGGGTGCCGCGGACGTCGCCGAGGACATGTCCACCGCGATCACGGAGGCGATTGCTGCAACCGAAGCGGTTCCCGGCACGTTTCGAGAGGCGCTGACGCAGGACCCGGTCTCGATGGAGCGGGCGCACGCGGCGATCCAGGCCGTCACCGACATTCTGAAGTCCGACTTCCTTTCCGTGCTCGACCTCGAGGCCCCGGACCGAGCCGCAGGCGACAACGACTGATGCTGGATCGCGCTCGAACCGCTCTTCTCGAGCCCCGCGACGCCGCCTCGCTTGCGGTGTTCCGATTCCTGTTCGGAGCCATCCTCTGTTGGAGCAGCATCCGGTTCGTCTCGAACGGGTGGGTCGACCGCTTCTTCGTGCAGCCGACCTTCTTCTTCAAGTATTGGGGCTTCGAGTGGGTCGAGGTTCTCGAAGAACCCTGGATGACCGTCGCGTTCATTGCGATGGCGGTGCTTGCTGCGTTCGTGGCGGTAGGGTTCCTCTACCGAATCTCCATCGTGGCTCTCTTTTTCGTGTTCACCTACGTCGAGCTGATCGACGTCACGAACTACCTGAACCACTACTACCTGGTCAGCCTCCTCGCGTTTCTGATGTGCTTCCTGCCCCTGCACCGGGCGTGGTCGGTGGACGCCTGGCTCCGCCCCGGACGGTTCGCACCCGTCGTGCCGGCCTGGATGCTCTACCTGATGCGCTTTCAGATCGGTGTCGTCTACTTCTACGCGGGTCTCGCGAAGTTCCAGCCGGACTGGCTCATCCACGCCCAGCCCCTCGGCATTTGGTTGGCGGCCCGGACCGAGACGCCGATCATCGGCGGGCTCCTCACGCTGCCGGCGATGCCTCACATCATGAGCTGGGCGGGGTTCCTGAACGACGTGTTGGTCGTTCCCTTTCTCCTCTGGCGCCGCACCCGACCGTATGCGTTCGCGACCGTGGTCTTCTTTCACATCGGCACCCACCTCCTGTTCGTGATCGGGGTCTTCCCGTTCCTCATGGTCAGCGGCGCGACGTTGTTCTTCGACGCGGACTGGCCGCGGACGCTTCTTGCGAGGCTTCGCGGTGTGGCGGTGCCGTCGCCGGCCGCGAACCCGGGCGTCTCGGGGAGAGAGCCCGCCGCCGCCGGGCGATGGTCGCAGGCGATGGCCGTTGCCGTCGCTGCGTATTGCGTGGTGCAGGTGATCGCGCCGCTGCGGGCACATCTCTACCCAGGCGACGTCCTTTGGCACGAACAGGGGATGCGTTACTCCTGGCGCGTCATGGTCCGGGAGAAGAACGGCAGCATTCGCTATCGCGTTCGATGGGACGGAGCCGACCGTGAGGTGCAGGTCCCGCCGAGTCGCTATCTGACGAGCCACCAGGAGCGAGAGATGTCCGGTCAGCCCGACCTGATTCTGCAGCTCGCTCACCAGATTGCGAGCGATTTCGAGGCCGAGGGCCGTCAAGGCGTGGAAGTTCGCGTGGACGCGTTGGTGTCGCTGAACGGTCGGCGTGCGGTTGCGATGATCGACCCTGAAGTCAACTTGGTGAACGTCGATGACGGTGTGTCGCTTGCCCGCTGGATTGCCCCAAGCCCGCCAGGGCACCCTCTGCCCGCGTACCCGAAGGCCAACCACCGACTCGCGACGAGGGAGCACGATCAGTAGTGAACCCCGCGTCTAGAACGTTGCGACTTCGCAAGCGCGGTCTCGGCGCGAGTGCGACGATCCTGGCTCTTGCAGCCGCCGTGGCCGCACCCGCCTCCGCACAGGAACCTGAGGAGGAGCAGAGCCTCGATGACGCGATGCTCGAAGAAGAGCTCCAGCTTCTCGACGAACAGGTGTACGACGACGAGGAGGCCGCCCCGCAGGGCCAAGGGGAAGAAGGCTCCCCGCCGAAGGCACGTCCCAACGAGCCTGTGCCCGAGCTCCGTGAGGTCACCGTCCGATACACCCCCGAGGACATTTTTCGCATGGGCGGCTCCGTGCAGGCGCTCGACGAAAAAGAGCTCGAGACCCTTCAGTACGACGACCCGAACGCGGTTCTCTTGCAGGTGCCAGGCGTCTACATTCGACAGGAAGACGGCTACGGCCTCCGCCCCAACATCGGCCTCCGCGGCACCAACCCCAATCGAAGCTCCAAAGTGACGCTGATGGAAGACGGCGTGCTCTTCGGACCGGCGCCGTACTCCGCGCCTGCGGCGTACTACTTCCCGATGATGGCGAGAATCTCGGGCGTCGAGGTCTTCAAAGGGCCCGCCGCGATTCTCTACGGGCCGCAGACGGTCGCGGGCGCCGTCAACTACCTGAGTCGTCCCGTGCCAGAAGTGCCGAGAGGCCAGGTGGACCTGTCGTACGGCCGTTTTCAGACGGTCCGCGGACACGTGCACTACGGGAGGCAAAACGACTGGGGCGGCTTCGTCGTCGAGGGGATCTACCTCGGCACGCAGGGGTTCAAGCGCATCGATGGGGACTTCGGGCGCGGCAACACGGGCTTCCAGCGTGGCGAGCTCATGTTCAAAGGCTTCGTCAACAACGACCTCGACTCACACGCCTTCAACCGCCTCACGCTGAAGTTCGTTGGCTCTAGGGAAAACTCGAACGAAACGTACCTTGGCCTCACCGACGCGGACTTCCGCGCCGACCCCGACCGCCGCTACACATCGAGCCAGCTCGACAACATGGACTGGTGGCGCGCCGCGATTGACCTGACCCACAACCTGGCGGTGGGTGACAACATCAAGCTCGAGACCACCGGCTACTGGCACGACTTCGACCGAACCTGGGAGCGCACCAATCAGTTCCGCGACGGCACTCAGTTCCTCGAAGTGCTCTCGCAGCCCAACACGCCACCGCTCGACTCGTACTACCAGGTGTTGACGGGTGAGCAGGATTCCCCTTCGGCGAGCGGCGGGACCGACGCGCAAGACATCATGGTCATCCGCAACCAGCGGGAGTTCGTCGTGCTTGGGATTCAAACGAAGCTTCGGGCGGACTTCGACACGGGGAAGCTCCATCACGAAATCGAGTCGGGACTTCGATTCCACTACGACTCGGTCGATCGCTTTCAGCCTGAGCAGGGCTACCGGATGGAGAATACCCAGCTGGTCTGGGACGGCATCACCTTCAACGAGAACCCGGATCTCCTCATCGACGACAACAAAGGTGAGGCGCAGGCGCTGGCGGGATACCTGGTCTACGGCCTCGAGTATCGAGGCCTCGTCGTGAAGCCCGGACTTCGCGTCGAATACATTCGAACGTTTTTCGAAGACCGTAAGAACGCGCCGGAGCTCGGTCGCGTCCGAGAGGATCCACAGCTCGTTTTTCTGCCCGGCATCGGGCTTCAGTACACCATCCTCGAGGGCCTGGCCGCGCTGGCAGGTGTTCACCGAGGCTTCAGCGCGGTCACGCCCGGCAACCGCGCGACCGCGGACCCGGAGCTCTCCATCAACTACGAGGCGGGCTTCCGCTACGTGACCAACGATTCGCTCGGCTTCGCAGAGGTCATCGGGTTCTTCAACGACTACAGCAACATCACGAGCGAGTGCACGCAGTCGGCCGGCTGCAATCCCGACCAGGTGAACGAGCAGTTCAACAATGGGCGCGCGTTCGTAGGTGGGGTCGAGGTGCTCGGAGGCTACACGGCGCCGCTTCCGCGCAACCTATCGATGCCATTCCGCGTCGCGTACACGTTCACCAGTGCGACCTATCGCACGACGTTCGAGTCGTCCGACCCGACGATCGGCGATGTCGAACGAGGGGATCCCATTCCCTACATCCCGGCGCACGTCTTGAACGCGCGCCTCGGGTTCGAGCGCACGTTCTGGGGCGCCTACCTCATTGGAAACTACTTCGGAAAGACGACCGAGGGCGTCGTCGGTCTACAGCCGCTCCCGTCGACCGACCCGTTCTTCACGCTCGACGTGGTCGGGCGGGTACGGTTCGAGCCGGTCGAGGCGTACGTCCGGCTTCAAAACATCACGAACACCCGGGCCATCGTGTCGAGGAGACCCTTCGGCGCGCGCCCGAACGCGCCGCTCTCCTTCCAGGTGGGCGTGCAGGTGACCTTCTAAGGGCCCGAAACCATGCCGAACAAGCCGCGCATCGTCGGGGATGGCCTAAAACGGGGAGGGTACTTGTTGAAGATGATTATCAATGTCAGAGTCATGCGACCATGTTGACCCGGTTTTGGAGCTTCCTCGTTTCATCGCTCGCGGTGCATGGTGTTCTGTTTGCCGCGTTGGCGTCCTCGCCGCTCCCGGAAGAGCCGAGTCCAGAACTCCGCGTAATCGAGTTCGTGACGATCACCGAGGATGGGGGCGGGCGTCTTGGTGACGACCCGCAGGTCGGCGACGCGGTCGAACCGACCGAGCCGCCCAAGCAGGTCTTCCGCAAAGTTCGTCCCCAAAAAAAGCCCGTCGCTCCCGCGCCCACCAAGCCAAAGCCAACTTCGAAGCCGCCAGAGGTCGTCGCCGATTCGACTGCCGTGGGCGACGCCGGGACCCCTGGCGAGTCGGACGGAGACTCCGCGCCGTCGACCGTGTCCGGATCGGCGGGATCCGATCCGAACGCAACCCGTTCTGGAGTCGGGAGCGGTAGCGAAGGCGTGGAACGCCGTTCCGCGCTTCGAGCCTGGCTCGCCCAAGTCCAGCGAGAGGTCAACAAGATTGCGTCTCGCAACTATCCGAGCTCGGCGGTACGTCGGAAGCTCGAGGGCCGCCTACGTCTCGGCGTCACCATTGGTCCCGACGGGCGCATCGTCTCCGTGCGCGTTCTCTCGTCGTCGGGGCATGCCGTCCTCGACGAATCCGCAACGGCTTCCGTCACGGCGCTTCATATCCCGCCTCCGCCCGATGCGCTTCACTGGCGCGAGCGCGAAATCGCATTGCCGATTCGATACGCGCTCGACTGATCGGCTCACATTACACTCGCCAACGATGTGCTAGCGTGGCTCG
>CBFCWN010000106.1:0-11262 GCA_965601515.1 uncultured Myxococcales bacterium | reverse complement strand
GCCCAGCATGACCGCCACCCGTCTTGCCAAGACTTGCCCAGCATGACCGCCACCCGTCTTGCCAAGGCCCAACCCAGCATGACCTCCAGACGTCTCGCCTCGACCTCGCTTGGCAAATCCAAGCAACTCTTGCAAATCGCGCGGCTTGATCTGCAAACCATCGAGATTGCAGGGGTTCTAGGGGCCCTGCGTGTCCCTTAGATTCTTGATTCGGCGGCGGTGACCGTGTTCGAGAGGAGCATTGCGATGGTCATGGGGCCGACGCCGCCTGGGACCGGGGTGATGTGCGAGGCTCGTTCCGAGGCGCCTTCGAAGTCGACGTCGCCGGTGAGCGTGCCGTCGTCGAGGCGGTTGATGCCGACGTCGATCACGACGGCTCCTTCTTTGACCCAGTCGCCCTTCACGAGGTTCGGGCGACCCACGGCGGCGACGAGGATGTCCGCCTCGCGGCATCGTTCGCCGAGGTTTTCGGTCCGGGAGTGTGCGATGGTAACCGTCGCGTGCTTCTCGAGCAGCATCATGGCGATCGGTTTTCCGACGAGCGTGCTGCGGCCGAGCACGAGCGCCCTCTTTCCTTTGGGGTCGCATCCGACGTGCTCGAGCATGCGCATGCAGCCGCTCGGCGTGCACGGACGAAGGCCTCGTCGACCCACTGCCAAAAGGCCGGCGTTGAAGGGGTGCAGTCCGTCGACGTCCTTCGCCGGGTCGATCGCGTCGACAATGGTCTGATCGTCGAGCTGCTCCGGCAGCGGTAGCTGCACGAGGATTCCGTCGATGTTGTCGTCGCCGTTGAGCTCGAAGACCAGCGCCAAGAGGTCCGCTTCAGAGGTCGTCGCCGGGAGGCGGTGCACAGCGCCCGCAATTCCACACTTCTCGGCGGCGCGCTCCTTGTTGCGAACGTAGACCTGGGACGCCGGATCCTCGCCCACGAGCACCACGTGCAGCCCCGGCTTGCGGTTGTGTCGCGCCTCGAACGCTTCCGCCCTCGCCTTGACCTCCGCTCGCACCTCTTTGGCAAGCGCCTTGCCGTCGATCAACTCTGCCATGCGCGGGGTCTAACAGGCCGTCGCCGTCGACTCAAACCAGCGAGACCCAGTGGAAATCAGCGTGCGTCGTGGTATGCCGCGTGGCCATGTTCGACCCCGTCTCCCCGCAGGTCGCCTTCCCCGAGCTCGACGCGACCCAGCTCGCGTTTTGGGAGAATGCCCGCATTTTCGAGAAGTCGCTCGAGGGCGGAGAGGACAAGCAGACGTTCATCTTCTACGAGGGACCGCCGACGGCCAACGGGATGCCCCACCCCGGCCACGTCCTGACCCGTGTGATGAAGGACGTCTTCCTTCGATACCGCACGATGTGCGGCTATCACGTGCCGAGGCGTGCGGGCTGGGACACCCACGGTCTTCCGGTCGAGGTCGAGGTCGAGAAAGAGCTCGGCATCAGCGGTCGCGACGCGATCGAGGAATACGGCGTCGAGGCGTTCAGTCGCAAGTGCATCGACTCGGTGTTCAAGTACATCGGCGAGTGGCAGAAGATGACCGAGCGCATCGGCTTCTGGGTCGACCTCGACTCCGCCTACGTCACGTTCCACAAGTCCTACGTCGAGAGCGCCTGGTGGGCGCTCTCCGAGATGTTCAACAAGGGGCTACTCTACCAAGGCTACAAGGTGGTCTGGTGGTGGCCTCAGGGAGGAACCGCGCTCAGCGCGGGCGAGGTCGGTCAAGGCTACAAGAAGGTCGACGACCCCTCCGTGATGATCCGCTTTCCGGTCATCGGTGAAGACAACACGTCGTTCCTCGCATGGACGACGACGCCGTGGACCCTCCCCTCGAACATCGCGCTCGCCGTCGCCGCCGACACCGAGTACGCCACCGTCGAGCTTGAAGACGGCGAGCGATTGATCCTCGCCGCCGCGCTCGTCGGCAAGGTGATCGGCGACGACGCCAAAGTCCTCGAAACGCGCAAAGGCAGCGACCTGGTAGGACGAAAGTACGAGCCGCCGTTTCGATACGCCGAGCCGGACGGCGGTCCAGCATGGGAGGTCGTCACGGGCGACTTCGTTTCCCTCGAAAGCGGTTCGGGCCTAGTCCACCTCGCGCCGGCGTTCGGCGAAGACGACTTCCGCGTTTGCCGGGAAAAGGGCCTCGGCTTCCTCCAGCTTCTCGAGCCGGACGGCACGTTCCCGCCAGAGGTCACCGACTTCGCCGGTCGCTTTTGCAAGGAGGCGGACCGCGACATCATCCGCAACCTCAAGTCACGCGGCGTTCTCTTCAAAGAAGAGGTCTACCGCCACGACTACCCGTTCTGCTGGCGTGCGATGGACGACCCGCTCGTCCAATACGCTCGTCGCTCATGGTTCATCCGGACCACACAGGAGATCGGACGCGTCAAGGAGAACAACCAGCAGGTCCACTGGGAGCCCGAACACATCAAGGACGGGCGCATGGGCCAGTTCCTCGAGGCCAACGTCGACTGGGCGCTCTCCCGCGAACGCTTTTGGGGTACTCCACTTCCGATTTGGAAGAACGACGAGACCGGAAGGATGGAAGCGATCGGTTCCGTCGCGCAGATTCTCGAGCGCAACCCCGACGCGTTCGCCCACTTCGAGGCAGCCAAGGCGAAAGACCCGACGATTCAGGACCACCTCATGGTCCACAAGCCGTGGATCGATCAGGTCACGTGGCAGAACGAAGGAGAGCCTGGAACCTACCGCCGCGTGACCGAAGTGATCGACGCGTGGTTCGATTCGGGCTGCATGCCGTTCGCGCAGTGGGGCTTCCCCCACCAGAACACCGACGCCTTCGAGCGGAGCTTTCCCGCGGACTTCATCACCGAGGCCGTCGATCAGACGCGCGGCTGGTTCTATTCGCTCATGACGATCAGCTCGCTGATGTTCCCGGAGCGCTCGTTGCCCCACCCCTTCATGAACTGCGTCGTCCTCGGCCTGATGACGGACGCCAAGGGAAAAAAGCTCAGCAAGCGCGACAAGAACTACACCGATCCGCTCGTGTTGATGGATCGCGTCGGCGCCGACGCGGTTCGATGGGCGCTCTACGCCGGAACCGTGCCTGGGCAGAACACCCGCTTCTTCGACGATGCGGCCACCGACGCGGTCCGCGAGTTTCTGCTGAAGATCTGGAACGTCTACAGCTTCTTCGTCACGTACGCGAACATCGACGGCTGGGAGCCCGGCGCCGAACGACCACCGCTCGCGGAGCGCCCTGACATGGACCGCTGGGTGCTTGCGGAGCTCGATGCCACCGTGCGCGCCGTCCGCCAAGAGCTCGACGACTTCAAGAGCCACATGGCCGTGCGCCACCTCCTCGGCTTCGTCGACGGCCTCTCCAACTGGTACGTCCGCCGCAGCCGCTCGCGTTTCTGGGCGGAAGGCGACAGCGCCGACAAGCACGCGGCGTTCGGCACCCTCTACGAAGCGCTCGTCGACCTCACCAAGCTTGCGGCGCCGTTCATCCCGTTCATGACGGAGACGCTCTTTCAGAATCTCGTTCGGCAGCAGGACCCCTCGGCGCCCGAATCGGTTCACCTCGCGTCGTTCCCTGAACCGGACGACGCCCGCGTCGACGACGAGCTTCGTGCGACGGTCGGGCGAGTGCGCAACGTCGTCGCGCTTGGACAACGCGTTCGGAACGAGAACAAGCTCAAGGTGCGTCAGCCTCTGGCAGAAGCGATCGTCGTGGTCGCCGACGACTCAGAACGTCAGGCGATCGATCGGTTCGCGAGCGCCATTCGAGAGGAGCTCAACGTTCGCGAGCTCGGCTTCACGCAGGAGCCGCAGAAGTACGTCGAGTTCGAGCTGGTTCCGAACTTCCGAGTGCTCGGGCCGAAGCTCGGGAAACAGGTGCCGGCCTGCAAGAAGGCCCTCGCCGAGGCCGACGGCTCAGCCCTCTACACGGAGATGGAGGACGAGGGGAAGATCGTCATCGACCTTCCGGACGGGCCCGTCGAGCTCACACCGGACGAGGTCGAGGTGCGCCTGGCCGCACGAGAAGACTTCGCGGCCGCGTCGGGCGCGGGTCAGGTGGTCGTGCTCGACACGCGCGTCGACGGGAGCCTCCGACGCGAAGGCCTTGCGCGCGAGGTCATCAACCGCATCCAGCGGGCGAGAAAGTCCATGGACTTGGCCTACGAGGCCCGCATTCGAGTCGGCTGGGCGGCGGACGGCGAGCTTGCCGACGCGATCGAGGAGCACGCCTCGCGCATCGCGGGGGAGACCCTGGCCACCGGTTTCGATCGAAACGAGGCGGCCAGCGGTGACCATGACACCGAGATCGAAGGCGCCCGACTGGGCCTTGCGATCGATCCTGCCTGACGCAGCCGCGATCGGAGGGGCTAGCTCGCCGCCGCTTCGCCTGAGAGCGCCTTCGCCTGCTTCTCTTTGCGCCCGTCGAGGAAACCCTCCACCAGGATCAGCACGACTCCGATGGTGATCCACGCGTCGGCGACGTTGAACGTCGGGTACGCCCACTCGTCGTGGATGTGCGCGCGAACGAAGTCGACCACGTAGCCGAAGCGCACTCGGTCGACGAGGTTGCCGACGGCGCCTGCGATGATCAGCGGCACGCTGACCGCGAAGAGCGGACCACCGCGGCCGGAGACGAACATCCAAAGCAGGAGGACCACCGCGCCGATCGCGGCGACGTAGAATACACCCTTTCGAACGATACTCGGCATGTCGCGCATGAATCCGAACGCTGCGCCGCAGTTCTCGGCGTATCGGAACTCGAGATACCCGTCGATGAGCACGACCGGGTCCCGCTGGCTGCGCTGGGGCCGTACCCGGCCGTAGTCGTCCGGTTCGCACACCGGGTCCGCCGGGTTGGTCGAGGGCTCCGAGAGGTGGTTGAGCGCCCAGGCCTTGCTCCCGAGGTCCGCGGCGGTGAGACCCGCGATGGCGACGAGGCAGAGCGCGAAAGCCTTCGCGGATCGGCGTTGGTGAGACACGGCGGCGGACTGTAACAGTTGGGTTTGACAGGTCAAATCCAGCATTTACGAAACTGTGACACAAAATTACTCGACCGTGTATCACGTTGTGTTACATCACTCGCGTGACCGACGAGAGTGACAAAAAGCCCCCTCGCAAGGAGCGAGTGCTGCACACGCGGGTGCCCGCGGTGCTCGAGCAGGAGCTCAAGCGCGTCGCCAACGCCTGGCGCGTGCCGGTGTCCAACGTGGTCCGCGCGCTGCTCGAGGATGCGCTCGACACGCTGGATATCGTCGGTGCGAAGGCCGAGGACGAGCTTCGTGGGGTCGCGGAGAAGCTCGAGTCCGAGCGTCAGCGGATTCGCAAGAAGTCGATCGACGCGCCCTTGCCGACGGGTCAAGAGCCGCCCGATGAGACCCGGGAGCCCGCTGCGACGAGCCCCTCCGACGATCCGCTCGAAGGCGCCGTAGGTGCGACGCCGATTACGCTGGTTCACGACGCGACCTGCGGGCTCACCGGTACGTCGCTCCCCGCAGGGTCCGAGGCCTTCATGGTCTTGTTTGACGACCCGCGACGCAAACTGATCGCGGGCAGGGACGCCCTGCCCCACCCATCGACATCCAACAAGGAGAACGCCGATGACTGACACTGAAACCACCCAACAAGCCATCGAACAGAACGTCAACGCCGTGGCCGATCACGTCACCGACACCGCCCAGGCGGCTGTCGCCGTCGTCAGGCAGGTCACCGCACTGTGGCTCGGCGTTTCCCGCACCGCCGTGGAGGCGGCAGCAAAGACGTTGACGACGACGTCGGAGCTCATCAGCTCGGTCGCCGAGTCCATGGGCGAGCTTTCCGAGCGTATCGACGACGCCGCAAAGAAGGCTTAGTTTTTCGAGGCGCGAGCCGGATGGAGCGGCCTGCCACCACCACCGTTTCGCCGGCTCGCGACCTCCTCCTTTACCGCGCGTCCATGGGGCCGTGCGGCAGTCGGCGCGCATCGCGAATTCGACGCACCATGTTGATTCCCCGGCGTGTGATGAAGTACACGGGCACCGCGACGATCAGGCCGCAGATCAGTCCACCGACCCAGAGCTCTGCACCCGTGCTCGCCAGCATCTTGCCCGCGGAAACCCAGAACTCCCCCTCGAGGAGTCGGCCGATTCCCTGGTCTTTGAGGGCCCGCCCGGTATCCCCGAGCCATCCCTTGATCGTGTCTCGAGTCACCTCGCTGTTCGGGTGGAGCACCGCGGCCCCGACTTTCCACGTGGTGTAGTAGAGAGGCACCGCCGTGAGCGGATTGCTGATGAAGAGGATCGGGATGCCAGACGCCTTGTTGGCGCGCAGCAGTGCGGCGACCGGAATGTAGAGCACGATCTGAATCCCGAGCGTCGGTGTGAACGCGATCATCGCGCCGATGAACACCCCCCACGCGATACGATGAGGGGTATCATCCAGGTGCAGGATGTTGTGGACGACGATTTGCTTCAGTCGTCGCCAGAGATGGGCGATGTTCATGGGGGATCACCCCACGCGCCGCCGCCCGGCGTTTCGATTCGAAGGACGTCCCCAGACGACGCTTCTCCGGTGACTCGATGACCGAGTCGCTCTCCGTTCAAACCATTCACGCCCGGCGCTCCGTCGCCGCCGCCGCGCATACCATACGGGGCGATCCGGCGCCGCTCGGATACGATCGAAAAGCGCATCGGAGCGAGGAACTCCAGCTCTCGAACGAGCCCTAGCCCGCCCGGCCATCGTCCTCGGCCCCCTGAGTTGAGCCGCAGCGAGAAGCGTCGAACGCGGATCGGAAAGCGCGTCTCGAGGATCTCCGGGTCTGTGCACTTCGAGTTCGTCATGTGTGTGTGCACGCCCGAGGCGCCGGGATGTCCTTCGGTAGCTCCTGCACCCCCGCCAAGGGTCTCGTAGTAGGCGAGGTGCTCGTCTCCGAATGTGACGTTGTTCATGGTGCCCTGGCTTGCCGCTGCCAGCCCCAGCGCGCCGAGCAGCACATCGACGATGCGCTGTGATGTCTCGACGTTTCCAGAGGCCACGGCACGATGGGGCTCGGGGTCGAGAATCGAACCTTTGGGAATGCGAACGTCGACAGGGCGGAGACAGCCGCTGTTCAGCGGAATCGGCCGGCCGACGAGGACGCGAAGCACGTACAGCACGGCCGCCATCGTGACCGCTCGTGGCGCGTTGAGATTGCCGTCGACCGCGTCGGCTGTCCCGTCGAAGTCGATGGTCATCGAAGCGCCCTCGACCGTCACCGTCACGGCGATCCTGGTGCCGTCGTCGAGCCTGTCTTCGAAACGGTGCGCGCCGTCGTCGAGCTCCGAGATCGCACGCGATGTGAGGTCGGCTGCGTTGTCTTGGATATGGAGCATGTAGGCGCTGACCACGTCGAGTCCGTACCGCTCGAGAAGCTCTCCGAGGAGACGAACTCCCTTTTCGTTGGCGGCGATTTGCGCCTGGAGGTCCGCGAGGTTCTCCGTTGGGTTCCGCGCGGGATACGTCGCGCCCTCGAGCACGTCTCGGACCAACCCCTCATCGAACGCACCGCCGTGCACGATGCGCATCGCTCGAAAGACCACGCCCTCCTCGTCCAGAGTCTTCGAGAACGGCGGCATGGAGCCCGGAGTGATGCCGCCAACGTCCGCGTGATGCCCGCGAGACGCCACCGCGAAACGCATCACTCCGGAGGCGTCGTGAACCGGCGTGACGACGGTGATGTCTGGAAGATGGGAGCCCCCGGCAGCCGGGTCGTTCGTGACGAACACGTCTCCGGGTTCGCAGTCTGGATTCGCGTCGAGCACCGCCCGAACTGACTCGCTCATGGCGCCAAGGTGCACCGGGATGTGCGGCGCATTCGCGACGAGGCCTCCATCGGCATCGAACACTGCGCAGGAGTAGTCGAGGCGGTCCCGAATGTTGGTGCTCATCGCCGTGCGCTGAAGCACGACGCCCATCTGCTCCGCGATGGATCGAAACTGATTGTTGAAGACCTCGAGCAGCACCGGGTCGACTTCCGTCGTTCCGCGGGGTGCGGTGGTCGCCTCCCTGTCGCTTCGAACGATGACGTAGTCGCGTGAATCTCGCGCTCCGTGAAAACCGACGTCGATCACCAGAGTTCCAGTCGCATCGAGGACGATGGCAGGCCCGTCGATGCGTCGATCGATCGGCACATCTTCACGCATGTAGACCGGCGCCTCGCACCATGCCCCACCGGACCACAGGCGCGTCGTTCGAAGGGGGACTCCCGACCCCGTCTTCACGGTCGGCAGGCCGGGCCGGGTCTCCCGCAGCTCGACGGCGGCCCGCAGCGTGGCGGCTTCGATGGGATGTCCGGGTCGCGAATAGCCAAACTCTCGTTGATGGAGCGCCTCGAATTCCGCGCGCATCGCCGCGCCATCGGTCAGCGGCACCTCGAGAGCGGTTTCCGTGCCCCGATAACGAAGTGCAACGCGCCGACGAACGTGCCACGAGGCATTGGCCGTGGCGTCGCGGTCGAGCGTCTTCTTTCCCTTGAGCTCGAGCTCGTCGAACACCGACTCCCATTCGGTCGGCAACGAGCTCTCGAGAACGACCCGACCGGCGTCCCGCTCTCCGTGCCACTCGAAGCTCGCGACACCCATGCCGAACGCAGAAAGTACGCCCGCGTATGGATGAAACACGAGCTCGCGAATGCCGAGTCGTTCGGCGACGAGGCACGCGTACTGACCGCCGGCGCCGCCGAAGACCGCCATGGCATGGGTGCGCACGTCGTGACCCTTCCCGACGGACACCTTCTGGATGGCAGCAGCCATGTTGTCGACGGCGATCCGGAGAAAGCCGTCCGCGATTTCGTCGTGCGCGCGCTTGACGCCACTCTGAGCAAGCTGGGCACCGATCGAAACGAGCGCTAGGTCGACCGGCGCCCGCTCGAGCTCGAATGGGAATCGGTCGTCCGCGATGCGTCCGAGAAACAACGAAACGTCGGTGAGCGAAAGATCACGGGCGTGCTCGCGTCCGTAGCAGAGGGGGCCCGGGTCGGAGCCAACGCTGCCTGGGCCGACGGTCATTCGCTGGCCGTCGACCGTGCAAATCGACCCGCCCCCTGCCGCGACGGTGTGGAGCTCGATCATCGGAGCGCGAATTCGGATTCCGGCGATTTGGGTCTCGAACGTACGCCCGATGTCACCTGCGTACCGCGACACGTCTGTGGAAGTCCCGCCCATGTCGAAGCCGATGACTTCGTCGAGCCCGAGCTCGTCTGCCAACGCCCCGGTCGCCACGACTCCCGCCGCGGGGCCGGACAGTACCGCGTTCCGACCGATGAACGCTCCCGCATCCACCAGGCCGCCGTTGCTCTGCATCATTCGGAGGCGGCCCGTTCCGATCACGCGTTCGAGCGCTTCCATGTACTCGGTGAGCAGCGGCGTCAGGTAGGCGTTGGCCACCGTGGTATCCGTTCGCCCGAGGAGGCCGAGCTCGTTCGACACCTCGTGTGAGAGCGATACGTGCGAAAACCCGAGTTCGTGTGCGAGACGGCCGATTTCGGTCTCGAGCGACCCATCTCGGTAGGCGTGAATGAGCGAAACGGCGACGGAGCGAAACCCTGCGGATGAAGCATCGGCGAGCGCCTCTCGAAGGCGATCCACATCGAGTGCGGCTAGCTTGGTACCGTCGGCCCCGTGTCGTGCCCCGGTCTCGACCGTGTGCGATGCCAGCGGGACCGGCCGTTCGATGTGAAGGGCGAACAGGTCGGGGCGGGTTTGGTCGCCGATGATCGGGAGGTCCGCGAGGCCTTCGTTGGCCACGAGCAGCGTCGGAATCCCGCCCCGCTCGAGGAGCGCGTTGGTGGCCAACGTCGTGCCCATTCGGACTTCGACCGGTGGCAGCGGGGCACCTTCCTCGAGCCCCAGCAGCGCTCGGATCCCCTCGAGCGGCGCCGAATCGGAGGAAAGCACCTTGGTCACGCGCAGCTCGCCCGTGCCGCGGTCCCGATGGATGCAATCGGTGAACGTGCCGCCTCGATCGATCCAAAACTCGTGCCGATCGCCGGTCCCTTCCATCGAGGGCTGCATCGAAGCACGACCGATGATCCGGTCAAGACAGAGGCCTAGATCTGCAGTTTTCCGTGCAGAACACGCTCGGACAGCTTACAACCAGCCCAGAAATGCTTGGCAGCACGCCAAACGGGGCGAAATTTTCTGGTTTTCAAACGGGTTTCCTGGACTTATACAGGCCAGCAAGTCAAGGAACGTAGGACGATGGACACGGAAGAATTTACCGTCTCGTCCGTGATACCCGCGAGTCCAAACCGTATTTATTCCGCGTGGATGGACGAGCGCCACCACAGTGCTTTCACGGGAGCACGGGCAACGGTGGACCCATGGGTAGGCGGGCGAGTCATTTCGCATGATGGTCTCATCGATGCGACCCATGTCTATCTGATCACCGGCAGCCGGATCGCCATGACCTGGAGAACCCGGGATTTTCCGAAGGGCTCGAACGACTCCCAGGTGGATATCACGTTTGAGCCCGTGGCCGGCGGAACCAAGGTCGAGGTGACGCACTCGAAGATCCCGGCCGGGCTCGGCGCAGCCTGCGAGAAGATGTGGACGTCCCTCTACCTTCAGCCGATGAAAGCCTACTTCGGGAAGCCCGGCGCGATGAAAGCGGCGTATGCCGCCGCCAAGAAGGCTGGCCACCTTCCGCTCTCGGGCATCAAGGCGAGCCGACCCGCGCCGAGGAGGCCGTTCGTGCCGCCTCCTACGCTCCCGGTGGACGAGGAGCCCCCTGAGGAAGAAAAGCCGAAGAAGGCTCGGAAGCGCGTCGAGGCGAAGACGATTGATCTCCGTGAGCTGGCTCGGGCGCAGGCCGAGGCACGCAAGGAGGCTGCGCGCAAGAAGGCCGAAGCCAAAAAGAAGGCCGAAGCGCAGCGCCGTGCTGCCGAAGCCGCACGCAAAAAGGCCGAAGCGAAGAAGAAGGCCGAAGAGCTGAGAATCAAGAAGGCCGAAGAGCGCCGCAAGGCCGCCGAGAAGCGCAAGGTCGCACTCGAAAAGAAGAAGGCGGCTGCCGCCAAGAAGCGCGAGCTCGAGAAGAAGAAGGCGGAGGCCAAGAAGAAGGCGGCGGCCAAGAAGAAGGCGGCGGCCAAAAAGAAGGCGGAGCTAGCCCGTAAGAAGGCCGCCGCGAAGAAGAAGGCGGACCTTGCGAGGAAGAAAGCCGCCGCCAAGAAAGCCGCGGCGAAGAAGAAGGCCGCGGCGAAGAAGAAGGCCGCCAAGAAGAAGCGCACCACGACGAAGAAGCGCACGACCAAGAAGAAGACAGCGACGAAGAAG
>CBFCWN010000105.1:0-11991 GCA_965601515.1 uncultured Myxococcales bacterium | reverse complement strand
GCCCAGCTCTGCTCGTCGGCCTTCTGATCGTACTTGAGCGGGAGCTTGAACTTTTCGCCGTTTTGAGTGGCGTCCGGGTTGGTGAACGCGTGCTGCGCGCCCTCGTACTCGATGATCTCGTAGTCGGCGCCGGCGGCATCCATCTCTTTCACGAAGCCTGCAAGCTGTTCGCGCGGAACGAACGGATCGGCCGCGCCGTTAAGCACGAGCACCTTGGCTTTGACGGCGCCCGGCTTGGCGGGGGTCTCGGTGGCGAGGTTCCCGTGGAAGCTCACCACGCCGTCGAGGTCTTTGCCGAAGCGCGCCATGTGGAGAACGACCGCGCCGCCGAAGCAGTAGCCGATCGCAACGGTCTTCGCGGGGTCGGTCGATGCGTGCGCTTTCAGAAGCTCGAGTCCAGCGTCGAAGCGAGCGGCTGCGACCTCCTGATTGCTGATGGTCTCCATCATGAACTTCTGCGCATCTTCGGGGTGAGTCGCCTGCTTGCCGTCTCCGTACATGTCGAGCGCGAGTGCCGTGTAGCCCTCCTCTGCGAGCATGCGAGCGCGCTTTCGAACGTACTCGTTGTGACCCCACCACTCGTGCACGACGATCACGCCGGGGCGCGGATCGGTCTTCGAGGCATCCCACGCGATGTATCCCTTCAGCGTGGTGTCGCCGGCCTTGTAAACCACCTCTTCGCCGCGGATGTCCGGCGCGAGTGGAGCTTCGGGGGACGCGGGTTCGGGGGCGGGCGCTGCGGGTTCAGCTTTCTTCGAGGTACACGCGAGCACCGATAGAGCGAGAATGGGGAGCCATGCCTTCATGCGCTCCATTGTCGCGCCGATCGCTTCTTTGCCAAGTGTCTTTCGCAAGGCTGGGCCGCGGGGCCCCGCTTGCTTTCTACTTCTTGGCGGCTTTGCGCTCGGCGACCTCGGCCTGAACCTTCTCGACGATGTTTCGCGGTGCCGGCGAGTACTGCTTGAACTCCATCGAGAACTGGCCGCGGCCGGACGTCGCCGAACGAAGGTCCCCGATGTATCCGAACATCTCGCTGAGCGGCACGTCCGCACGAATGTGAACGTTCGTGTGGCCCTTTTCCTGGGAGCTGACGATGCCGCGACGACGGTTGAGGTCGCCGATGACGTCACCGACGTTCGCGTCGGGCACGAAGACGTCGACCTTCATGATCGGCTCGAGGAGCTGTGGCCCGGCCTTCGGCATGCTCTGCCGGAAAGCGGCTTTGGCAGCGGTCTCGAACGCCATCTGCGACGAGTCGACGGCGTGGAACCCGCCGTCGTCGAGCGAAACCTTGAAGTCGAGAAGCGGGAAACCGCAGAGCGGGCCCTCTTCCTTCATCATCTTGAAGCCCTTTTCGACCGCCGGGATGAACTCCTTTGGAATCGCGCCGCCGGTGATGTTCGACTCGAAGACGAAGCCTTCGCCGGGCTCGGCGGGCTCGATGCGGTAGTCGATCTTTGCGAACTGTCCCGAGCCACCCGTCTGCTTCTTGTGGGTGTAGCTGTCGGAAATCGGCGATGTGACCGTCTCTCGGTAGGCGACCTGCGGTGCCCCGACGTCGACCTCCACTCCGTGGCTTCGACGAAGGATGTCGACCTTGATGTCGAGGTGGAGCTCGCCCATCCCCTTGAGAATCGTTTCGCCGGACTCGTCGTCGACTTCGACTCGGAACGACGGGTCCTCGTTGATCATCTTTCCAAGTGCGGTGCCCAGCTTTTCGCTGTTGGCCTTGTCTTTGGTGCTGACGGCGACCGAGATGACGGGATCCGGGAAGACCATTGGCTCGAGAGTCGCCGGATTCTTCGTGTCGGCGAGCGTGTTGCCTGTACGCACATCCTTCAGGCCGACCATCGCGACGATGTCGCCCGCCTGCGCGGTCTCGACGATGGTGCGGTCGTCGGCGTGCATCTCGACCATGCGGCCGATTCGCTCGTTCTTACCCGTGAAGGTATTGATGAGGGTGTCGCCCTTGTTGATGACGCCGGAATACACGCGGACGAAGGTCAGCGCGCCGAAACGGTCGTCCATGATCTTGAACGCGAGGGCTCGAACCGGACCGTTCGGGTCGACCTCGGCGAGGTTGCCCGTCTCGTTGCCTTCGAGGTCGATCTCCGGCTGCGCGGGAACTTCTGTGGGATCGGGCAGGTAGTCGACGACGGCGTCGAGCACGAGCTGAATGCCCTTGTTCTTGAACGCGGAGCCGCAGTAGGTCGGGAAGAAGGCGAGCTCGCGGGTACCCTTGCGGATGCACGCCTTGAGCGTGTCGAGGTCGGGCTCGTTGCCCTCGAGGTACTGCTCCATCGCGTCGTCATCCTGTTCGACGGCGTTCTCGACGAGCTCCATTCGGTACTTCTCGACGAGCTCCTTCATGTCTTCGGGGACGTCTTGCACCTCGAAGTTCTCGGGGAGACCCGTATCGTCCCAGACGTACGCTTTGCGCGTCAGCAGGTCGACGACGCCCACGAATTCGGCCTCTGTGCCGATGGGGAGCACCATGACGAGAGGCTTCGCGTCGAGCACGTCCTTGATCTGATCGATGACGCGGTAGAAGTCTGCACCGAGGCGGTCGAGCTTGTTGACGAAGATGAGGCGCGAGACCTTGGACTCGTTTGCGTAGCGCCAGTTGGTTTCGGACTGAGGCTCGACCCCGCCCGAACCACAGAACACGCCAACGCCTCCGTCGAGCACCTTGAGCGAGCGGTAGACCTCGATCGTGAAATCGACGTGGCCCGGGGTGTCGATGATGTTCAACCGATGGTCGTTCCAGAAACAGGTCGTGGCGGCGGACTGAATGGTGATGCCGCGCTCCTGCTCCTGCTCCATGAAATCGGTGGTCGCCGCACCGTCGTGAACTTCGCCGATTTTGTGGATCTTGCCCGTGAGCTTGAGGATTCGCTCTGTGGTCGTCGTCTTGCCGGCGTCGACGTGGGCGAAGATGCCGATGTTTCGGTATTTGGTTAGGTCAGTCATTGTTTTGCTCGTCGAACTCGCGTCAGGCCACGCGCCGGATACCGCGAACGCGCCGGTTTGCAAGCCCACGGCTCCGCTCGCCGGAATTGCGGCGGAAAGCCGCCGAGTTTCTATCGTCACGAACCGTCCGCGAGTCAAGTTTGGCCGAGGTTCTCGGAGCCTTGTTGGAGCTGGGCGCTAGCCCTGCGCGCGAGTCGCGAGCTCGGATGCGACGATGGAGTACACCTCAGGCGACACGCCAAGACCAATGTGCGTGCTTTTGACTCGGAAATGCTCGACGTTCGGGTTCTTGCGGTCGATGCAGGCGCGCCACTCTACGACGCCGTCCGACTTGCTGTAGATGACGCTGATCGGGACTGCAATCGGCGTTTGCTCGCGCTCCTCGATTGCTCGCTCGATTTTGCTCAAGTCGACGCCTCGTTTCTCGTAGATGCCAGCGGTCGTGGTGTACTTGGGGCCTCCGACGATGGGCGAGCCGAGCGTGATCACCTGCTCGACGCAGTCGGGGACGTCTCGCGCCGCTTCGCGAGCGAGATAGCCGCCGAGACTCCAGCCGACGAGTCGAATGGGTCGGCCCTCTTGGTCTGCGCGCTTCTTGACGACGTCGACCACCTGCGGGAGGAGCGCCTCCACGTCGCCCCGGTTCTTTCCGAGCCCCCAACCCCTCGGGCGATAGCCGAGGTAGCGAAGGTAGGTACGCAGCGGAGCGGTGGACCGATCGGTGGTCGCGAAACCGGGGAACACCGTCACGGGCTCGCCCGAGCCTCGAGGCTGGTTGGCCAACGCGGGGAGCTTCGGGAACAGGCGAAGCAGATCCGATGTCGCGAGGAGCTCCCCGAGCGCGCGCGACGGCGGCGGGCCGGACTCAGGCAGGGGGGAACGGAGATCGGCGATGTCGTTTTTGATGTATAACATTGTTATTTCTGTGTTATAGTGCGTGCGATGAGCGTGTCAACCGAACCGGTCGGCGATGAGGTTTCCGAGCGGATTCATCGGGCCGCCGAAGAGCTGCTCGAGGAGCGAGGCATCGATGGGATTCAGGTCCGCGAAGTCGCCGAGCGAGCGAAGACGTCGACGATGGGGGTCTACAGCCGTTTCGGAGGAAAGTCGGGGTTGTTGGACCGGCTTTACGTTCGCGGTTTCGAGCGATTGGTCGACGCGGCGGAGCCGATTCGGGGCGCAGGTGAGCCTGCGGAGGAGCTCGAGCGCATGGCCGAGGCGTATCGTGCCCACGCACACCAATGGCCGCGCCACTACGACCTCATGTTTGGGCGGGGTGTGCCTGGATTCGAGCCGAGCCCCGAGGCGCGGGCCGCGGGCCTTACCGGATTTCAGGTGTGGGTGGACTCGGTCAAGCGAGCGACCGACGCGGGCCTTCTCTCGGGAAACGCCGAGGAGAACGCGTTTCGGCTTTGGGCGCTCAACCACGGTTACGTCAGCCTCGAGCTGATCGACATGGCGCCGAAGGGCAGCGAGCGCGCGCTTCGGCAGCGTCATCGCATCGCGTTTCGTGCGTTCCTACGAGGGCTCGAAAGCTCCGAACGCTCATGACGTCTGCATGAACGTTCGCGAGGGACGTTTCACCAGTTCTCGTTGAAGGGGCGAACCTCGGTCTCGAAGGTCCATGCGGACTTCGGCTGCTTCGCGAGATGGAAGACGGTGTCTGCAATGTCTTCGGGGCGAAGCGCGTTGGCGTCGTCGGCCTGATCGTCGGTGCCGATGCCTCCGTCGACGATGAGGATCGCGACGTGGATGCCCTCCGGGCCGAGCTGGCGGGCAAGCGACTGCCCGAGGCTGCGCTGTGCGGCCTTGGCCTGAGCGAATGCAGAGGTGAACGGCTTTCCTCGAAGCGATGCGGTGGCGCCGGTGATGATGATCGCGCCCTCGCCCTTCTCTCGCATCGGGCCGATCACCTGCCGGGTCGACTGAAGAAGACCGCGAACGTTGATCACCCAACCCTTTTCGAACGCCTCGTCGGGAACGTCGTCGAGCGTTCCGAACTGCGCGTTGCCTACGTTGTAGAGAAGCACATCGACGTCGCCGAGGTCCTTGCGCACCTCGGCGAAGGCGCTCGCAATGGCGCCCGGGTCGGTGACGTCGCAGGCGTACGCCTTGCCGCCCAGCTCGTCGGCGAGCTTCCCCGAGTACTCGGTCGACCGAGAAAGCAGCGCCACCGCATACCCCTCGTTGGCGAAGCGCGTCGCGAACGCCCGCCCGTTCTTCGGCCCAATCCCAATCACCACACAAACTGGCTTACCCATCCCCCAACCCTAGCGCCCCCCAGGGGACACGCAGCCCCCCCAAACCCCAAACAATTCCAGCCATTTACAAACCAACCCGCGCGATTTGCGGGCCGCGCTCGGTTTGTGGAGACCGAGCCGCCGGACGCAGAGCGTCGCACGGCAAAACGCGCGGGTTCATCCGTAACATCCCGAGATCGCGATGGTTCTGGGGGCCCTGCGTGTCCCTTAGAGGGAGCGGAGGGCGAGGACGAAGCAGGCGGCGGCGATCATGGAGGCGGCCGTGCGGACGTGGTTCCAGCGGGTCCAGTTGGAGACGTAGCGGGTCCAACCGCGGCCCGCTTCGACGGTGGTCGCGTCGAGTGCTGCGAGATCGTTGTTGAGCGGGACGTTGCCGCCTGCGGTCACGAAGAAGTTCCCGGCGACGTAGACGGTGCATCCGACGATTGCGAGGAGCGCAACCTGCTCGTTGCCACTGCGGTACGCCTGCAGTGCGGTGACGACGCACAGGACCGGGGTCAGCAGAAACGTGCCCATGAACGACCAGTGGTAGACGTCGATGTTGATGCGTTGCATGGCGCGAATGCCCTCTTCCGTGGGAATCCGGCTCAGGGCTGGCATCACGAACGAGGAGAACGCGAAGAAGGTGCCGCCCATGAGCCCGCATGCAAGCGCGGACGTCGCAAGAAGCCAGGGAGTCATGCTGCGCCTGCGCCGGACAAGGCCACGGCTTTTCGCGTGTACTCCGAGGTTTGAGCCGCTCGAGCGAGGAACCGAGCCACTCCTCGACGCGAGATTTTCCAGTCGCGCACTTCGCCAACGTCCGACGCGAACGGCATCGCGTCCGCTTCATCGTCGGTCAGGTGGACGGGCTGGGCGAGCACCCAGTCGATTCCGCTTTCTCGGACGTCGAGCTCCTGCACTTCGGTGTCGGCGATCTGCGGCTTGAGCAAGAGACTGAAGAAGAGACTGTCGACGAACCGAAGCTTGCCTCGGCTTTCTCCGACGCCGTAGGAGCTCTGAACGACGAGACGCCGGACGCCGTGCTTCTTCATGGCCGCGATCACGTTTCGCGTGCCGACTGAACGGACGTCGATCGGAGTCCTTGCAGTCCCGAAGAGTCGAACGCGAATCGGGTTTTCGGCGATGCCCAGAGTCACGATCACCGCGTCGTGACCTTCCACCGCGCGCTCGACGTCGTTCAGGTTCGTTGCGTCGCCGTTGAAGGCCGTGACCAGCTCAGAGAGCTCCGCGAGCGAGTCGGCATGACGTGAAAATGCGGTCACTCGATGTCCGTCCCGGACGAGGTGTTCGATGGTCGCTCGGCCCGTGCCGCCGGTCGCCCCGACGACGAGGATCCTTTGCGAAGCCTTGTTTTTCGCAGTGATTGCGTTGATTGTAGCCATGTCCGATTTCCTTTCGTGAAGTCCCGTGCGGGACCTTTCGAACATGACGTTCACCCGGTGCTTCCGGCCATGTGCGTCCGATTCAAATTCATACGCATTCGTCTAAACTAGCGGCATGGACAACCTGGCGGGGCTTCTCGACGGACCGCGAGCGCGCGGCGCGTTTGCCCTCCGCACCGTGATGCGCTCGCCCTGGTGTCTCCGAATTCTCGCCGAGTCGCCGGTGACGTTGCTCGCCGTGGTGCAGGGGGAAGCGTGGGTCATCCCGGACGACGGCGAGCCGGTTCGCATCGGGCCCGGGGACATCGCCGTGACGCGAGCGCCCGATCATTACAACGTCGCCGACACGCCCGACCGATCGCCCAGCGTCGTCATTCATCCAGGCCAACGGTGCTGCGACCTGAACGGTGTGTCGGTGTTGGAAGAGATGACACACGGCATGAGAACGTGGGGCAACGATCCGGACGGTGAAACTGTTTTTCTGGTCGGCGCGTACGAACACCTGAGCGACATCAGCGACCGGCTGATGCGCGCGCTTCCGCCCGTACTCTCGCTGACGCACGACGAATGGGAATCACCGCTCGTGCCGTTGCTTTGCGACGAAGTCGTGAAAGACGAGCCAGGGCAGGCGGCGGTGTTGGACCGACTGCTCGACTTGCTGCTCACCGCCGTTCTGAAAGCATGGTTCGCGAAACGCGAAGCCGAGCGACCTTCGTGGTGGAGCTCTCAGGGCGACCCTATCGTCGAGCGTGCTCTTCGCATCATGTACGAGGACCCCGCGTACTCATGGACCATCGACGAGCTCGCACGACGGTCCGGCGCATCGCGCGCATCCCTCGCCCGTCGATTCCGCGACCTCGTCGGCGAGCCGCCGATGACCTTCTTGAAGAACTGGCGCATGGCCAAAGCCGCCGACCTGCTGCTCGACCCGACCGAGACGGTCAGCTCCGTAGCCGAGAAGGTCGGCTACGCCACCCCCTTCGCCTTCAGCACCGCCTTCAAGCGAGTCCGCGGCCTCACCCCCCAACAACACCGCGACGCTTCGGTCCTACCGACTCGCCCCGAAGCCTAAGTGGCGTAGTCCGCCCCGGACCTTTCATTCACATAGATTCCGCAATGATTTCAGTCTTTGGGGGCTGTGCAGGCCGCATCCTCTGCGTAGTTTCGAAGCAAGCGAAAGAGTTGCGCTTCGACAACACGGAGCACGCTTGAAACTACTGCGTTTCTCGCTGGCACGCGGACTGCAATACGCGGACTGCAATAGGAAACGATACGCGCTCTTGTTTGCTGTGCGCGGTTTGCGCCCAAACCCGGGAGGTAGCTTATGCGTATTTGGTTAGGATGCGTGGTCGCTTCGGCGTTGGTGCTCACGGCCTTTCCGCATGTCCAGGCACAAGACACCGTCGGAATCGTACCCCCTCTCGACGACGATCATGCGGCTCGAACGAGTCCGGGAGATGCGTACGGTGTGCGCTACGCCAGGCGGAAGTTGGTGATACCGAAAGGCATGGTGCGCGGAACCTTCGACCTCGTGGCAGGTCGCATCTTTGAAGAGAACACGACGACCATCAACTTCGGCGCAGCGATCTCGCCCGCCAAACACCTCGAAATCGGGTTCTCGCGATACCGAATGGCAGCTTATCCGAATCCAGACTCGCTACGCGCCTTTGGAGGTGACGGTCTCATTCCAATCGTCGCACAGGGCAGCGATCTGATACCCCTTCTCTCGACCCGCGATGGGGCGTTTGGCGACATGTTCGCGTACCTGCGGGTCGAAGCCCCGACGGAGCCGAATTGGGATCGGCCTGCCAGTCAGCCCTCCACGGCGGTCGTGGATATTGCGTTCGACTTCGGAATCTTGATTCCCACCGCGTCCGAGCTCGGTCTTCTCTTTGGCATTCCGATTCGCTTTCACGGCGGGAACGTCTTCGCTTTCGACACCGGACTCATGGTCAACCTGGATAACCTTGGTGGTCCAGGCGATCAGATCACCTCGATCGCAGTGCCGTGGAACCTCGTCTTCAGCGCCACCGACTTCTTGTTCGTGAAGCTCAACGGCGGGCTCAGCGCGATCGACGTCGTGGGAACCGGGGGCAACGCCCTCAAGGTGTTCCCCTTAGGACTCGGTCTAGGGGGCACCGTTTCGAGCGAGCGGCTTATGAGCGACATCTACGCGGCGTTTTCATGGCCGGTCCTCGGTGCGATCGACCCACGCGAAACCACCACCGACGTGTGGACGATCACCATCGGGGCGACCTTCTACTCTCCAGTGCTCTTCTAGGGCAGACGAAAAAATCGCCGCACCCCGGGGCCACACGCCACCCAACGCACGTCTTCAACAGGCCGCGCGGCCTGCCAAAAACCCAGCGTTTTTCGCAAATCGCGCGGGTCGATCTGCAAGCGTCTGAGATTGCAGGGGTTTTAGGGGGGCTGCGTGTCCCCTATCGGGCGGTGATGGCTTCGGCTAGGGCGACTAGGCGCTTGGCGTTTTCGACGTGGAGGTTTTCGATCAGTTTGCCGTCGACCACCAGGACGCCTTTGCCCTCTGATTCGGCGGCCGCGTGAGCCTCGATGATCTTGCGAGAGAAGGCGACCTCGTCTTCGGACGGAGCAAAAGCCTCGTTCGCGGACGCGAGCTGCTTCGGGTGAATCAGCGTCTTTCCGTCGAAGCCGAGCTCGGCGCCCTGCACGCACGACGCGGTGAAGCCGTCGGCGTCCGAGAGATCGAGGTACACCCCGTCGAGGATCGCAATGCCCGCCGCTCGTGCGGCCAGTAGGCAAAGTCCGAGCGACGTGATCATGGGAAGGCGCATCGCCGTGTGCTGGGCGTGGAGGTCTTTGGTGAGGTCCGACGTGCCCATCACGAAGCCACCGAGACGCGGGCTCGCGTCTGCGATCTCCTCCGCGCGAAGCATGCCGCGCGGGGTCTCCATCATGCACCAAATCGTCATGCTCTCCGGCGCGCCGGCCGAATCGATGATGCTCTCGGCCTGGCGCACCATGTCCGCGCTGTCGACTTTCGGCAGAAGCACGGCGTCCGCCCCCGAAGTCGCCGCGGCGACCAAGTCGTCGTAGCCCCACGGCGTGTTCAAGCCGTTCGAACGAACGAGAATCTCTCGATGGCCGTAGCCGCCTTCCTTGACCGCGGCGACCACCTGCTCGCGCGCCGTCTGCTTCGCGTCAGGCGCCACCGCGTCTTCTAGATCGAGAATCAGGGCGTCGGCATCGAGGCCGCGACCCTTATCGAGTGCGCGGGCGTTGGAGCCGGGCATGTACAACATGCTTCGTCGGGGGCGATGCTTCGTGCTCATGGGACCACCTCTCAGAACTGGTACGCGGCCTTCAGGTCCGCGTCTTTTTCGGCGAGCATACGGGCAAGCTCGACCATCACTTTGCACTGCTTCACGGTCGCGTCGTCCTGCATTTTACCGTCGATCATGACGGCGCCGGTGCCGTCGCCCATCTCCTCGATGACCTTCTTCGCCCAGAGCACCTCATCGACCGGCGGGCTGAAGACCTTCTTCGCGATGTCGATCTGAACCGGGTGCAACGACCATGCGCCAACGCATCCGAGCAGGAACGCGTTCCGGAACTGATCCTCACAGGCGACCGTGTCGCGGATGTCGCCGAAGGGCCCGTAGTAGGCGAAGATGCCGTTCGCGACGCATGCGTCGACCATGCGCGCGATCGTGTAGTGCCAGAGGTCCTGCTGTGCCGTCGCACGTGGCGCTTCTGCGTCGTCCGGGTTCGGGTCTTCGCGAACCAGGTAGCCGGGATGGCCGCCACCCACTCGAGTCGTCTTCATTCGACGAGACGCAGCGAGGTCGGCAGGTCCAAGGCTGAGCCCCTGCATCCGAGGTGATGCTCCCGCGATCTCTTCCACGTTCGCAACGCCGAGCGCCGTCTCGAGAATCGCATGAACCAGAATCGGTCGCTTCACGTCCCCACGCGCTTCGAGCTGCGCAAGGAGCCGGTCGACGTAGTGGATGTCCCAGGGCCCCTCGACTTTCGGCACCATGATCACGTCGACCTCGTTGCCCACCTGTTCGACGATCTGCGACATGTCGTCGAGAAACCAAGGGCTGTCGAGGCTGTTCACGCGCGTCCAAAGCTGACAGTCCCCGAAGTCGTTCTCCCGCGCGATTTTGATGAAGCCCTCGCGCGCCTCGATCTTCTTGTCGGCCTGAATCGCATCCTCTAGGTTCCCGAGAAGGACATCGCACTTCTCTGCGATGCTCGGCGCCTTGGCCGCCATTTTCGGATTGCTCGGGTCGAAGAAGTGAATCATCCGCGACGGTCGAAACGGGATTTCGCGCATCGGGTCCGGCGCGCCGATCGCCATGGGTTTGAAGAAGTCCTTCGGGTTTCTCATGGTGTATCCTCCGCCGGCCACGCCGTCTGGGCGGCCCAGGGACGCTAGTCCTAACGCCAATACTCGGAGATGCAAAGCGTCCCCGACATACGCAGTGAGGAGCACATGGAAATCGGGATGAACCTGCCGGTGATGGCACCGGGACTCGACAGAGACACCTTCCTCGCCTGGTG
Source organism: uncultured Myxococcales bacterium (assembly GCA_965601515.1). GTDB lineage: Bacteria > Myxococcota_A > Polyangia > Polyangiales > Houyiibacteriaceae > SG8-38. The sequence goes on along the minus strand of CBFCWN010000105.1, from coordinate 830 downwards.
CGAACGCATCGATGGCGGCCCTTACGCAAGTCTGGCCGCCGGCGAACGCATCTCTTTCTACAACCCCGACATGACGGCCGCGCTCTCTGCGGCATCCGTGCTCACCAAGCGCGTGAAGATCGTGAGCGGCGTCTTCGTGCCGATGCTCCACCACCCGGTCATGCTCGCGAAGCAGCTCGCAACGATCGACGTGCTTTCCGGCGGACGTTTCATCGCTGGACTCGGCGTCGGCGGCCGAGAGCAGGACTACGCCTCGGTCGACGCTCCGCTTGGGCATCGGCTCACGCGACTCGCCAAAGCCGTGAAGACCATGAAGCAGGTCTGGATGCAGGAACCGGTCGTCGAAGGCGCCCTTCCCGTCGGTCCGAAGCCGACGCGTGAAGGCGGCCCCAAGCTTCTCGCGGGTTCTCTCATGGTCGAGTCGATTCGCGCAGCCTCGAAGTGGGCCGACGGCCTATGCGGCTTCAGCTTCGGCCCATCCGCAGCGGAGATGGAGCTTCAGTTCAACGCGGCGCGCGAGGCGTGGAAGGAACGCGGCAAACCCGCGCCATGGCTCGGCACGGGATTTTGGTACGCGCTCGGACCGAACGCTCGGGAGCAACTCAACGAGTACCTCGAACGCTATCTCAACTTCATGGCGCCCGTCGCCCGAGACAACGTGAAGCAGATTTGCATCGCTACGACGCCCCAAGCGCTGAAGGACTCCCTTCAGCAGGCCAAGGACGCCGGAGCCGACGACGTGTTGCTCGTGCCGACCACGTCCGATCCGGACGACGTCCACCGCGTGGCCGACATCATCGGCTAGGCCTTACTGCACGATGATGCAGCAG
>CBFCWN010000104.1:0-12022 GCA_965601515.1 uncultured Myxococcales bacterium | reverse complement strand
ATGGGCATTGGCACTCCTCGACGCCCGCTCCGGCCCACATCGCGATTTTTTCGCCGCACCCCTCGTTGCTCGACTTGAAAAGGGGGTGGCGCACAAGACCCGAGAAGTCTTGCCCTCAGGTGATATGACAACGGCGTGCCCTGCGGGGACGCCATCGCTGAAGACAGCAAGCGTCGCGGTAGCGCGAGCCCGTAGGGCGAAGCCCGGCGCGCATGCGCCGGCAAGGCACCTGCGTAGCGGAGTGCCGCGCAGGGAGGATTACGGGTGGGGGTGGGTGGGTTGGATGTTGTTAAAACGTACCACATGCGACGTCTTGCCGAGAGTTCGCCCAGCATGACCGCCACACGTCTCGCCAAGACTCGGCCCAGCATGACCGCCACACGTCTCGCCAAGACCTGCCCAAGCATGACCTCCAGACGTCTTGCCAAGAGTTCACCCAGCATGACCGCCAAAGGTCTTGCCCGGACGACACCCAGCATGGCCTCAGACGCGGCGGCACGACTATCCCAAGCATGGTCGTCCCACGTCTTGCCGAAACCTCGCCCGCTCGCACGTCTCCTACAGGGTGTGCGGCCTGCCAAAAACCCTGCGTCTTTCGCAAATCGCGCGGGTTGGTCTGGAAGTGGTCGGGATTCTTGGGGTTTTAGATACCCTGCGTGTCCCCGTTGAGGGCGGCGGCTACTTTGGGGAGTTTGGCGAAGTTGTCTTTGTCGGCCGCCTTTTCGAGGGCGTCGTGCGGGGCGACGGTTCCCTTCGCCACGAGGGTGGCGAGGACGGCGTCGATGCTTTGCATCCCGATGTTGCCGCCGCCTTGAATCAGGCTTTGCAGCATCGTGGTCTTGCCCTCGCGGATGGCGGAGGCGACACCCGGCGTGCCGATGAGGATTTCCTGGGCCGCGACGCGACCGCTTCCGTCGGCGCGCCGAAGCAGCTGCTGCGCGACGATGCCGGCCAGCGAGTCGGACAACATGCCACGAATCTGCGGCTGCTGACTCGCTGGGAACGCGTTGACGAAACGGTCGATCGTGGCGGGCGCCGAGTTGGTGTGCACCGTCGCGAAGATCAAGACGCCGAAGCTTGCGAGCTGGAGCGCCATCTTCATCGTCTCTCGCCCTCGAAGCTCGCCGACGAGAATCACGTCGGCGTTCTCGCGACCCGCGCTTCGAATCGCGTCCGCAAAGCTCGGCGTATGCACCCCAACCTCACGGTGCGTGATCTGGCACTTTCGCGGCCGGTGAACGAACTCGACCGGATCCTCAATCGTCAGAATGTGAGCCTCTCGGTTGCGATTGATGTGGTCGAGCATCGCGGCAAGCGTCGTACTCTTGCCGCTGCCGGTTGGACCCGTCACGAGAACGAGCCCCGCCCGCCGATCCGCCAAGTCGATGATCGCCTTCGGCAAGCCAAGCTTCTCCGCGGTCAGAATCTCGCTTGGAATCGTTCGAAAGACGGCGCCAGGACCGGTCGTCTTGTAGAGATAGTTCGCGCGAAACCGCGCCTTGTCTTCGTAGCCGTACGCAAAGTCGAGGTCACGGTGCGCATGGAAGTACTCCTGCTGATTGACGTCGAGGAGCTCGTCCATGAGGTGCCGAATCTTCCCCTCGTCTAGCGGGGTACGATCGATGTGAACGAGGTCGCCCTTGAGCCGGATCGTCGCCGGGTGACCAACGGCCAGGTGCAGGTCAGACCCGCCCTTGTCGAGAAGTATGTCGAAGTAGTAGTCGATGGCCGGCATGACTCAGCTCCCCTTTCTCGAGAACAATCCGCGACCACCGCCTTTGCGCGCAGACTTGTCGGGCGCAGCCGATTTCGCGGCAGCCGCCGCGGGCGACATCTGACCGATCATCCGCGGGTCGTCCGCGTACTGCCGCGCGCTCGCCTCGGTGATCACCCCCTCGGAAAGAAGCGCGTTCAGTGAATCCTCGACCCGAATCATCCCGAAGCCGCGGCCGCGCTGCAGCAAACTCGGCAGCTGGAAGAGCTTGTCGTCCCGAATGAGACTCCAAAGCGCCATGCCGCCCGTCAACAGCTCTACCGCCGCAACCTGCCCCTTCCCGTCCGCGCGCGCGACGAGTCGTTGACTCACCACAAACTTCAGCGCGCCCGCGAGCGTCGCTCGTACCTGCGACTGATCGTCGGGCGGGAACATGTCGATGAGCCGGTCGATAGTGCTCGCTCCGTTCGGCGTGCTCATCGTGGCGAACACCAGGTGGCCGGTCTCTGCCGCCTCGAGCGCCTTCTCGACCGTTTCGCGGTCGCGGAGCTCACCGATGGCAATGATGTCTGGGTCTTCACGAAGTGAGCCCTTCAACGCGCTGTGAAAACTCTTGGTGTGTGCCCCCACCTCTCGCTGCGTGACGATCGCCTTCTTGATGGGATGGATCAGCTCTACCGGATCCTCGACCGTGATGATGTGCACCGCCTTTTCGCTGTTGAACATGTCGACCAGCGCAGCGAGCGTCGTGGTCTTGCCCGCTCCGCTCGGACCCGAAACGACGACGAGGCCCTGGTGGTAGTCGAGCATCTGTCGAAGCTCCGGCGGCATTCCCAGCGCCTCGAGCGTCGGCGGATCGTGCATGATCAGCCGAAAGCACCCTTTGACGCCGCTTCGCTGCTTGTTCAGGTTGACGCGAAGACGCCCGGCGCCCTCGATCTCGCACGCGAAGTCCGCGTATCCGAGCTCGTCGAACTGCTTTCGGTTCCGCTCGTTGAGGAGCGGAAGCAGGAGCTCCTTCGTCTGTTTGTCACTGACCGGCGAGCCGTGAGCGGTCAGATATCCACCGATTCGAAGCCTCGGTGGTTCCTCGGACATGAAGTGAAGGTCGCTCGCACCTCGGCGACGCGCGTCGATGAGAATGTCGCGTAGCGCCGGCGCGCACCGAAGCGGACCCTGCTCCGAAACAACGCCAGCGAGCGGCGAGTCTTCTGCTGAAGGCCTGTACGAAGGCACCGCTCGAGGAGCGATCCCTTGAGCTGGCGGCGAGTAGTTCGCTGGCGCTGCAACCGCCGCATCTGCCCTTTGCGGCGCCTCCGCGATCGCTGGTGCGGCGACATCGTCGATCAGGGCGTGGCTCGCACCCCCGCTCCCCATGATGTCGTGTGGAAGAGCGTGCTCTGCAGGCCCCGCGTCGAGAACGCGGTTCGCAGGCGGCTCGTCGCTGATCGCCTTGTTCATCGAACCGATCGCGGGCACCTCCGCGGCAGGCGACACGGATTCATCGCGCCGAACCCGAAGCATGAGCTGGGCGCCGGACTTCGACATCATGGCGACGTAGCGTCCCGTTCCCATGCGGGTCTTGAGTGGCGCGGACGATCCGTCGGCGCGCGGCACCAGGTCCTCGAGCGGCGTGTCCCTCACGAGCTTCAGGATGTGCTGCGCGGTGAGAGGCTCGCGCGTCACCGGCTTGAGCTTGCCGCGCTGCTTCGCGCTGGCCGTCGCGCCGCTCTGAAAGACGATCTCGCTGACGTCGGCGCGATCGAGGTACTGAAGAAACTTCGATAGGTCGGACACGAATCCAATATTAGCGAATAAATCTGTTGTGAATCAACTCACAAGCATGACGACGTCCTCCTCACTCACAGAAGGCGCTTATCCGGCAATAAACCCAATAAATCCATTACTTTGACAGGTACCGGTCGCAATTGATAGCGTTCTTCTCGAGCAAACTGCCGAATCGCTTGTCCGCAAGCAACGGAAAAGTGTAATATAAGTATCAAGATGTCCGAGAAAAACGATTCTTCCCTTCTCTTCAATCTGCGAGAGCTGATGAACCTCGAGGAGGATCGGGTTCGCGACGAAGAAGAGAAGCGACTCGAACAGGAAGCTGCCGAACGCGAACGACTTGCTGAAGAGGCTCGTCGCCGACGCGAAGACGAGGAAGCACGGCTGCGCGCTGAAGAAGAGGCGCGCCAAGCGGACGCGCAACGTCAGCGGGCCGAAGAGGAACGCGTTGCACGCGAACGCAAAGAGGCAGAGCTGCGAGTTCGCCTCGAACAGGAAGCCGCGGAGAAAGCCGAGGCGCATCGTCGACAGCTCGACCACGAACGCGAGCTCGCTGCGATTCAGGCAAAGCAGCGCAAGGGCATTCATCCAGGTTTCTTTGCAGCAGCCGCGGTGCTGCTTCTTGCGTCTGGCACCGGATGGTACTTCGGCGTGTACAAGCCCGAGGTCGAACGCCGTGAGGCCGCAGCGCTCGAAGCAAAGATGGAAGCCGAACGCGCCGCACGCGAAGCCGAAGAGGCGAGAGCGGCTGCGGCGCTCGAGGCGGAGAAACGCGCCGAAGCGGAGGCCGAAAAGGCTCGCATCGCCGAAGAGGCACGTCGCGAGGCACAGGCTGCAGCGGCCGCCCGTCGCAAAGCAGCGCCGAGGCGTCCGGCCAAGCGTCGCGCTTCGAAGCAACGAAGGGCGGACACCGACGATCCGTTGGCGGGGCTGGACAGCCTCTAGTCCGCACCGTAGCGTTGCTGCGGTGATTCATGGGTGACCTTGCGAAGTCGCGCATCGCGCTTGCGCTCGACGTTCCGGATTTGGAAACCGCGCAGCTCTTGATCGAGCAGACCCGAAGCGTCGTCGGAGTGTTCAAGGTGGGGCTCGAGCTCTTCACGGCCGTCGGACCCGACGCGGTCCGCGCGGTTCACGACGCAGGAGCCGAGTGCTTTCTCGACCTCAAGCTTCACGATATCCCCGCGACGATGGGCCGTTCGGTCGAGCGCGCGAGCGCGATGGGAGTCGCCTTCCTGACAGTCCACGCAGCGGCCGGCAGTGCCTCGCTCCAAGCCGCAGCCGACCACGCCGGTGCCACCAATATTTTGGCCGTGACGGTGCTGACGAGCCTCGACGCGGCCGCACTCCAGGGAATCGGGCTCGAGGGAGATCCGAAATCCGCCGCGAATCGACTCGCACGGCTGGCGTGGGACTCCGGCGTTCGAGGCTTCGTCACCTCGCCGCTCGAGTGCGCCGCGCTGAGAAGCAAGCTCGGAAAGGACGCGTTCATCGTCACCCCGGGCATTCGTCCGGCCGGCGCGGCGGTGGGCGACCAGAAGCGCGTGACGACGCCAGCCGACGCCATCGCGGCGGGCTCCAACCTTCTCGTCGTCGGCCGCCCGATCCGCGACGCATCTGACCCCGCCGCAGCGGCCCGCGCGATTTTCGAACAGGTCGAAGCAGCACTCTCTCCATGACGCGTATCCTTGCCGGTCGTCGGTCTGTCCTCGAAGCTCTCCGTGGCGACACCGCGATTCGACGGATCTACGTGGAAGCTCGTCGCGCCGACGAAGAGCTCGACGAAGCGGCAGCGGCACGGCGCATCGCCCTGACCCCGAAAGCTCGCACCGAGCTCGATCGACTGAGCGAAGGCATCCGACATCAGGGCGTCGTCGCCATCGCGGACGACTACGCCTTCTGCGACATCGACGAGCTGCTTGGGAAGGCCACAGGGCCGGTCGCGTTGGTTGCGCTCGACCAGATCACCGATCCGCAAAACCTCGGCGCTATCATCCGTAGCGCGGTGACCCTCGGTTTCGACGGAGTCATCATTCAGAAGCACAGGTCGGCTACGATCACCGCGTCCGTCGTCCGCGCGTCTGCCGGCGCGACCGAGCATGCGGCAATCGCGAGGGTGACGAACCTCCAGAAGACCCTGCTCTCGCTCGGGAAGGCGGGACTCGAAGTCATCGGGCTCGATGCGGGCGGCGACACCGATCTTCGTGACCTGGCGCCTGACCGATCGGGCCGCGTACTCGTCGTCGGTTCGGAAGGCAAAGGCCTCCGTCGCATGGTGAAGGAGCGCTGTGATAAGATCGTACAGATTCGTCAGGAGGGGCCGCTCGATTCGCTGAACGCATCGGTGGCGGCTGCCATCGCGATGTACGAGATCACCGGGAAGAGAGTCGTCGATGGAGGATGACAACCTCGCGATTGAGCGAGAAAACGAGAAAATCCGAAGGCTGATGGTCCTCACCGGAGGCGAGGATGCGCCGGGCCTGAACGCCGTGCTTCGCGCCTTCGTAAAAACGGCGACCGACCTCGGCATGCTGGTTTTCGGAAGTAAGGACGGCTTCTCCGGCCTCATCGATCAGCCCCCGCGCGTGGTCGAGCTCGACCCCTCCAGCGTTCGCGGAATTCTTCCGAGAGGCGGGAGCGTGCTCGGCTGCTCGCAGGACGACAACCCCTTCGCCCATCCTGCGCGCGCCGCGGACGGCTCCACCAAGAGCGTCGACGTATCGGCGCGAGTCGTTGCGGCCCTCGACGAATGGCAGATCGACACGCTCGTCGTCATTGGTGGCGAGGGCACTCTCGAAATCGGAATGCGGTTCGCGAAGATGGGGGTCAACGTGGTCGGCATCCCCAAGGCGATCGACAACGACCTTGCCGCGACTGACCTTGCGTTCGGACTCGATACCGCCGTCTCCACTGCCACCGCGGCGATCGATGCGCTCCACTCCACCGGTGAAGCTCAAGACCGCGTGATGATTCTTCAGGTCATGGGTCGCCACGCCGGCTGGATCGCTTTGATGTCGGGAATCGCTGGTGGCGCAGACGTGATTCTTCTGCCCGAGATCCACTACGACGTCGACCGGGTCATCGACAAGATTCACGCACGAACTCAGGCGGGTCACCGTTTCAGCATCGTCGTCGTCGGTGAGGGCGCCAAGCCGGTCGGCGGTACGGTCTCGAGCATCCTCGAAGCCCACGAAGCGATTCCACTCCGACACGTCGGCGCGGGACTGCAGTTGGCTCGGCAACTCGACGGTCAAATCGAACACGACGTCCGGGTCACCGTTCTCGGCGACCTTCAGCGCGGCGGATCTCCATCTTCCTTCGACCGACTTCTCGGTACGAGGTTCGGCGTCCGTGCCGCGGAGCTTTGCTACTTCGACGAAGGGTCGCAGATCGTCGCCCTTCGCGGCCAAGAGGTCATCGCAATGCCGCTCGAGGCGGCGGTCGCGAACCATAAGCGCGTGCCTCCGGACGGCGAGCTCGTCTCCGTTGCGCGTGCCATTGGAATCGAGCTAGGTCAGGAGTGAGATGCCACGAAACGCCGCTGCCCTAGTCATCGGGAACGAGATTCTCTCCGGCAAGATCGCCGACACCAACACCAACTTCCTCGCTCGCGGTCTGTTCGAGCTCGGCATCGAGCTGCGTCGCGTGGTCGTTTGCCCAGACGAGGTCCCCACCATCGCCCATGAGTTGAGCGAGCTTCGCGACAGCCACGACATGGTGTTCACGAGCGGCGGCGTTGGCCCCACCCATGACGACGTCACCATCGAAGGTGTCGCCGCATCGTTCGGGCGGACGGTCGTTCAGTCCGAGGCGGTCGCCAAGCTGATCCGGCACTACTACGGGGAGCGAACGACCGACGCGCATCTTCGCATGGCCAACATGCCGGAGGGGGCCGAGATGATCCGAAGCTCGGAGGCTCCGTGGCCAACGGTCGTCATCGAGAACGTGTTCGTGCTGCCCGGCGTTCCCGAAATCTTTCGGCTCAAGTTCACCGACCTTAGAAAGCGCCTCGACGAAGGCCAGGAGTTTCACTCACAGGCCGTGTTCACGCTGAGCGGCGAGGGAGAAATCGCGAAGCTCTTGGAAGACATCGCGAAGGCCTTCCCTGGCGTGATGGTCGGCAGCTACGTGAAATGGAAGGTCGAAGACTACCGCACGAAGGTCACATTCGACGGCAACGACGAGAAGTCGGTCGGCGAGGCGGCTGATATGTTGGTCGCGGCGCTGGCGGCAGACGTATTCGTTCGCCGCGAGTGAAACACTACCCTTCCGGCGTGAACCACTTGAGCTGCTGCTTGCCCGGATCGGTGATGACCTTCGCATCTTCCGGATCGGCGGGCTCTTCCTTCTCAGGCCGCTTGTCGAACTCGCCGGCATCCTTCGCCGGATAGAGGTTGACGGCCGCTCGTGATTCGACCCGGATCAGTCGCGTGTCGCCCATCGGCTGCGGCTGCACAACGCGCATTTGAGTGGTGGACTCCGCTTCCGAGTACGCGGTGAAGTGTGTCAGGCGAGCCGTTGCCGAACCGATGACGGAGGACTGATACGCTTCGAGCCGGCCGATGCTGATCTGCTGTGGTTCTGCGTACTGCCGCGCGCTGATCTGGAGATCGACCTCATCTTGGCGCACCGCGAGGATCGTGTAGGTCACGACCTGGTCTACCCAAAACCCGGAGAGCTGGATCTTTCTCTCGACTTCCCAGCGCGCGCGAACCCCGAGAGGTTCGTCCGGAAACGGCACGGAAAGAAGCGCGCTCCGAATGTTGCCAAGCATGACGGTGAGGTCGGCCGGAACGGCGTCCAGACCGCTAAACTCGCCGCGCCGTATGCGTCCCTGGACGTCCATCTCGCTGTAGCCTTTGACGTTGAGAAGCGGCGCGAGAGACTGCTCGAGCTCCTGCCGCTGCGCAGGGCTCATCTGATCCGCGGCTTTCGATAGTCGCACCTCGGTGATCGCGACCGGATGGCGAATGAAGCCTTGCGGTGTGCCCGACGACGGGCCCATTTTCACCTCGAGCTGGATGGGCGGCATCATCGACTCGGAGCCCTGCCCCTCCGACACCATCGCCTGAGCGCGTACCAGCTCGACGTAGAGCGTCTCCTCTTGCCCCTCCGGGACGCGATAGCGGTAGGGTTTTCGCGGAGTCACGCCGTCGTCGAGAACCTTGATCGCCGGCGGCACCCGCTGCGGCGGTCCCGGATCGACCACTTCGACGGTCTGGGGCTCATACCTGGTGGTGGCGCACGCAGGAGCCATCAGCAGCAGCGCGCTTAGCAGGACAATCGTTCGCAACATGTCGTTATCTCTCCTCGACCTTCGTCTTCAGCTGAAGCACGGTACGTCGCGTCGACTGCAAGGGCTCGGTTTGCTCGGGCGACACGAGTGCAATGTCCGCCGCAGAGTTTGACTCCATTTCCGCTTCGAGGGCCAGCGGAAGCTTCAGATCGGCCAGCGCATGGCCGCGTGCGCGCATCTCGTAACCGCGCACGTGCATCTCGAGCTTCGGGTTCAGGTCCGCTGTCTGCGGCTGTGCGTTCTGCTGAACGGAAATCGCAACTCGAAACCGGTCGCCGTCTCGATCGACGAGCTCGTATCGCGTCACCTGAGACACGCGAGCGCTCCAGATCTTGAGCGGGCGCCGCACTTCCCAAACCGCGCCGATGCCGACGGGCTCGCGGGGAAGCGGTATCGTGGCGATGGCCGACCGAACGTTTCCGATCGTGATTGCCACGCGAGGGTGGACTCGCTCTTGGCCCTGTGTCCATGGGACGTCCGCATCCACGACGATGCCCTGACGGTTGAGGTCGAATCTCCCTCGCGTGTTGCTCAGCGCACGGACTCCCTGTTGCGCCTCGTCCATCTGCCGTGAGGACACGCCGTCCGGAAGGATCGACTGGGCCTTCGAAATTCGCAGCACGTAGCGCGTCCCGTTGGGCAGCGCGACGGTTGGACCGGCGTGGAGCAGAAGCTTGAGACCCGGAAGCACGCCGAACGCGTCGTCCGACGTCTCCGTTCGTTCCGCCTCATTGGCGATGTCCTGTACGACGAGGATGCTCTTCAGCTTCGTGTCGGGCGGAATGTTGTACTGGAGGGTCTGCTGGGGCGAAGCGCCTGGATCGAGAAGCTTCACCGACAGCTCGGGCGGAGGTGGTTGCGCCTTCTTCTTCTTACAACCGGCGACTACGAACAAAGTCAATAAGACCGCCACCACGACGCGAATTCGATAGCTCAAATGCCCAGCTCCTCCCGGCACCTTCTAAAGAGGAAACGTCGCGAGGGCAAGCACGCAGATCAGTCCTCTTCGGCTTCGCCGCCGGTGCCGCCCTTTCTTCGGGCCTGCCGCGCATTAATTCGCTCCGCGGCCTTTTTCGACGCGTTTCCTTTTCCGTAGATCACGTAGATCACCTTGGAGCCGACGGCGAGCGCGACCCCCGCGGGGTTGTCCTATGCCGCTAGACGAACGAGACTCTCACGCAAGAGCGAACTCGCTACCGGATGGTGTCGATCGACTTCTGCGTGGCTCCCTGAATAGCGCCCTGGTCTTCCCCGTCGAGATTGCCGGGCATCTTCTTCAGCCTGATCCGGTCGACTTCCTTGTCCGCCTCCTTGACCTTCTTCTCCGCGGCTTCGAGCTCGTCGCGAGCCTCGATCGCCTTTTCCTCCGCCGCCTTCAGCTCGGGGTCGGTCTGCGCCGCCGCCGCTGCCTCGAGAGCCTCACGCTCTGCAGCTCTCTCTTCGTCGATCTCTTTCTGGGACTTCTTCTGCTTCACCTGTGTCTTCACGACGTCGGCGGTTTGGCCGATGTCACCGCCGACGGAGATGATCAGGATGCGCTCCTTGATGGGAACGCGAATGAAATTGGTGTCGTTTTCGAAGGCCTGGTCGCGAAAGTCGAGGCCGTTGCCGGTGCCCTTCCCGAACAGCACCGAAACCCCTGCCGACAGCCCCTTGTTGTTCTTGTGTCCGCCGACCGATGCGCTGAAGCCGATGCGATTGATTTTCGCGGGTCGAATGAAGTCCGCCGAACCAGCCGAATCGGGCGCGCTGCTGTTGTCGGTCAAGAACCCGAAGCGCGTGAAGAGAAACTTGGTGATCTGAACTTCCGTGCCGACAGAGATGTTCCAAGTGAAGTCCCTCTTGGTCGAGTCAGCCAACAGAGCCCCTGAGGAGTTCGCGCGCCCTTCCAGCTGCGGGATGTCGGGTGCGATCGACCCGTCCGCGATAGGACCCACGAACTGCAGGTCGAGTGCGACCACCGCTCTCTTCGAGATCACGTACGAAGCACCCACGCGTAACTCCCAAGGAATGGGCGACCGAGCCCCTCGATCGATGTTCGCGAACACGTTGTCCGAAAGCCCTGGGTTTTCCGGGTCCGTGGCGGGCCGAATGTCGGCAAGCTCGAAACGCAGCGAAGACTTTCCGCCGACGTGTAGGCCGGGGGGCTGAAACATCAGACCGACGCGCCAACGATTTCCGATCAGCCACATGAGACCGAGCCGAGCAGAGAGATCCCACGAGTTGAGCTGGAAGACCGTGTTCCGCGAGATCTGCTGAGCGTTGAGAATGCAGAACGGGATCGTCGGGCTCGTTGGACACGGGCTTCCCTGAGTGGGGTCTTGAGTACCGCCTTCAGCGAATGACGCCGTCTCGACGTGGCTCACGGTTCGGTTTCTTGCGAGCAGGGTCACGCCCCAAGAGACATTCCTCGTCGGCCGATGCCCAATCGCAGCCGCGAAGTAGCTGGCTCTGTCGTCCTGGTAAAACTGGAGACTGTTCGTTCGACCAAGCTCGTCTTGGAAGTTGATGTCACCGCCCTGCGTCACGCTGTAGAGCACGAAGGCCGACACGGCGATTTGGATCGCTTTGCGGTTGTCGAGCTCCTCTTTTCGCTTTCCAAGCGCGAAGCTTGCGACCGCGAAACCAGGTAGATTGGGGCTCGAGCGGAGCGAGAAGTTTTCGACTTGGTCTTCTCCGCCCGGTCCGTCGGGACCATCGGTGATCACCGCCCCTTCGATGTCGACGCTCCGCCGCTGGATGAGCGAGAGGCTGCCCTGAAGTAGCTTCGGCTCGAGAAGTGGAAGACCGGCCGGGTTGAACCAAATGGCTGCACCGTCTCCCGCGAACCCCGTGTAGGCAGCCGCCATGCCGCGTGAGCGTTCGCCGAGTTGGAGCGTCTGGTAGTGACTCGAATCCGCCTGTGCGAATGCCGTACCCTGTCCGAGCAACGCAACCAGAGAGACCGCGGCAAGGCTCGCTGCGACCGATCCACGCATTGGTCGGACTCTATCTCAACTCGACGCAGGGCGTACGCGCAAAACGTGCACTCTCGTGAAAAGAACCGTCTATGGCGTGTACCAAATCGGCGAACTGTACGCGCGCTCTTGGATAGTCGCCGGTTGTCCGGTTTCCGACGGGTCGATACCCAACGAAATGGCGTCTTGCAGCGAGTGCCTCGGTGTCGGGATCTGAATGACGCGAATGTAGTAAAAGGCGCGTTCCTCGCGGTCGAAGTCGGGGTC
>CBFCWN010000103.1:0-12536 GCA_965601515.1 uncultured Myxococcales bacterium | reverse complement strand
TCGCCCAGTTGGTGCCGAACTCGAACTCGAGCACGATCCCACTCGCGACGCCGATGGCGAAGATCAGTCCGAACATCCGGGTCCAAAACCGCGCCATGTGAACGTAGAGCGGCGTGCCGGTCTTCAGCCGAAGCCCCTGGATGATCACCAGCACGACGCCGAGGCCGATCGTCATCGGCGGGAACAAGAAATGAAACGATGCGGTGAGCGCAAACTGAATGCGCGAGAGAACGGCTACGTCCATCGCTCGCCTCTACGGGCCGTCATGCCGCTCGAGCTCGACCTCAAGTCGCCGCTGCCGGGCCGCGATAGGTATCACTTCCGAAGGCGAGGATGGGATAAAAGATGAAGCCGAGGAAAAACAAGCCGAGCGCGAAGGCCAAGTCGTGGCCGAACGACCTGGAAAGATCGAGGGCTACGATGAAACCGACGATGACGTTCACGATCGGAATGAACAGAAGGATGATCCACCAGACCGGCCGACCGATGATGTCGAGGAAGACGATGATGTTGTAGATCGGAATGAGCGCCGCCCAGCCTGGCTTTCCGGCTTTCTCGAAGATCCGCCAGAACACCCACGCGAAGAGCGCGATGATCACCAGCTGCATGATCAGCTCAAATACGCCGCCGTCGCCTCGCATTGCCCGACTCCTTTCTATCGTCGCCGCTGGGTTGGGACGATACCAGACGCCGGGTACCGCTTACAGGGCCGAGAAACCGCGCCGCAATCAAGTTACAAGCCGGACTTCGACGATGATCGGCTATTCTCAGCCTCGGTGAGCCCGAATAGGAATCATTATCGCATCGTACTCACGGGCGGTCCTGGAGGCGGAAAGACGACGGCCGCCGACCTCTTCCGACGTGAAATCGGAGACAAAGTCGTGGTGGTCCCTGAGACGGCAACGATGCTCTTCACCGGCGGTTTTCCGCGTCTGGAGGAGCCCGAGGCGAGGGCCGCGATACAGCGGGCGATCTTTCATGCGCAGGTCGCGCTCGAGGACATCCAAGGAGCCCACTACCCGGGGCGCGTGCTGCTCTGCGATCGAGGCACGATAGACGGAGTCGCCTTCTGGCCAGACGAAGCTCCGCAAGGCTTCTTCGAAACGATGCAAACGACGCTCGAGGCGCAGCTCGGGCGGTACGATGCGGTGATCTTCTTGGAGTCGGCCGCCGTCGGTGATATCTCCATCGAAGGTGGGAACCCCGTCCGGACCGAGGACAACGAGGAGGCTCGTCACCTCGACATGAAGTTGAGAGACATCTGGTCTGGACATCCCCACTTCCACTTCATCCCCCACTCGACCTCGTTCTTTGCAAAGCTTCAGGACGGATTGGCTCGACTCCAGGGACTCGTGGACGACCTGGATTAGGCGATCGGCAACGGCCTCAACACCCCTCCTTGTTCGGACGTTTGCGTTGGCGGGGAACCGCGGCGGCAGGCGGGGCGACTTTGGGCAGCTCGATCGTGGGCTGCTCGGTCTCGGCGCCGCCGCTCCGCGGCTTTCCGCCAAACGCGCGACTGACCGCTTGGCGTCGCGCGAACGCCTCGCGCTCTTCGGGGGTCGCGTCGGCGGGCAGCTCGGGGAACAGAACGTCGTCCATCCAGAGGTCGAGTCCGCCGAGTAGGATGTACGCACCACTGAAGCCTTGCGCTCGGAGCAGGAACCACGCCTGCGCCGAATGAATCCCGCCGTCGGAATACAGCACGATCTTCTCGTTCTTGTAGAGGGGATAGTCGTGCAGGTCTCGAAGGGTGACCGACTCGGCAGTGGGGATGTGGTACTCGGCGTACGCCGCGGGGTCCCGGACGTCGAGCAAGCGGTAGTCGCTCCTCCCCTCGATCACCCAGTCGGCAAGCTCTTTTGCGGTGACGTGGTCGACTTCGGACTCGACGATGGCAGCGAGCTCCACGGTGTCGATGGTGACTGCGCCGCCTGGCGACGGAGAGCCTAGTAGCGCCAAGGCGCCCAGTGCGAGCGCAACGGCAGCGAGCCACTGATTGACGCCCCACGTTCTCGGGTCGATTCGACTCATTCGGCGGGCCCTGGCATCTGTTGACCAAGCTTCCGCTCGACCGTGGTCGCGCCCCAGAAGCCCAAGACTGCAACCACGACGACTGCGAACACGACGGCGCCCATCGGCACGTCGAGCCACGAGTCGAGCGTCACACGACCCATGTCCGTCGACTTCACGAAGTCGGCGATCCACGGGTACGCTTCGCCATAGGCGAAAATGCCGGCGAAGACGCCGCCGCAAAACGCGAGTGCATCGAGTCGGCCGGTCGATACGGCGACGAGGGACGTGCCGGGACAGTAGCCGCCGATGATGAACCCGAAGCCGAGGACCAGACCTCCGACGAGCTGGGGCATCCAGTAGGTCGGCGCCACGAAGACCATCGACAGGTCGACCCATCCCATCCACGAGAGGTAGTAGAGTCCGAGCAGAGCCGTCACGATGGCTGAGAACATGACTTTGAAGACGGCCATGTCGGTGAAGTAGAACTGCGCGACGAGCTTTCGTGCGCTCCCGAATCCAGCGCGCTCTAGGAAGAAGCCGAATCCAATTCCGATCAGGACGGCCAGGATGAGGGACATCTCGTCGCCGAACATGCCGTATTTGTAGAAGGGGGCACTCATCGCCACTGCCTCCGCATGAAGGTCGCACCCACGTAGCCGCCGACGAACACCATCAACATGAACGTCCAGCTGCCGAGGCCGAGCACGGCGCCGCCCGAAAGCCCTTGGCCGCTCGTGCAACCGCCGGCGAGCTTCGCTCCGAAGCCCATGAGCGCTCCCCCGAGTACCGCAAACGCCATGCGTCCCCCCACCGAAATGCGCGGTCCGCGCTCGACGGTTCGCTTGACGCGTCCCGCGAGCATGCCTGAGATGAATCCGCCGATCAGGACGCCGATGACCTCGAACATCAGGAAGCTCTTGAACGGACTCCCGAAGCCGTTTTCGAGATACCCGCGGTAGAAGTCGTTGGCGGTTGCGTGCGCCGGAGCGACCGCCTCGACGCCGACCGCCACCAGTGTTGAAAAGGCGCCCGAAGCGCCGAGCCCGCGACCCATGAAGACGAACGCGGTGAGAAGGACCAGTCCTAGACCGAGGCCCGCGAGATACGGGTTCATGTAGGGTGCTGGCTCACGTGCGGTAGTCATCGAACATCACTTCCTTTCTGCAGCGGACGGGCGTCAAAGACTCGCCCACTGGCTCACTTGTCCTGCGTTCACCATCACAAACCGAAACACCAGCCCGCCCGCCAACACGAGGAGCGGAGCGACTGCGGTGTGAGGAATTTTCCGAGCCGCCGTCAGCGTCTGCATGACGATCGGCACCAAGAGCCCGACGACCACGACGAACACCCAGAACACGGCGGTGTACGGGCCGCCGAGGAGAAGGGCCGCCGCCTCTTGATGCACGGCCGACGCGTTGAGAAGCCCGATGAAGAAGAGCGCGATCAGGACGAGCTCGGTGACCAGAAACCCGATGTCGGCCCGAGAGACGAGCTCCCGTTCCTCCCGTTGGCGCGCGAGTAGGTCGACCAGCGCCGCAGCGGTCGACACGCCGGACACGAGGAACAGCGGTCCGAGTAGAGAGCTGCTCCAAAGCGGGCGCGCACCGAGCGAGCTCAGCAGAATCCCTGTGTAAATGCCCACCATGATGCCGAGCGCGATGTTGATGGCGCCGATCCAAGTGGGCGCACGCTCATTGGCTTGAAGTCGATTCGAGAGCTTTGCGAGCCTTGGGGCGCCTTCTCGGAGGCCTTCCGGAAGCGCGAAGAAGAACGAAGCGAGTAGCGCCGGGTACACCGCGACCAAAATCCACGACCCCCACGACATCGGCGAGCTCACCTCGAACGTCAGGTAGAGCCGCCACACGTACAGCTTGTGCTCGAGGTCGAGAAACAGAGCCAGCATTCCGAGCGAGAGCAGCACTAGAGCGACACCCGGCATTCGGTAACACGCGCTGCTCGATTGCTTCCACCGGCTCGTGATCAGGAAGTAGCCAGTGATGATCATGAGCCCGGCAACGAGCCCGCCGAGGAAGAGGTAAACGGGAATCTCCCACGCCCAAACCTCATGCGTGGGATCGACGAAAGGGTTGGTGCTCGTAGTGGTGAATTCGCGCATCGCTACTTCGGCTTGTCGGTCAAGAAGTGAATTCGAGGTTTTGTGCCGGCCTCGGGGAGGAGCGTTTTCGAGCGGCGCGAAGCGAGAAGTCGGCTCACCTCGCTGTTGGGGTCGTCGAGGTCCCCGAAGTACATGCAGCGAGTGGGACACACCGAAACACAAGCGGGGTCTTGTCCCTTGCGCAGTCGGTGCTCACAAAAGGTGCACTTGTCGGCGTAGCCCTTGGGGTGCGTAAAGCGGGCGTTGTAAGGACAGGCGGCCAGGCATGCTTTGCACCCGATGCACTTGTCTTCGGTGATCTGCACCAACTTGCCAAAGTCGGAGATGTGACTCGCGCCCGTGGGGCAACAGTACACGCACGGAGGGTTGTCGCACATGTTGCAGCGCTCGCTCCGTATCTCCATCTGAAGGTTCGGAAACTTCCCGGTGACGTCGGTGGCGATCCAGTCGCGACAGAAGCCATCGGGGACGTCGTTTTCGGTCTTGCATGCGACTACGCAGTCGAGGCACCCGACGCACTTGCTCGTGTCGATCACCATGCCGAAGCGCGCCATCAGACTTCGAGCTCCAGGGTCACGAAGGTGACGTTCATGCCGGTGCCTCCCATGAGCGGGTCGACTTCGTACCGATTCATCAGGTGGTTGTCGCTGGCCCCCTTCTTGTGCTTAGGAAACATGCCGCGCGCCGAGTGGCCGAAACCGTGGACCATGTACACGCAGTCGCCGCGAATGCGCTGAGTGGCCTTCACTCGTATGCGTTTGCTCGTGGTGCCGTCGAGGTTCTTGAGCTTGACGAAATCGCCAGACTCAAGCCCGTATCGCTGGGCAACGTCCGAGTTGAGCCAAAGCTCGTTTTGGTTTTCGAGGTCCGAAAGGATCGGGTTGGTTTGGGTGCGGCTGAAGGAGTGGACCGGGGAGCGCCCGTAGAGCAGTCGAAAGGCGCCGGGCGGCGGCTCCTCGTGTTGGGTGAACTTCGGAATCGGGTCGAAGCCGGCTTCCGCGAGTTGGGTCGAGTAGAACTCGATCTTCCCGGATGGCGTGTAGAACTCGGGCTTCACGCCATCGTCGAAGTAGAGCGGCTGCTGCGGCCCGAGCAGGATCCCTTCCCGCTCGAGGTCTTCGAAGCTGAGACCCGCGTTTTCGACCTTTCGTTTCAGGTAGTCCCGCATGTCTTTCCACGGGTAATACGCCTCTAGACCGAGCTTATTACCCAGCTCGCGCGCAATCCACCACCCAGGTTTCTGGTCGCCAGGCGGCTCGACGACGGGCTGTCGCAAGCCAACGAATGGCTGTCTAAACCAGCTGAGATGCAGGTCGTCGTAGCGTTCGAGGTACACCGCTTCGGGGAGGACGACGTCGGCCCAACCCGCGATCTCACTCGGCACGACGTCGACGACGACCAGGAGATCGAGCTCTTGGATCGCGCGCACCGTCTGTTCGATGTCGGGCATCGCCTCGATCAAGTTCGTGGCGTACACCATCCACCCCTTGATCGGGTAGGGCTTGCCCGTGATCGTTGCGTCGCGAATGCCGTTCGTGAGAGTGCCGTCTGCGAAGGGGTACTTGTTGTCCGGGTTGTCGGCCTTCGGTCTTTGGGGCGTCGGGAACTTGGGGTGCGGAAGCTCTGGAACGTCGACCGCGGACGGGTAGTAGAAGCCCCCTTTGCGACCCCAGCTTCCAAGGAGCGCGTTGAGCAGCGCGATGGCGCGGCTTCTCTGCGCGTCGTCGCCGTACCAGGTGACGTGCCTACCGGGGTGTACCAGAGTCGCTGGTCGGTGACGCGCCATCTCGCGCGCGGTTTCACGAATCGATTCCGGATCGATGCTGGTTCGCGCGTAGGCCCACTCCGGCGTGAACTGTTCGACATAGGCCGCGAACGCGTCGAACCCGTAGCCGTACGCCTCGACGTAGTCGCGGTCATAGAGGTTCTCGGTGACCAACACGTTCATCCATGCGAGGAGAAGTGCGATGTCGGTGCCGGGCTTGATCGGAAGGTAGTGCGTCGCTTTTCCGGCGGCCACGGAAAAGCGGGGATCGACCACGATGATCGACGCGCCGTTCTCGATGGCCTGGGCGAACTCTTGCACCTGCGTGTTGTGCATGTTCTCGCCGAGATGGGAGCCGATGAGAACCAAACACTTCGAGTTCGCGATGTCCGTGCGCTCCGGGGTGCTCACGCCTTCGCCGAAGGTCAGGCTAAAACCGACGTCTCGTGGCCCACGGCACTGAGAGTACGATGGCGCCGCGATATTCGGCGTGCCGAAGGCTTTCATCGTGTGCTTGAAGAACTTGCCTCCGAGGCCGTGCGTGAAGAGCGCCATCGACTCCGGTCCGTGTGTCGCGGCGATCTTCGACATCCGGTCGGCGACGTAGCTGAGCGCTTCCTCCCAGCTCGCTTCCACCCAAGCTTCTTCGCCGCGTTCACGCTTCCGAATGAGGGGTTTGGAAATTCGATTGGCGTCGTAGTGGGCTCCCGTGCCGCCCGTTCCGCGAGGACACAGCCGGCCCTCGCTCAGGGGATCGAGCGAGTTCCCCACGACCTTCCAAAGCTTGCCGTCGCGAAGATGAGCGACGGCGCCGCACTTCCAAAAGCAGACGTCGCATACCGTGGCGACGGTACCCTCTCGTGACTCGTTCGCCACGATACCGTGCGCGAGTGCGGGAAACGGCACGGCCGCAGTCATTCCCGCAGCCGCCGTGGAGATCTCCAAGAAACGTCGTCTCGAAAGCGTGGTCATGGGGCGGCGAACTCTCCGACGTGCCCCGATGCACAGCCCGTACCAGCGCATCTTTCTCGGGTCTTACGGACCCGCGTCGCGCAGCGTATTCATCCGGCGCCTCGTCGGCGCAAGAGCTGCGCGCGGCTAGAACCCGAACGACAGGCCCTGCGTGGTTGCGCAGTCGCCCGTAGTTCCGCACGCCGGCGCATCGTCACGTCGGGTGACGGCTACCGCGACGCCCGCGCCAATGGCCGCGGCGCCCACGACACCGATCAGCACCCAGAACCCAGGGCGCTTCACGAACGGCTTTCGATCGTCTGCCGCACTGGCTTCGTTGGCACCCACCGTGGTGAGGCTCGCTTTCGCGGCGGAAGGTGGCGGCTCCGCTCCGGCGAGGTCGATGGGCTCGAGCTGCAGAACCATGAGCTGCTTGCTCCCGCGCTCGACGACGAGCTCCTGGCGTAGAGGATGATATCCGTCTCGCCGCGCCTCGATGAAGTGGTTTCCAGGGTTGAGCAGCAACAAACGCTCGCTTCCCGCGAGGGTCGAGGGCCAACCGTCCACGAGGATGGTGGCGGACGCGGGACTCACCGAGAGCATCACCTCTGCGACGGATTCGCGGACGAGCGCCCGCAGCTCTCGGCTTCGTTTCTGTGCGCTCTTGCTCCGAAGCGTTGCCGGCATTCGGTCGTGTTCGTCGAGCTCGGCGAGTGCGTCGACCGGTCGATTCAGACGGTAGAGCGCGTTTGCGATGTTGTACGAAGTGCTGGCCCGTGAGACGAGCTCATTGGAGCTTTGAAAGGCCTCGAGCGCTTCGGTCCATCGGTTTTCCTCAGCGAGACCGACCCCTTCCTCGAAAAGCGCACGCGCTTCCGCCTTGTCGGGGGGCTCCTGTGCTTCGCCGAGGTTCGAGGCCGAGGCCGCGCACAACGCCAAGAGGAACACGGTGACAGCTTGTACCCTCACCATTCTGTCACCAAACTTGGCGCACGATCGAAGGTGGCGTCCGACTTCGGCGCCGGTTTCTTTTTCGCGGGCTTCGGCGTCTGAGGTTTGGGTGATGCCGCAGACCGCTCAGGCTCCGATGTGCGTTTCTCGGGCTTAGTGGTCTTTCGATTGTTCCGGGTCTCCGCCTCTTTCGCTGCATTCGGCACGTCGGGCGTCTTTGGCTCGACCGCGGTCTCCGGTTCGCCGACGGACGATGGCTCGGCCGCCGTCTCCGGCTTGTCGGCGCTCTTCGGCGCGACGGCCGTCTCTGACGGGTCGGCGGGCTCGGATTCGCTGACGGCTTCGGGCCCCTCCTCGGTGTCCGGCCGATCGACGGTTTCCTCTGCTGCGACGGGCTGTTGGAGGACATCCGTATACGTCGTTCCTTCCTCTTCCAACACGGGCGAAGCCGGCTCGGCGGGACGAGTCGCCACCGCGGTGGGCTCGACCACGGCGGGAGCTGCTGGCTCACTTACGGTGGCTTCGGACGTGGGGCCCCACGCGACCCACAGCGCGGCCAGCGCGATGACGGCGACAAGCGCGGCTCCCGCGAGAGGTACGAACCGGGACGAGCTCTGCGGAAGCTCCTCCGGTTCCGATGCTTCCAGTGCAGGCGCGTAGGGAAGGTCGGGCACGTCGGGCACGGACAGAGACAGTGACTGCATCGCGTGCGGTCCGACTCCGTGAAGCGTCGCGTGAATCCGCTCGGACCGCCTTGTCGGTCTAGACTGCAGAAGTTCGGATGTGGCACAGATGTCGGTGTTGATGCCCGCGCGAGCCATCTGAGCGCGAACGATCGAGAGATTCTGCGTGCGTTCGGAAACCGAGCGTCGAAGCATGCCTTCGAGAAGTCCGCGATGTGCATCCGGCACTTCGGCGAGCTCGAGAGGAGACTCGCAGACGGCTCGAAGTACGTCGGCGTGCGTCTCTCCGTCGAACGGGCAGCGCCCGGTGACGCACTCGTACCAAACCACGCCGACGCCCCAGACGTCGGACTGAGGTCCGATCAGCGCACGTCGGTTGAGAGCTTGCTCAGGCGACATGTACTGAGGAGTTCCGACGAGCACTTCATCCTCGTCGTCCGTAGTCGGCTGGCTCTCCCAAATGGTCTGTGCGATGCCGAAGTCGAGAAGCGTCGGGACCAACAGTCCCTCCATGTCGACCTGCAGGATGATGTTCTCCGGCTTGAAATCTCTATGCACGATGCCGAGCTGATGCGCGTTTTCGAGCGCGTCGAGCAAAGGAGCGAGCACCGCGACCGTCTCATTCGGCGACAGCGTGCCCCGTTTGTGCAAGACGTCCCGAAGCGTCGGGCCGGATAGGAGCTCCATCACGATGTAGGTCGTGTCGCCCTGGTCCTCGCCCATATCGAGCACGTCGACGACGTTCGGGTGCCGAAGCCGAACGGCGGCGCGGGCTTCGCGCAGAAACGCCTCGCGCAGCTCAGAAAGGTGCGCCAGATCACGGTCGAGCACCTTCACCGCTACCTCACGCTCCGTCCACACGTGCATCGCCCGATAGACGGTGCCGACACCGCCGGAACCGATGACGTCGAGAAGTCGATATTTCCCACCGACCAGAACTTCGGCCGATGAGGCAAGCAGGGTGGAGGACATGGGATTTTTTGGGGAAGAGCCCGAGAGGGCCCTAGTCGGTCGAGACTAGGCCAAAACTCTGGGGGATCCAACGGTCGACGACAAGCCGACATCCCCGCCTATGGACGCACCGGGGCTTGCCGACCGGCCTGGTGAGGGTACGATAAGGCCCTTGCTTTCCCCCCCACTTCCACGATTCTTCACTCTTGCAGTGTTGGCGTTGGCGCCCCTCGTCTCGCTCGGACCGGGTTGCGCGTCGGACGAGTCTACCCAGCTGGTCGTCCTCATGGACACGGATTACCTCGTTCCAACGGAGGTTGACCGGATTCGAGCCCGTGTGGCGAAGCCCGTGGACGGGCGCGAAGTCACCACCTGGGAGCGCACTTTCGACGTGGGTGACGTCGAGGGACAGGCCGACGTGTACACGCTTCCGGCGACGTTTTCCGTCGTTCCCGATGGAGCGGACGTCGACGGGGAGATCATCGTCGAGCTCTTCGCTCTCGCGGCGGGGAGCGACTCGGTCTTGGTGAGCCGCAAAGTCCGGACCGGCTTCATCCGTGGGCAGGCCGTCCTGCTGCGGATGCTTCTTTATCGGGATTGTACAGGACGTACCTGCGATTCCGGGCAGAGTTGCGGGTGCCCGGACGCGTCCGCCTGCGTTCAGCCAAGCTGTGTGGACGAGAGCGTGTCGCCGGAGATGCTCGAGCCGATCCAGAATACTGGCTCGCTGCCTGCGAACTCTGAGTTCCCGACCGATGGTGGATCGACGGGCGGCAGCGGAGGCGGCGCAGGCGGCAGCGGTGGGTCGAACTGCACCGCGCCGCTCGAGGTGTGTCGCGACGAATGCGTGAACACGCAATCAGACCCTCGCTACTGCGGCGACTGTCAGACCGCTTGTCCCACGGGCTTCGTTTGCGAGGGTGGTCGGTGCTCGGATCCTGGCGACTGCACCACCAACGACGTGGGCTGCGAAGGGTTCACCTACTGCGACGAGGAGTCGGGACGCTGTCTGCGGGGCTGCAGTGTCGACGAACAGTGTCCGCGTGACTTCGAGGTGTGCGACCTCGAAACGCGAGAGTGCGTCTGCTCGGAAGGCTACTCGCGCTGCGCCTTCGAGTGCGTCGAGACCGACACCGACCCTCGTTTCTGTGGCTCGTGCGAAACATCCTGCGTTCCGGGCTTCGTCTGTGAGTCCGGCGTATGTATCGACCCAGGCGACTGCCGTATCAACGAGGATGTTTGCGTTGGTTTCACCTACTGCGACCCGGGCACTGGCCGATGCCTCTTCGGGTGCGGAACCGACACCCAGTGTGCGGGGGCGAACCAAGTCTGTGACCTGACTTCGAACGAGTGTGTCTGCGATGTCGGCTTCCACGAATGTGGCGCCGGGTGTGTCTCCGACCTCGACGTGGCGAACTGCGGCGACTCGTGCACGCCGTGTCCGGCTCCGGAGGGCTCCACGCCCACATGCAACGGTGTGGCTTGCGGTTTCGTCTGCGACCAGGGCCTCACGGCGTGTGGGTCGTCCTGCGCGGACACCCAAACGGACCCTCAGTTCTGCGGCGATTGCCTGACCCAGTGTCCGGTTGGGAACGAGTGCCGCGCTGGCGTGTGTTTCGACCCGGGCGACTGCCGGACGAACGGTACCGGTTGCGAAGGCCTGACGTACTGCGACCCCGCGACCGGGAACTGCCTCGACGGCTGCGATCGGAATGCCCAATGCACGGGGCAAAACGAGGTCTGCAACCGGCTGACGAACGAGTGTGTATGCGCAGCTGGGTTCCACGACTGCGGGGGCGTCTGCGTTTCCGACCTCGACGTCGCGAGCTGCGGAACGCGGTGTACGCCGTGCGAGTCACCCGAGGGGTCGACCGCGACGTGTGAGGCCGGTGTGTGCGGTTTCGTGTGCGACGAACTCTACGAACCGTGCGACGATGGTTGCTGTCTCACGGGCTGTCCCGACGGCCAGGTTCTCTTCGACGGGAGCTGCGCGGCCTTCCACACCCGCACTGCCGACAATCAGGCCAACAACGGGAAGTTCACGTCGATCCAACTCGACCCTTCCGGGGTTCCTCACGTCGCGTACTACGCCGATAGCGGAAAGAACCTGATGTTTTCCATCAGGACGACCCAGTCGGCTTGGACACGCGAGACGGCGTTGGCGCAGGGCGAGGTAGG
This sequence comes from uncultured Myxococcales bacterium, assembly GCA_965601515.1. Lineage (GTDB taxonomy): Bacteria > Myxococcota_A > Polyangia > Polyangiales > Houyiibacteriaceae > SG8-38. Next base: position 925 of record CBFCWN010000103.1, on the reverse strand, counting down.
GAAGCACGCGTCGCTTGCCCGCGGTCCCACCGGACTCTGGTCGGTGGCGTTCGAGGAAGACGACGATCAGCAGCTCTGGTTCGCCACGCGGCTGAGTCGGGCACAGTGGTCCGTCGAGGTCGTCGACGATTCGGATGATGTCGGCGAGTATGCGTCGCTCGCGTTCGATAGCGGCGGAGTCCCCCACATCGCCTACTACGACAAAGGCGAGAAGAGGCTTCTGCTCGCGACAAGACAGGCTGGCGGCGGATGGACCAGGCGGGTCGTCGATTCCAGCAACGACGTGGGGAAGTACGCATCGCTTGCCTTCAACGCGAGCGGCGTCGCGCACGTTGCTTACTACGACGAGAGTGAAAAAGACCTCCGCATCGCCGTCGAGAACGGTCGCGGTGGGTGGAACATCGACGAGGTCGACTCGAACGGCAACGTCGGCAAGTTCGCGTCACTTGCGTTTGCTCCAGACGGTTCGCCATTCATTTCCTATTATGACGAGAGCACGAAGGACCTCGTCGTCGCGCGACGCGTGCTCGGGACGTTCTGGATCCCCGGGACGGTCGACTCGGCCGACGACGTAGGGCGCTACACCAGTATTGCGTTCGCGCCGGATGGGACGGCGCACGTCAGTTACCAAGACGAGACCAACAAGGACCTCAAACACGCGTCGCGGACGCCTAGCGGCAGCTGGGCCGTGCAGACCGTCGACTCGGTGGGGGACGTCGGCGAACACACGTCCATCACCGTCGATTCGGAGGGCGTGGCCCACATCGCCTACTACGACAAGACCGGTACCAACCTGAAGTACGCGATCGTCGCCCCGCCCGAGTGACGTCGCGAGCGCTTCAGAACGCGTCGACGCCGAGCCCGACAAATGCTGAGAATGCCGGTGGGTTCAGGAGCCACCGACTCGGGAACGCGTAGCCGAGCC
>CBFCWN010000102.1:0-13185 GCA_965601515.1 uncultured Myxococcales bacterium | reverse complement strand
CCTTGGTCTGCCGAACCCTACGTATTTCCCTCGAGGACGTTGAGGTAGCGGGCGGTGGTTTCTTTCCAGGGGAAGGTGGATTTGACGTGGTGGGCGGTACTCTCGCTTGCGGCTTCGAGTTCGTCCGGGTTGTCGACGAGCCACTCGATTCGCTCGGTGAAAGCAGCGGCGTCTTCGCTTGGGGCGAACCAGCCGTTCACGCCTTCCGTCACGACGTCGCGAATCCCCTCGAGGTCCGCGGCCAGGGTCGGGAGTCCACAAGCCCCCGCTTCCAGCATGACGATGCCGAACCCCTCCATGTCGCCGGGGACTACGATGTTCGGCATGATGAAAAGCTGAGCGCGACGATAGAGCTCGACGAGCTCGGCTTCGGAGATTCGTCCAAGGCAACGCACACGCGACTGAACCCCCGCCCGCACAATCGCAGCCTCGATATTCTCTCGCTCTGGTCCGTCTCCGGCGAGCCAGAAGACGACGCGTTCGGGAAGCGTGGGCATCACGTTTTCGATGAACCATGCAAAGCCTTTGCGCCGCACTTGGCGCCCTACCGTCACGATCAGGAAGGCGTCTTCCGGCAAGGGTGGGGCGCCCTCGATCGAGATGCCGGTGCTCTTTCCTCGCCGTTCGCTGACGCCCTCGAATCGACTGAGATCGACCGCGTTCGGAACCACGTGCACTTTGTGTCGGGGCAGACCTCTCGCAACGAGCTCTTCACCGGTGGCGCGACTCACCGGCATCACCGCGTCGAGCATCTGGCAGAGCCTTCGGACCGCCAGCTGGTACGCAGGGTTCGGATCGGTGACGTCCAAGCCGTGCACGATGGCAGCCAGACGCACCCCCTTCTTTTTCAATGCTGGCCCAGCGATGAGAAGAGGCAGCGCGGTCGTCATGCTCGTGAAGAGGATCGTGTCAGCGTGGAAGCGATCGGTCGCCCGGCCGAGCCGCGCTGCGAGAGACACCAAGAAAGGGACCGCCTTCACGTGCACCCACTTCCAGCTCGACCGCAGCGCGATCGTCTCGACGAAGACGTCGTCCCGGTCTTCAAGAGCTGCGTGGAGCTCCGTGGCGACGCGCTGCATGCCACCCACGTTGCTCATCGGCGCGTTCTTCGGAGGGAACGAATGGGAGACGAAGAGCAATCGCATCGCCGCGCGGTGATACCGGTTCGGCTCCCGGGACGCCACCGCAGCCTTCGGTTTGGTTTTCGTGGAATGCGGCCAGGGGGTGCGCCGCAAAACGCGCGGGTTGGTTTACAACGTGTTGGGATTGTTTGGGTTTTGGGGGGGCCGCGTGTCCCTTTGACTCGGGCGGCGGGTGTGCTGAGCTGGGGGGGTGCAGCTGGTGAGTGAGAGCTTCGAGGATGGAGGGTTCATTCCCACCGAGTTCGCGCTGGGGAGGACCAGTGCCGACGGGAAGATCGACCTTTCGGACAACAAGAGCCCGCACCTGGCCTGGTCGGACCTTCCCGAAGGAACCCGATCGGTGGCGGTGCTTTGCATCGATTCGGACGCGCCGACGAAGCCGGACGATGTGAATCAAGAAGGCCGCATGGTGCCTTCGAGTTTGCCTCGCGCCGAGTTCGTACATTGGGTGTTGGTCGACGTGAAACCCGACGCCACGCTCGACGCAGGCGCGTTCAGCGATGGGGTCACCGCGAAGGGCAAAGACGGGCCCGACGCTCCGCTCGGCGCTCGTCAGGGCATCAACGACTACACCGGTTGGTTCGCCGGAGACCCGGACATGGCGGGCGACTACTACGGCTACGATGGCCCGTGCCCACCCTTCAACGACAGCATCGTCCATCACTACGACTTCACCGCGTACGCGCTCGACGTCGATCGCGTCGACGTCGACGGGAAGTTCACCGCGGCGGATGTCCTTCAGGCGATTGAAGGGCACGTGCTCGCGAAAGCCTCGATCCGCGGCAAGTACAAGATCAATCAGGCGGCGATCGAGCTCTGACGCCGGCGTGAAGCGACAGGACAAGGCCGATCGCATTGGCGAGATCCTCGACGAGCTCTATCCCGAGCCCCCGATTCCCCTCGACCACGTCGATCCCTTTACACTTCTCGTCTCGGTCATGCTGAGCGCGCAAACCACCGACAAGAAGGTCAACGAGGTGACCCCGGCGCTCTTCAAGGCGGCGCCGACCCCGACGAAGATGGCGGCGCTGCCGGTGCCGAAGATCCTCGCCCACATTCGTACCGTCGGCCTCGCACCGACCAAAGCGAAGAACCTCAAACGCATGGCGGAGCTTCTAGTCGAAAAACACGGAGGCGAGGTCCCCGCGGACATCGACGAGCTCGAAGGGCTCCCCGGCGTCGGCCACAAGACCGCGTCGGTCGTGATGTGCCAAGCCTTTGGGCAACCCGCCTTCCCCGTCGACACGCACATCCATCGACTCGCGGCGCGCTGGGGGCTCAGCAGCGGTAAGAACGTCACCAAGACCGAGGCGGACCTCAAGAAGGTGTTTCCCGAAGACACGTGGATTCGACGCCACCTTCAAATCATCTACTTCGGTCGCGAGTATTGTCCCGCGCGCGGCCATGACCTTGCGACCTGTCGCATTTGCGGTTGGGCGGCTACGAAGAAACGAATTGCCGAGGAATCTCGCAGGGCTTGAGAGCCCCCCTTTTCCGCCGTCCGCAGACGACCCATATTCGCTGGAACATGGCCCTCGAGTTTCGATTGTTGCGCATCCCCGTTCGAATCCACCTGTGGTTCTGGCTCATGGCGCTCTGGCTGTGGACGCTGAACAGCGAGCAGGGTTGGCCCGGACTCCTGATTTGGGTAAGCGTCGTCTTTCAGGGGATCCTGATGCACGAGCTTGGTCACGCGCTCGTCGGTCGGGCCTTCGGCCGTGAGCCTCGCATCGAGCTGATCGCGCTTGGCGGTTTGACGTGGTGGGAACAACGCGAGCCGCTCAGCCCCGGTCGCAACATCGCCGTCAGTTTCGCGGGGCCCGCCGTCGGCATTGCCATCGGTCTGGCCGCGCTCGCAGGGCTCGACGCCATCGGAGGCGCCGAAGGCTCGCTCGCCCGGTATTCGCTGAGGGCGCTGATCTACGTGAATCTCGGCTGGGGCCTATTGAACCTGCTCCCCGTGCTTCCATTGGACGGAGGGAACATCGTTGCGGCGGCGCTCGAATGGCTTTCCCCGAAGCGAGGGCGTCTCCTCGCGTGCTACGTCTCGTTTGCGGTCATCGGGCTGCTGTTCGTCGCCACCGTGCACTTCAAGCAGTACCCGGCGACGATCCTTCTCGTGCTGCTCGGCTTCAGCACCTACCAGGCTCTTCGGATCGAGCGTCAGCGACTGGGGCTGCACCCGTCGGACGAAGCGCCCACGCAAAGCCCGGTCGAGCAGGCCTTCACCGCGCTCGAACGCGGCGATGGCCCCTCGCTCGTCCGGATTGCGTCCGAGCTCGTCTCGCAGGCGCATTCGACCCAAGAGCTCGACGAAGCGTTCCACCTGCTCGCGTGGGGCCGTCTGATGAACGGTGAGCCGACCGAGGCCTACCAGGCGCTTCGTTCCCTCTCCGGGGAGCGCGACGCCGACCCCGCCCTCGAGGGGGCGGTCCTCGTGGAGCTCGGAAAGCCCGACGAGGCGGTCCCGCTTCTCGAGGAGGCCTGTGAGCGGGGAGGGGACTTCGCGATGAGCTACTACCAACGCGCCCTTCGAGAAAAACAAGCGTAGTTTCATATAGATACCGCTTTTTTCGAGGCCACCTCTTTGCATCTATGCGAATGGGGGCATATATCGTACTCATGGTTGCCACGGCCGCCGAATCGCCGCGCTGGGAGCTCTACCGATTGCTCGGAGAGCCGCGACGTCTTCGTCTGCTGGGACTGACCTCCGAAGACGAGCTCTCGATCGGAGAGCTTGCCGAGCTGACGCGCGAGGCGCAGCCGAACGTCTCGAAGCATTTGAAGCAGCTTCGCGAGGCGGGGCTCGTCACGGTTCGACGCCAGGGTACGCGCGCACTTGCGCGCCTGTCGCCGGAGTCGAAGGACGACCCGGTGCTGGCAGACGCGATTCGTTCTGGACGTGAGCTTTGCGCGCGCGACGGCAGCCTCGAGCGGGTGCCCGACGTGATCCGCGCGCGCGACGCCGCTTCTCGCGCCTTCTTCGACCGACCGGCCGGCGACCGCAGCGCCACGGCGGACGCCGACGCAGCGGCATACCTGACCGCGGTTCGCGCACTGCTTCCGCGCCGCACTCTCGCCGTCGACATCGGTACGGGCGATGGAGCGCTCGTGTCGCTGCTCGCCCCGATGTTCGATCGCGTCGTCGCGGTCGATCGCTCCGAGGTCCAACTCGAGTCAGCCCGAGCGCGACTCTCGAGCCGCGGCTACTCGAACGTCGAGCTCCTTCGCGCCGACTACGACGACGCACGCGTTCACGCTCGAGTCACCGAGCTTGGCGGCGCCGACGCCGTATTCGCGGCTCGCCTTCTTCACCACGCGCCGAAGCCTGCCGAGGCAGTTCGCGAACTTGCCGGCCTTGCGCGTCCCGGAGGCCGGGTCATCGTCATCGACTACGGTCCTCACGAGGACGAAACCATGCGCGAAACGCAGGCCGACCTCTGGCTCGGCTTCGATCGCGACGAGTTACTCGACCTGGCATCGACCGCCGGGTTGATCGACCCCGAAGTTTTTGCAATTCCCGCAGCGCGCTACGGGCCGGGCCCCGATGCCCACCTTCAGTGGCAGGTCCTTTCCGCGCGGCGTTCAGACAACGAGGAGACAAGACCATCATGAGCCCGAACCCCGAACTCAAGCACAAGGTTGCCGACCTTTCGTTGGCCGACTGGGGACGCAAAGAGATATCCATCGCCGAGCACGAGATGCCCGGCCTCATGGCGCTTCGCCGCGAGTACGGCGCCCAAAAGCCGCTTGCAGGCGCCCGCATCGCCGGCTGCCTTCACATGACCATTCAGACCGCCGTGCTCATCGAGACGCTTCGCGAGCTCGGTGCGGAGGTCACGTGGACGAGCTGCAATATCTACTCCACTCAGGACCACGCGGCGGCGGCCATTGCGGCCACCGGCGTCCCCGTCTTCGCATGGAAGGGTGAAACCGAAGAGGAATACGACTGGTGCATTCACCAGCAGATTCGCGCCTTCGACGGCGGCAAGGCGCCGAACATGATTCTCGACGACGGCGGAGACCTCACCGCGGTCATTCACAACGAGTACCCGCAGCTCTTCGAAGGCCCCGAGCGAATCCTCGGCCTTTCCGAGGAGACGACGACCGGCGTGCACCGGCTCTACGACATGCAGAACGAGGGCACGCTCAAGTGCCCCGCGATCAACGTCAACGATTCGGTCACCAAGGCCAAATTCGACAACCTCTACGGCTGCCGTGAGTCGCTCGCCGACGGCATCAAGCGTGCCACCGACGTGATGATCGCCGGCAAGGTCGTCGTCGTTGCCGGCTACGGCGACGTCGGCAAGGGCTGCGTTCAGGCGATGTCGCGCGCAGGCGCCCGCGTGCTCGTCACCGAGATCGATCCCATCTGCGCTCTCCAGGCTGTCATGGAAGGCCATCAGGTTGTGACCATGGATGAGGCTGCATCGCTGGCGGACATCTTCGTGACCGCAACGGGATGCTGCGACGTCATCACCGGCGAGCACATGAAGCAGATGAAGAACGAGGCCATCCTCTGCAACATCGGCCACTTTGACTCCGAGATTCAGATGTCCTGGCTCACGGATTCGGCGAACGGCGTGAAGGAAGAAGAGATCAAGCCACAGGTCGACCACTTCATCTTCCCGGATGGCAAGCGCATCATCGTGCTGGCCCGAGGTCGCCTCGTGAACCTCGGCTGCGCGACCGGTCACCCGAGCTTCGTCATGAGCAACTCCTTCAGCAACCAGGTGCTCGCTCAGATTTCGCTCTGGACGGAGCGCGACCGCTACGAGGACGGAAAGGTCTACGTGCTTTCGAAGGAGCTCGACGAGAAGGTTGCAGAGCTTCATCTCGGCCAGCTTGGTGCGAAGCTCACGAAGCTCACCGACGACCAGGCCAAGTACCTCGGCATTCCGGCTCAGGGTCCCTTCAAGCCCAGCTACTACCGCTACTAACGGCGCATGGTCTCGCTTCTGCTCGAGACTTGGCGCTATTTCTCTTCGCACGACGGGCGGCTGCTCTCGGGTGCGATCGCATTCTACGCAGCCTTGGCGATCGCCCCGCTTGGGGTGGTCGCCTTGCTCATTGCATCGCTGGTGATGTCGGAAACCGAGGCGCGTGGCCAGCTGGTGGCGCAGCTCGACATGTTCCTCGGGACCGACATGGCGCTGTTCGTCGTCGATTCGATCGTGGCGCTCACCGACCAGGCCACGAGCTATGCGGTGCCGATTTTGGGCGCGCTTTTCATGCTGTATGTCTCGGCGCGCCTCTTCACGATGCTCCGAAGGGCGCTGAATCACATGTGGGGGATTCGCCCGAAACTGTTGGTGCAGGCGACGAACAGCGAGCGTCGGCAGCTCATCGAACGACGCCTCCTCGCATTTGGAATGGTGTTGGTCTTCGGGAGCTCGCTGATCGGTCTCGTCGTCATCCACTCTACCGCCACGGCTGCCGCGCTCCTCTTCGGTGACAACACGTACGCTCTCACGCTTGCAGAGTTTGCGAGCGCGTTCCTCGTGCTCGCCCCGCTCATCGCGCTTGTGTATCGCTGGCTGCCGGACGCGCTGATCTCGTGGCGTGACGTCTGGGTTGGCGCTTCGGTCACCTGCCTTTTCGTCGTCGGCGGCTCGTTTCTCATCGGCATCTACCTTGGACGCGTGAGTCCCGCATCGGTCTATGGAGTCGCCGGCTCGCTGATCGTGCTTCTCTTGTGGATCTACTACACGACCCAGATCTTCTTGATGGGCGCAGTGTTCACGCGTGCCTATGCGCGCCGACAAGGCCGAGCGATCGAGCCTCTCGCGTACGCCGCCGCCGTCGAAACTCGGGACTACTCCGCGAACGTTTCGGCAAGCGGCACGTAGCGCGGCGCCTCCACCGGAGCGTACTGAAGCTGCCCGCACATGTGGTCATCGAGAAACTCGAACAAGTGCCCCCACTGTTCGCGAGCGGCTGCGCGCCATAGAAGCACGTTGAACGCGTGAATCTCTCCGCGGAAGACGTGGAGATCGCATTCGACGTTGCGGGCGCGGAGAGCGTCGGCGAGCCGGATCGTGTCTGGCAGAAGTGGGTCCGCCGTACCGACCGTCGTGAAGAAGGGTGGCAGCGGCCGACTCCCGGCGGTAGGGGGGGCTTCGAAGAGTCGCAGAGGGCTCGCAAGCGGGAACTGGAGGGCGCGACCCATACGACGGCCGAGGTAGGAGTAGGCCGTGCCCCGGATCTCCCCTTTGATCCAGCTGGCCATGCGGCGACTCTTCACCGGGTCGCGCCAGAAGCGCCGGACGTCGTGAAGGTCGAGCAAACCGTAGAGGGGGGCCACGCACGCAAGGTCGACCTCGCGCTCGAAGATGCTTCGCGTGAACGGTTCGGGCCGCGGATGCGTCGCGCAGTACGCGAGCGCGGCGGTGAGGTTCGCCCCGGCGGACTCCCCGATAATCGCGAGGCGTCCCGTGTCAGCCCCGTATTTGGCACCGTTGTCGAGAACCCACTCGAGCGCCGCAATCGCATCCTTCAGAGGCTCCGGGTAGCAATGCACCGGGCCGAGGCGGTAGTTGATGTTAAACACCTGGTAGCCCTGGGCCGCCAGCACGTACGCCATGATGCGATGCGTGTCCTTCGACATCATCGAGAAGGCCCCGCCATGCACGTAGAGCACGCAGGGAAGCTGCCCCACGGCGTCTCTGCGGCGATACACGTCGAGCAGATGAGCGCGTTGGCGTGGTTGGCAATACGGGACGTTGTGTTCGACGTGAACGTCGCGCCAGCTCTGGACGAGCCAGGGCAGCACGCCGTAGCCCACGTGCGACACGCGGTTCGCGGCTTTGTCCACGCCGTTGCGAATCCACGGCATGATCGAGTCCCGGGCCCGGGTCATCAGATCGGAACTATACCCAAGAAACCGCACCTCCTCCCATATTGTGAGCGGAGCGTAAAATTCGGAACTCAGCGCTCGCGCGTCGCGCGACTCGCACGCGCGCTCACCGTCACGTCGTAGACGTCTCAGTTCGAGGAGATTGTCAACGATGCGCCATCGACGATACAACCGTGAGTCCTGTGCTTCGCGGCTCCACGATTCCCCCGACGAACCGGCTCCTCATTCGGCAGGGAGGAATCAGGGACCTCGGCGGTGTCCTTCGGGTCTGTGAGACCCACGCGCAGTTCTGGGATGGGAGTCTACCGAGTGAGGTTCGCCTCTCGAGGTACTTCGAGCGAGCGCTTCGTGGCCAAGACGACGTCTTTCAGTTTTGGGTCGCCGAGGACGGCCAGGGTAGGCTCGTTGGCTGGGAGAAGCTCTCGTCCGTCAGCGCTGACCCGACCGATCGGCAGCTGAACGGCCATGCGATGACGTGCCTTGGGAGGCAGTCGGCAAGCCTGGCTCGGACACTGGCGACCCACGCGATCCGCCATGCGGCACGGACTCCTCTCCAGTATCTGTTCACCCGCGTTCCCACCCGCGACACGCTCATGGTCGAGGTGCTCGAGTCGGTCGGGTACCGGGAAGTCGGCGTAATTCCGGCCGCGGAAAAGGCGCCAGCGCGGCCGGAGCGCATCGAGTTCGTGTACGTCATCGAGAGCTGAAGCACCCCGCGGTTGCCAGAATCCGCGATTCCGATAAGGTGCCGCTTTCCAATGGCGACGAAGAAAACCACGAAGAGACCGGCTGCGAAGAAGGCGGCGAAGAAGTCCACCGCGAAGGCTTCCAAGAAGAGCGCGACCAAGAAGAAGACGACCAAGAAGGCGGCGGCGAAGAAGTCGCCCGCGAAGGCCACGAAGAAGCGCCCGAGCAAGGCGAAGTCGAAGCCGCCGAAGACGGCTGCCAAAAAGGCGTCGCCGAAGAGCGTCAGCCCACCGACGACGAGCGATGCGCCTCCTGCGAAAGGTCGACCCGCCGCACCTCGCAAGCGAACCGCGACGCTGTCGCCCGGACGCGCGACCCGACCAACTCAGCCTGCGCGTCCCCGCGCCATGAAGGTGGAAGGGGATGCGACGGCGACGCCCATCGCTGCGAGCGCAGAAGCGAAGCGCGCTAGCGAACCCGACCGACCTGTCGTCGTTCCGATGCCGGAGCGCCCGACGCCCACGCGGCCCGAGCCAGCTCCAGATCCAACACCGACGAGGGCGTCGACACCTCCGTCCTACCTCGAATCCGTTCCCGAGGACCACACGCAGCTCGTCGTAGGACTGTTTCAGGTCTTCCGCGGTGTTGCGAAGGACCTTCGCACCCTATTCACTCAGGCTCTCGCCATGAGTCAAAAAGGCAATCGCCGCGGACGATGAGTCGATTCGGCCGGATCGCGGTCGTTGGCGCCTCGCTTGCTGGCTTGCGCGCCGTCGAATTCCTGCGTCGCAGCAAATACGAGGGCGAGCTTCTACTCATCGGCGATGAGCCGCATCGTCCCTACGATCGTCCGCCGCTCTCGAAGGAGTTCCTTCGCGGAGAGTGGGACGAAGAGCGAATCGCGCTGCGGCGTAAGAGCTACGACGACCTCGACGTCGAGCTGATGCTCGGAAGGCGAGTCGCATCACTCGATACCGACGGTCGACTACTCCGCTTCGAGGACGGGGGCGTTGCGTCCTTCGACGGCCTCGTCATCGCGACCGGGGGCACGGCTCGAACGCTTCCGGATCAGCCCGACCTCGGAGGTGTGTTCACGCTCCGAACGATCAACGACTCGCTGCAGATTCGCGACGAGCTAGAACGAAAACCCAAGGTCGCGGTTATCGGGGCGGGCTTCATCGGCGCCGAGATTGCCGCGTCGGTGAGGCAGCTGGGTCTCGACGTGACGATGGTTGAAGCCTTGGAAACTCCGCTTGCCCAAGGCCTCGGCACGGAGCTCGGCCGAAGAATGCAGAAGGTTCACGAAGGATACGGCGTTCGTGTGCTCTGCGGGCGACGCGTGGAGCGGTTCGAGGGCACGGATCGCGTCGAGGCGCTCGTTCTCGACGACGGCACTCGGATCGACTGCGATCTCGCCGTCGTCGGGATCGGAATGAAGCCCTCCACCGACTGGCTCGGCGGTTCGGGGGTCGAGCTTGGTGACGGCGTGGTCTGCGACGAAACGCTCGCCACGAGCGTGTCGGGCATCGTGGCCGCCGGAGACGTTGCAAGCTGGCCGAACCCCTTGTTCTCGGAGCGAATGCGAGTCGAGCATTGGACGAACGCGGTCGAGCAGGCGCGTCACGCGATTGGGACACTCCTGGCCGCGCCCGGAGAGGCAAAGCCCTTCGAGTCCGTCCCGATGTTCTGGTCGGATCAGTACGACATCAAGATCCAAGGGATCGGCCGACCTCGCGCGACGGACGAGCTTGCCGTCGTGGCCGATGCGGAATCGAATGCGTTGGTCGCAATTTTTTCGCGCGAAGGCGCGTTCGTCGGCGCGGTCACGTTCAACCAGGCGCCAAGGCTCATCAAGCTGCGCATGCTGATGGCGAAGCGCGGATCCCTCGAAGATGCGATGAAGATCGCAAATGCCTAGTCGAAGGTCGGTCGTCGGCCGAGGAGACGCATCCCTTTTTGGAGACCTTCGATTGGGTCTCGATTTTTGCTGTCCGCTTCAGGTTCTCGAACGCAAATGATTCGTGCAACGCGCCTTGCTTGCAGCTCGTCTCGAGCCCTTGACTTGCGTAGGTTGGTTTTCTTTGCTTTTTCCTAATGGCACATCCTTTGCTGCGATCGAGGTTCGAGTGTCGATTAGCGTCATGGGTTCCACAGTCCTTGCAGTCACGGATCTGACTGCCGCGAGCTACAAGCTCGTGGGCTTCGCCGCCTTCGTTGCGGGAACGGACGAAGGCGAGGTCGTCCTGGTGTCCAGCTACGGCGGAGGCGGTGCAGCCAGTAGCAATCGCATGTCGGAGCCTCCGCCCGGCGAGCAGGTCGGAGGCTGGCGACGCAGCCTCGAGAACCGACTCCGTCAGGAGGGACAGCTGCTCGAAAAGCAGCGGCAGTGGTGCGCCGATCGCGGCGTTCGTTGTCGGGCAGAGCTTTACGAGGAAGGCCCCTGGCCGGATTTCGTTCTCCAAAGCGCCCACCGCTCGAGCGCGAATCTCATCCTGGTCGGGGCCAATTCGATTTCGGAATACCCGGCCCTGACCGCCGCGGAGTTCGACCGCTTTGCAGCGGATGCGCCGTGTCCAGTGAGCCTGGTTCGTTTGCCGCCGCTCTCCGGCTTCTAGCGCGTTTTCCATCCCTGCTTGACACGATGCTTGCGATTTCTTAGCAAAGTCGTCCCCCAGCATGCTTTCCGAACTCCGTCGCTATGTAGGATTCGACGACGCCGCAGCACGCCGACTGCAAGCGTTGGGGCCGCGGGTGCGTGACGACTTCCCAAGCATCGTGGACGCGTTCTACGACGCGATTCTCGCCGATCCCGTCGCCCAAGAAGTCTTCGAGGACGACGCGCAGGTCGCTCGGCTGCGAGTGTCGCTGCACGATTGGCTCGAGGGCCTCTTTGCCGGCCCTTACGACGATGCGTACATCGAGAAGCGTTCCCGCATCGGGCGCATGCACGTGAAGGTCGGTCTCGAGCAGCGTTACATGCTCACCGCGATGAACGTGATTCGCATAGGCCTCCACCGCGTCCTTGCCGAGAGGTCTGACGACGGGCTGGGCGATAGAAAGGATCACACCGCGATCGATCAGATTTGTGACATCGAGCTCGCGATCATGCTCGAGAGCTATCGCGAAGACTACGTGCTGAAAAAGACCGCCGAGGCAGAGTCGCTTGCGGTCATGGGGCGCCTCACTGCGGGGCTTGCCCACGAGGTTCGCAATCCCCTCAACGCTGCAAAGCTACAGCTGGACGTGCTCCGTCGTAATGCCGCGTACGTAAAGGATGATTCGACTCGGCGAAAGATCGAGCGGCGCACCAACATCGTGCAGGACGAGCTTCGGCGCCTATCCCTGTTGCTCGATGACTTCTTGAACCTGGCGCGCGCGCAGAGCTTTGCGCCGGAGCGTTGCGATGCGTGCGAGATGGTGCTCGAGGTGCTCGACCTGCGTCGCCCAGAGATCGAGTCACAGGGGATCCGCCTCGTTGCGGACCCCGAGCTTCAACCGGAGTGCGAGCTCATGGGCGAGCGGGATCGCCTCAAACAGGTGGTGAACAACCTGGTCACCAACGCGGTCGAGGCCGTGGCCGAAGTGGAGCGTCCCTGCATTTGGCTCGAAGGGCAGCTCCGTGACGACTTCTGGGAGTTGTCCATCATCGACAACGGCCCCGGCATCCCTGAAGAGGTCGCCGCGCGAGCCTTCGATTCTTTCGTGACGACCAAGGACGCGGGTACGGGGCTCGGGCTCGCGATCGTGAAGCGCATCGTCGACCTGCACGGCGGCGGCGTCTCGATCGCACCGGAGCCAGGCGCCGGGACACGCGCTTCGTTTTGGGTGCCCGTCGGTCTTTAGGCTCAGCTATCCGAGCGAGGGTGGCTGGTAGCCCCACTCCTTAACCCGATACTGAATCTTGCGCTGGCTGATGCCGAGGATTTCGGCCGCCCTCGCGGTCGAGCCGTCCACGGCGTCGAGAGTTCGAAGGATCGCCATGCGTTCGAGCTCGGACATCGTGATGCCCGGGATGAGAGCCGTCACCGAGCCGTTTTGGAGGTCGCCGTGTGCAGACGTTGGCAGGTCGTCCTTCTGTATCGAGTCGCCCTGGCACATCACCACCGCTCGCTCGATGGCATTCTCCAGCTCGCGAACGTTGCCGGGCCACGGGTAGATCAACAGATGCTGAAGCGCCTCGTCCGACAGGCGCGAGACGTCGCGCTCGTTCTCCTCAGCAAACTTTCGGAGGAATGTCTGGGCGAGGAGAGGGATGTCGCTTCGTCGTACGCGGAGCGGCGGCACGTCGAGCTGCACCACTTTGAGGCGGTAGTAGAGGTCTTCTCGGAACCGACCCTCGTCCACGAGCTGCTTCAGGTCGCGGTTCGTCGCTGCGACCACACGAACGTCCACCTTCAGAGTTTCGTTGCCGCCGACACGCTCGAACTCACGCTCCTGGAGGAACCGCAGGAGCTTGATTTGAACGCTCGGCGGGATCTCGCTGACCTCGTCGAGGAACAG
>CBFCWN010000101.1:0-13280 GCA_965601515.1 uncultured Myxococcales bacterium | reverse complement strand
GGTATGCCTCGATTTCGTTTTGAGCACGCGCGAGATGTGGACACGGTCTTCGCGCTGATGACGGACCCCGATGCGCTCACCAAACGTTGCGAGGCCCTTGGGGAGCGCGACGTGAAGGTCGAAGTGAACGAGATTAGCGGGACGACGCACGTTCGCCTTTCGCGAGAGGTCGAGCAGGAGCTTCCTGGGTTCGCGAAGAAGCTCTTCAAACCGGTGAACGTGTTGGTTGAACGCGAAGAGTGGCGGAACGAAGGCGACCGGAAAGTCGCGAAGGGTCACCTGAAGATTGTCGGGACCGGAGCGACGTTTGACTCGACGATTTCTCTTTCGCCGAATGGCGCTGGATCCGTCTACGATATCGATTTCACGGTCACCGCGAAGGCGCCGTTGATTCGAAAGAAACTCGAGGCGTTCATCGGCGATACCGCACTCGAGAGCCTTCGGAAGCAACACGAGTACTACGCGAGCGTACTTGTATGACACGGCTCGCAGAGCCAGCGGCGACCGCGGCCTAGGGTCCCGCTTTGTTCAGGATCCTCGTGGTGGCGCTCTTTTGGCTCGGTGTGCCCGCGCTGTCCGCCATCCAAGTGCGCCGCTGTTTGAAGAATGATCGCAACGCGCAGGCAATCGCCTGGCTGCTCCTGGCGAGCGTTTGGCTGTTGTTCGCCGCCTTCGTTGCGTTCGGCTTGGACGAAAAGTCGACCTACTCTTTCGTCGCTCAGTTCCTCGTCTTCGCCATTGCGTTCTTCGCGCTCGCTGTGCCGGTCGTGGCGGGAGTTCAGACCTACCGTGCGTTCAAACAAGAGCGGCACATTCACGCCGCTGCCTGGCTGTTCTTCGGAGTCGGTTGGCTGTCGCTGGCCGTCTTCGCCTACCTGCGGAGCATCGGCGCGGCGTGACGATTGGGAACGCGGCTGGCCGCGAGACCGGGGTGCGGTGGCCGGCCCCGATGACGATGGCTTCTTACTCACGCCTGATGTCTCTGATGCCGTGTCCGAGTTTGCGCATGTGCACTCCGTGTCCGGTTCGCGGAGTTCGGTCTTCTATCGGTGTGCTAGTAGAGGCTCGTGCACACGGTTTCCATCAAATCGCGGGTCTCACGACGGCTCGTTCGCGGCTTCACGATCGCGGCGATGTTCGGGACCCTTGGCTGCAGCGAAACCACGA
The DNA here is from genome assembly GCA_965601515.1 of uncultured Myxococcales bacterium. Lineage (GTDB taxonomy): Bacteria > Myxococcota_A > Polyangia > Polyangiales > Houyiibacteriaceae > SG8-38. Next base: position 12,113 of record CBFCWN010000101.1, on the reverse strand, counting down.
CGGAGCGCCTTCAGCTTCCACCGCTCGAGGCAGTGGACTCGGTCGACCTCGAGCGGTACCTCGGCAAGTGGTACGAGATCGCGAGCTACCCGCAGCGCTTTCAGGAGGGCTGCACCGGAACGACCGCGACGTACACGCTCCGTTCGGACGGCGAAATCGACGTGCTCAACGAATGCAGGAAGGGGGCGCTCGACGGCGAGTTCGACTCAGCCACCGGACGGGCGCGCATTGCCGATCCTTCCAACAGCGCGAAACTCGAGGTCTCGTTCTTCGGGCCGTTTTGGGGTGACTACTGGGTGATTCAACTCGGGCCGGAGTACGAGTACGCGGTCGTCGGACATCCGAGTCGCGACTACCTGTGGATCTTGAGCCGCACGCCTACGCTCGACGACGCGACGTACGAAGGCATCCTCACGAAGCTCGAGGAGCAAGGCTATCCGCTCGACCGACTCGTGAAGACGGCGCAGTAACGGGCCGCGCCGCCTGCTCAAGACCCTGCGTTTGTTGCGAATCGCGCGGGTTGGTCGGCAGGGGGTTGGAATTGATGGGGTTTTGGGGGCCCCGCGTGTCCCCCTATGGGCAGCACGTCGGCGAACACGAAGCCGTCGCGCTCGACGGTTTCGCCCGCTTCGACCGGGATCGGGGCCTCGAACATCGGGCCGGCGTAGGCAAACGTGTGGAACTCGCCTCGTTCCGCGCACGGGTCGATGTCGCCCGGCAGCGCGTCCAGAAAATCCGCATCGTAGGTACGGCCGGCGAGCTCGCGTGGGAGTCGCTTGGGGTCGACGCAGGTCACGATCGCGCGGAGGCCGGAGTCGACCATCTCACGCGAGAGGACTCGGGTGTCCGAACCCCAGACGGGAAAAAGCGGCTGGATACCGGTGGGAGCGAGCTTGTCTTCGCGGTACCGCCGGATGTCCTCGAGGAACAGATCCCCAAACGCAATCGCTTCGACTCGCGCATCCTTTGCGTCCGCCATCGCAGCGCCCATCGCCGCTTCGTAGTCTTCGTTGGAGCAGGGGTCCGGAATGAAGACCTTGGTGAGCGGAAGACCGAGCGCCCGCGCCTGCTGCTCGAGCAGACGCTCTCTCACGGCGTGCATCGCGACGCGGCCGGTCGCCTGATTGAGGGTGGAGAGCAGTCCCACGACCTCGATCGTCGGATCGGCCCGAAGAAGGTGGAGGGCCCAAGCGCTGTCTTTTCCGCTGCTCCAAGAGAGGAGCGTTTTGGTCGTCATCTGCTCTGCGATTCTGGATGCACTGTGCCCTCAGCGCCACAGATCGCGTGCCTGTGAGCCACAGTGGACACGGTAGAGGGGCAAGATCGCGAGGAAAACGTTCGGCATGTCTCTTGCTTGGTACGGAAGGCATGTCCACCCGCGCCCCCCGCCGGCATTCGACCTTCGCTGCGCTTCGAGAACGCATCCACATTTGGATGTGGAAGCACGGCTTGGGTTCGCGGCCCCTCTGAGCCTCATCAGTCCCGCCTCCGTGACCTCGAGCTGGCACCGACCAGACCGAGGTCCATGAGGACGGTGATCACGACGATGACGAGGTACATCCCCTCGACGGAGCCGTTGTCGTTGATGGCAAACGCGTAGGACAGCGTCGTCAGCGGCATGAAGAAAAACCCGAGGACCGGCCAAAGCGTCGTCTCGTAGGCGCGACCGATGTAGTCGCTAAAGAGCCAAACGAGGATGATCGCGAAACGCGGGGTTCCAAGGGCGATGCAGCCCACGAGAAACGGCATGCGCGGACCCTACTCCGTTTCGCCACGAGCGTGAACGCTCAGAAGTCTCGTGTCGCGCGGAGGGCCGCCAGCTTCGAGCTTGGGACGCGGCGGAAGTCGACGTCCTTCGTGAAGAAGAGGATGTGAGCGGTGAGCTCGAGGTGGTCCTTTTCGAGGATGCGTACGTCGACGGGGACCTCACGCTCGCGCTTGATCGAGAAGGCTCGACCGTGCCACTCCTGGTCCTCCGAACTGTAACGCAGGTCACGAAATACCTCGATCCCAACGGTTTCGGGCCGCTTCTGGCTCCACACGATGACGCCGCTGTACACGCCGTCCCGGTCGGAGATTTCGATGATCGCTTCGCCCTTACCTCGCTGCCAGTGGCCGAGAATTCGGACAGTCTGATTCTCGACGCTCCGCGTCGACTCGTAGGCGTCGGAGTCCGCGTGCGCGGACGCAGGAACACCCGAAAGGACCATCAGGCCTATCAACACGGCGTTTGCGGTGGCTCTGCGGCAAGGCAACGGACTCGGGGATAGTCGCTGAAGTCGGCTTGAATTGCAGCAGAAAAATCGACCCGAAGGGTCGATTTGCGGGACTCACAGACGCACTTACACTGAACTAATGCAGCTTACTTGTATTCGAGGGCGAGTGGCGGGCTGCGTCCTGTCGCTGATGTTGATGACCGCGTGCGGAGGCGGCACGTCCGGCACCGGCGGGAGCGGAGGCACGGCGGGCGCCGGAGGCGCGGGCGGAGTCGCAGCCATGGGCGGCGAAGGCGGAGTTGGCGGCGTCGGAGGAGACGGCGGCGCGGGCGGCATGATCGCCGAAGACTGCGGCGACAGCGTCCTTCAAGAGACCGAGGCGTGCGACGACGGCAACAACGACTCGAACGACGGCTGCGCCGCGGACTGCCAGACGGTCGAGGAGAACTACCGATGCCCGACCGCGGGTGTCGAGTGCGTACCGATCGTGTGCGGTGACTCGCGCATCGACCCTCCTGAGAACTGTGACGACGGAAACGACGATGCCGACGACGGCTGCAGTGCCGCGTGCGAACGCGAAGAGGGATGGACCTGCACGCTTCCGGGCGTCGCGTGTGTGGCGACCGAGTGCGGCGACGGAATCGTGGCCGGCTTCGAGCAGTGCGACGACGCCAACTCGAGCGCGCCCGGCTGTGACGACGAGTGTCAGCTCGAAGAGGGCTACGCGTGCGATACGCCGGGGGAGGATTGCGAGGAAACGACCTGCGGCGACGGCGTAAAGGAAGGCACCGAGCAGTGCGACGATGGGAACGTGACTCCCTTCGATGGCTGCGGCACCGATTGCAAGAACGAGCCGAACTGTGAGAACGGCGTCTGCCAGCCCGTGTGCGGCGACGCGGTCATCCTCCCCGGTCCGAGCGAAGACTGCGATGACGGGAACACCGTCGACGGAGACGGTTGCTCGAGCACCTGTGAAATCGAGGAAGGGTTCGCCTGCAACCTCACCCCGATCGAACTGGGTGACGAAGTGACGATCCCGGTGATTTACCGTGATTTCCGCAGCATCGACACCAACGAGACGGAACCCGATGACTTCAACTGGGACTTCAACAACCCGGGAGACGGAAACGGCAACATAGCGTTCGACATTACCGCCGACTTCCTCGACGACGACGGCAAGCCCGAGCTCTCGGGCGAGAACACGTACATCGCGAACAGCAACGAAGGGCCGCCGCACTCGCAGGCGACCTTCTCCGAGTGGTACCGAACGAGCGATACCCTTCGAGAAACGGGAAACCTCGAAATTGTCGGTGAGCTCGTTCTGCCGAAGATTTCGGACAACGTCTACGCGTTCTCGAGCGCCGACACAGCACCCGGCTTCTTCCCGCTGGACGACCCGGCGTTGGCGCCGTTCGCCTGGCCTGCGGAACCGACCTACGGCGAAACGACTTTCGTTCCAGGCGGCGCATCCGTCGAGAAGAACTTCGGGTTCACCACCGAGGTCCACTACTTCTTCGTGTATCAAGGCGACGAGGTGTTGACCTTCAGCGGCGACGACGACCTCTGGGTATTCGTCGATGGGTTCCTGTGCCTGGACGTTGGCGGGCTTCATCCTGAGCGTCCAGGGATCATGAGCTTCGACGACGACCCGGGAACGCAGGATTCGAGCGCGAAGCAGCGAAGCATCGTGGCTGCATGCGAAGCTCGCCTCACCGCGGGGAACGTGTACGAGGTGGCGATCTTCCACGCGGAGCGCCACACGAACGCTTCGAACTTCAGCCTCACGCTCGACGGCTTCGTGACGGAGCGCTCGACCTGCGACTGGACATGCGGGGACGGCGTGGCAACGCGCTTCGAGTTCTGCGATGACGGCGCGGGGAACAACACCGGCGGCTACGGTCGGTGTCTGCCGGACTGCTCCGGGCTCGGCCCATACTGCGGCGACGGGAACGTCGACGACGGATTCGAGGAGTGCGACGACGGGGACAACCTCGGCGCATACAACGGGTGCAACCCCGACTGCACGCTTGGTCCGAGCTGCGGCGACGGGATTCGGCAGCCCACCTTCGGCGAGGAATGCGACGCAGGTGAGAGCAACGGAACCCCCGGGGCGACCTGCAGCGCCGACTGCAAGGTCGAGGTGCAGTAGTCAGCTGACCGGAGGCCCGGTGTCTCGCTGCGCGAGCACGTAGGGCTGCACGATCACGACGGTGAAGCGGTCTTCCGTGTCACTTTCCCAGCTTGCGACTTGCGCTTCGGTCGGCTTGGTCAGCTGCTGCGCGCTCATCCACGTTTCTACGCTGGCGCTGTCGTCGTTTGCCACGGCGACAGCGACCTCAACGAGGTCGAGCGCCGGATCTACGAGAACGAGCCCTCCCCGTTTCGCGTGCGCGGCAAGTGGCTTCCAGTCCACTCGGTGAACCTCGTTTGCAAGATGTGCCTTCAGCTCGTCCGTCATGTCCACCGTCTCAAAGGCCGAGCGCAGCGCGCCATTGGTCTTCCCGGAACCCGACCAGCACGAAGTCGTCGGCGATGACGAGGGGCCGTTTGATGAGCTTCCCGTCCGTAGCAAGCGCGGCGAGGGCGTCGTCTTCGCGCATCGTCTCGAGCTTCTCCTTGAACCCGCCCTGCCGATAGCTCTGGCCGGACGTATTGAAGAACTTTCGAATCGGAAGTCCCGATCGCTTGTAGGCCTTCCTGAGGAGCGCTTTCGACGGCGGGCTCTCGACGATGTCCTTTGTCTGATGCTCGACCCCTACGGCCTCGAGAAACTTCAGCGCCTTCCGACAGGTCCCGCATTTCGGATACTGGTAGACGACCATGTCGAGGCTTAGCCCGAAATCCGAGGCGGGTTGGCAAAATGCGCGGGTTGGTTTGCAAAGCATTGAGATGATTGGTGTTTTTAGGGGGCTGCGTGTCCCGGTTTTGGCGTAGGATGCGCGGATGGTTTCTGAGTGGTCTGCGCGGGAGTGTCTCGATGCACTCGAGCGACGGGAGGTGAGCTCCGTCGAGCTCGTGGATGCGTGCATCATGCGCATCGAGCGGCTCAACCCCGAGCTGAACGCGGTGGTGGCGACCGACTTCGAGCGGGCTCGAGAGGCCGCGAGGGCCTCGGATGACGCACGCGCCGGGGGCGCATCGCTCGGTCCGCTCCACGGGGTTCCGATGACGATCAAAGATGCCCTGCAGACCGCGGGGCTCGTCACGACCTCGGGCGCACCCGAGCTTCGCGATTTCGTTCCGAGGGAAGATGCCGTCGCCGTCGATCGCGTGTTGCGGGCTGGGGCGATCGTCCTTGGGAAGACCAACCTGCCCATCTACGCCGGCGACTGGCAGACCTACAACGAGGTGTACGGCCGGACGAACAACCCCTGGGATGTGACGCGCACGGTGGGAGGGTCTTCCGGCGGGTCCGCGGCGGCGATCGCGGCGGGGTTCGTCCCGCTCGACATCGGCAGCGACATCGCCGGCTCGGTACGAACCCCAGCTCACTACTGCGGCGTCTACGGCCACAAGCCGACCTATGGTGTCGTGCCCACCCGAGGACACATCCCAGGACCGCCCGGTACGCGCGCGGAGGCGGACCTCGGTATCATCGGACCGCTCGCCCGCACCCCGGAGGACTTGGCGCTCTTGCTCGACGTGATCGCCGGCCCCGATGAGCTCGAAGCTCCAGGCTGGACGCTCGAGCTTCCGCCGCCGAGGGCGGAGCGGCTCGAAGACTTTCGGGTCGGCATTTGGATCGACGACCCGCTCTCCCCCATCGACTCGGCGGTCCGCACGGAGCTCGAGCAAACGTTTGCGGCGCTCGAGCCGCACGTGCAGCTGGTCGAGCCGAGGCTGCCGTTCACGCTGGAAGACCTCGTGCCGGCATATATGCGCCTGCTTCTCGGGGTGATGGGAAACGGGCTCCCGAGCGCACTCAAAGCCTTCGCGCGTCTGCTCCAGCCCCACTACGCCCTCACCGAAAAGCTCGGCGTCCGTAGCGACCTCGTCACCAAGAACGCGACCCGCGGATTGCTTCAGTCGCACGCGGGCTGGGCTTCGGCGAACGAGCGCCGAGAGCGCGTTCGCTGGACCTGTGAGGAGCTATTCCGCGATATCGACGTGTTGCTGACGCCGGTGGTCCCCGTGACCGCCTTCACACACCGAACCTCGGGAAACCAGTTCACGCGCAGCATCACCGTCAACGGCGCGAAGCGACCCTACACCGACCACATTCCCTGGATCTCACTCGCCACGCTGGCCGGCCTTCCCGCGACCAGCGCTCCAATCGGGCGGAGCGCCGAGGGGCTCCCGGTCAACGTCCAGATCGTGGGTCCATCGCTCGGCGACAGGACGACGCTGCGATTCGCCGAGCTTCTTCGAGACGTCCGAGGCGGCTTCGAGCCTCCTCCCCTCTGAGCGCTTCGGGCCTTCCCCCTCGAAGGCTGGCGTCCGCTGGTGCACTGCCCTACAACCGCGCCATGACCCTCCCCCGACCTCGCAACCGATCCCGTGAATTCGACATCGTCCTCTGGGGCGCCTCCGGCTACACCGGCCAGCTCGTCGCCGACTATCTCGCAAAGAACTACCTCGGCGGCGAAACCGGACTTCGACTCGCTCTCGCGGGTCGCAACGAAGAAAAAGTACGGCAGGTCGCTCAGGACATCGGCGAGCCCGAAATCCCCATCCTCATTGGCGACAGTTTCGACGTAGCCTCGCTGGAAGACATGGCCGCACGCACCGAGGTCGTCATCTCCACGGTGGGCCCCTACGCGAAGTACGGTTCCGAGCTCGTCGGCGCGTGTGTTCGACATGGAACCGACTACTGCGACCTGACCGGTGAGACCCAGTTCGTTCGCGCGATGATCGACCAATACGAAGACGAAGCCACAAAGACCGGCGCGCGCATCGTGCACTGCTGTGGCTTCGATTCGATCCCTTCCGACCTCGGCACGCTGATGGTGCAGGAGGCGTTCAAAGAGCGGTTCGGCCGCTACGCGAGCGAGGTGAAGATGGCCGTCAGCCGCATGTCCGGGGCCTTCAGCGGCGGAACGTTCGCGAGCATGCTGAACATCGTCGAGGAGATGGGCAAGAACCCGAGCCTCCGTAAAATCCTTGGCAACCCCTACGCGCTCAACCCGGAGGGCGTTCGAGGCGCCGACAAAAGTGACCAAAACGGAGTTCGCTACGACGAGCACCTCGGCTGGACGGGTCCGTTCGTCATGGCCGCCATCAACACCCGAGTCGTACGACGAAGCCACGCGCTGATGGGGCTCCCGTACGGCAGCGACTTTCGATACTCGGAGGTCATGAGCACGGGAAAGGGACCGAAGGGCTTTGCGCGGGCAGCGGCGCTCGCAGGGGGCATCGGAGCATTCGTCGCAGGCATCGCGTTGCCGCTTACCCGGCCCATCCTCGTAAACCGGCTTCCCTCTCCGGGCGAAGGCCCCACCCCCGAGCAGCGCAAGCGGGGCCGCTACGAGATCCACCACGTGGCCATCGCCAACGGGCAGGTGCTTCGCGGCCGCGTCGCCGACAATCGCGACCCGGGCTACGGCTCCACCGCGGTGATGCTCGCGGAGTCGGCTCTCTGCCTGGCCCTCGAAGGGGAGCAGCTCGACACCAAGGGTGGCATCCTGACCCCGGCCGTTGCCATGGGCATGAGACTCGTCGAGCGTCTTCGAAAAGCCGGACTCACACTCGCAGTCGAGAGCTGAGCGGATGACGGGGGTTGCGCCCAAGCGTCCAATCACCGTATGACACGCGCATGACCACGATGCGCAAGATCGGCGTCGCCGTCGCGATCCTGATTGCCCTCCTCGTCGCCTTCGGCATTCTCTACGCGATGCCTCGGGCTAGTGTAGTAATGATCACGCAGACCGAGGTACAGCGGCGCGAGGTGCCGAGCTCGGCCACCAGCAAAAGCCGGGACATGCTGCTGATCTACGCGACCGACTACCAGTCGAAGAAGCCGCTGGTCTTTCGCAACGAAGACAATCTCTTCTACTTCAAGGTCGACTCGAGCGACGTCGCCTCTCAGGCGGCCCGCTTCGCGAAGGACTCAACGGACAAACCCGTGCTGATTCGCTACTACGGCGTTCGGATTCCGATCTTCAGCGCCTACCCAAACGCCATCTCGATGAAGGAAGTCCCCGCGGACTACGCGCACATCCCTTGGGTGAGCGTGCTGTACCTTCTGGTCGTGCTGGCGCTCTTCCTTTGGGCCGGTGTCAAGATTCGAAAGCTGTTCCGAACCGCCAAGGACAAGGTCACCAACCGACCCGCCTCTTCATAGGTCGAAGCGCGAGCAATAATCGGAAAGCCGCTCGCGAATCTCTTCGCGAGAGAGGCCAAAGCCGTTCGGACTGTGGATGTGGACGTCCCTCGGCTTAGATGCGTCGGCGTCGAGAAGCGCCTGCATCGACCGTCGTGCGTCGTTGGTGAGCTCCATCCCGAGGTCACGATAGACCCCCTCCATGGCCGAAATCGGATCGGTGAACAGGTCTGGCGCCCGTACGTGCGCGACTCGCCCTTCGGGCAAACGATCCACCTGCTCGAGAGCCCGCTCGAGCGAAGCCGGAAGGTAGCTGTTCAGAAGCTCGGGCCCGAGCGCATGGGGGTCCACGTCATCGCTGAAGAGCGCCCGAGTGTACGCGTACAGGCTGCAAAGAGAGCTCATCGTCCGAGCAGGGTCTCGATGGGTGAAGACGAAGCGGGCGTTTGGAAACAGCTCGACGATGGTGTCGACGAACACGGAGTGCGTTGGATCCTTGAGAGCGAACCGCTGCCCGTGAGGTCGATGATGGTGCACGAGCTGAAGCTGCTGCTTGTACTGGCCGTACGCGATTCGCGGATCCTGATCACGGAGCCATTCGACGTAGCCCGGAACGCGGTACTGCACGTTGTATTGGAGCGTGCGAAACACGTTGGTGAAGAGCGCCACGCATTCTTCGGGCTCGTGGGCGCCCATGGGATGAATCGCCTCGTAGTTCGGAGAGATCGCAGCGAGCTGGCCGAGAACATGCTCGAGGTCGTCGGGGCGAGTGTCTTTGCCACCCTCCGGTGGCACCGGAAACATGCTCTCCCAATAGGGCATCGTGCGGGTGTCTGGGTCCTGCGCCAACAGTCGGTGCGCAAACGTGGTGCCTGTCCGCATCCAACCGATCAGGAAGATCGGCGGCGGAAGCTCGGTCGTTTCGATGGCGGGATTGTCCCGAAGCGCCTTCTCGATCCGAAGGTGTTGCCCGGCCATCCGAAGCGAATCCATCTTCGCCGCGATCCCGCCGGAAAAGCTCACGGCGGAATCCTCTCGAACCGACTGAAGCAAGGCGTCGAGCGCGGCCATCGTCTCGGGACGCGGGTCGACGTCGATGCCAGTCTGCTTCCGGGCTTTGTCGAACCACGCGTCAGCCGTGGGGGCCTTGAACCCGGGGAGGACACGGCCCACTTGGTTGACGGCGCGATACCACCACGGCTGCACCGCCTTCGCGCTGATGAACTGCTCCGCGCGGAGAGGCTTGGTCCGGGGCTTCGCCATTTCCGCGGGTGTAGCACAGCCCGGGTTCTTTGATCGCAGGTCACGCGCTAGAGTCCGCGCGTGTCCATCTTCGAAACCATCGCGCTTTGGGTGCTGGCGATCGCGATGATCGCCATCGGCATCGCGCACTTCGTTCAACCGAAGCCTTTCGTGCAGATCGTTCCCAAGTATCTGCCCGCACCCCTCACGTTGGTGTACGTCAGCGGGTTCTTCGAGATTCTTGGCGGCGTCGGGTTGCTCATCCCGCAGACTCGAGTCTGGGCCGCGTGGGGACTGATTGCGCTTTACATCGCCGTCTTTCCCGCGAACGTCTACATGCTCACCGACAACGTCTCGTTCGACCCGAAAAAGCCCATCCCACGGTGGATCCTGTGGGCAAGGCTGCCCTTTCAGCTCGTGTTCATTGCGTGGGCGTACGCCTTCACGAAGTGAGGGGCGTCGGTTCGTAGCGTTCCAGACGTCGCAGCGCGCTTTGAGCCGCGTGATAGCCGCACATCCCGTGGACTCCGCCCCCCGGAGGCGTCGAAGCCGAGCAGATGAACACCCGAGGGTTCGGCGTGGAGTACGGATCGAGACGCGCCACCGGCCGGGTGAATAGCTGGAACACATCGGCGACGCCACCGGTGATGGCGCCCCCGACGTAGTTTGGATTGTACCGCTCGAAGTCCTGCGCGTTCATCACGTGGCGAGCGAGGATTCGGTCCTTGAAGCCCGGGGCAAAGCGTTCCACCTGGTTCTCGATCGCATCGGTCATGTCGAAGGACGAGCCATCCGGAACGTGGCAGTACGCATATCCCGTGTGCTGACCTTTGGGCGCGCGACTCGGGTCGAGCTGACTCTGCTGGCAGAGCAGTACGTACGGCCGATCGGACGTTCGACCCCGATACATGGCCGCCTCCGACGCGGCGATTTCGTCGAGCGTGCCGCCAAGGTGGACGGTCGACGCCTCGAGGCACCGAGAGTCGCTCCACGGAATCGGACCGTCGAGCGCCCAGTCGAGCTTGAACGCTCCGGGCCCGTAGCGATAGCGGCCGAGACGTCGTCGATACCCTGAGGGGAGCACCTCCTCGCAAATCGACGACAGCTGGTCCGGACTGGTATCGAACAGATACGTCCGAGCCGCCGGAAGCTCGGACGCGTGACGCACGCGAACGCCCGTCCGCACTTCGCCACCTAGCTGACGAAGAAGGCTCGTGAGGGCCTTCGGAATGTTCTCAGAGCCGCCCGCAGCCACAGGCCAGGGCTCCGCGTGCCCGGCAATCGAAAAGATGACGCCCAGCGCCGCCGTGAAGAGCTTGTTGAAGGGAAGAATGCTGTGCCCGGCGCACCCCGCGAACATCGCCCGCGCTCGGGTTTGCTGAAACTGCCATCGCGCAAACGGCAGCGCCGGCCAAAGGGCGCGGAGCCCAAACCGAAGGAACATGCCCGGATGTTTCGGGAGCCCCGGAGGCGCCAACACGTCCGCGAAGAAGCCATTCGGGTCGTCGAGAAACGGCTCGACCATCCGCCGATAGCTCCGAGCGTCGGCACCGAGCTCGTCGCACGTCTGCTCGACGGATCGCCACATCATCACGGCGGGCTGGCCGTCCAGCGGGTGCGCCACCGACGCTTTCGGGATGATCCATCGGAGCCCGTGTTCTTCGAGCGGAAGCGTACGAAAGAACGGGGAGAGAATCCCCGTCGTGTGGACAGCCGAGCAGACGTCGTGTCGGAAACCCGGCAGCGTCAGCTCGGCCGTCCGGGTTCCGCCTCCGACCTCGTCGGCCGCCTCGAGGACGAGCACCGATGCGCCGCTCTGCGCAAGCGCGACGGCCGCGGCGAGCCCGTTCGGCCCGGAGCCGACGATCACCGCATCGAACGTCTCTTGGTGCTCGCTCACGAGGCGAACGTAGGGCCGATTACTCGAATGCCGTCGTGTTGGTCATCCGCACTTCGAAGGCCTCGTCGACCTCGATCTTCTGCGTGCCGTCTGGACCGGTCACCGCGATCTTGTCGAGAGACTGGCCGCTCGCGGCTGCGTCGGACTCGAGCGCGTTGAGGTTCAGGATGATCTGGCCGTTGGCGTTCGCGGTCATTTCCTCGACCGCAATCGAGAGGCCGTCTTCGGGGAAGTCGACCGTCTGCGGAACCGCCATCTGGCTCACCGAGACATTGAGCTTGATCTCATCGCCAACGCGCTCGACCAGCGTGTACGTATCCACCTGACTGATCTTGAAACCGTAGAGCTCGATTTCCTTCCGCGCCTCCCAGCGGCCCCCGACTCCGATCGGTTCCGCCGGAAGAAGCACGCGCGACAGGGTGGTGCGTGCGTTGACGATCATCGTGAGCAGGCGAACCGGAATGTCCGGGCTCTTCGCGCGGTCGTTGAGCTCCGC
>CBFCWN010000100.1:0-13319 GCA_965601515.1 uncultured Myxococcales bacterium | reverse complement strand
TTTCCTCGGACTCACAGGGGGGAGTGGCCGCCTTCGACACGGCGACGATTTACTTCGACGAGCACCTTGCCGTGACGCTCGCCCGACTCGAGCTCTGCGAGGGCTCGTGGAAGCGCGTCGAGCGTGCAGCGGCTGTCGAAGAGCGGCTTGACGAGTCCCGTTTCGACCCAGGTACACAGCTCGGCAAGTCGTTCCGGCGTCGCCTTGGCGACGAACACCGCCACACGACGTGAGGAAAAAGCGCCGCGGATCATCCAAAGCAGAGGCCGCAGGAGAGGCCAAAGCCACGGATCATCCGTCGGGCCGCCGACGACCACGTAGGTCCCCTTGGGCTTCACGGCGCGTAGAGCCCGAGACATGGGGATGTTGCCGGCGACGTCGATGCATACGTCGTAGGGCGCGTCGGTCACGGTGTAGTCTTCCGAGTCGGCGTCGACCACGCTCTCTGCACCAAGTGAGTACGCCCGGTCCGCATGATGCGCGCGCACCACTGCGGTGACGCGCGCGCCGGCGGCCCTCGCGAGCTGCACCACGTAGCTACCAACGCTCCCAGAGCCGCCGTTGACAACCACTCGGTCGCCCTGTCTCACGCGTCCCTCATCGATCACCGCCTGCGCGGCCGTCAGCGCAGCCACCGGTAACGAGCCCGACTCGACGAGGGACACGTTCTTCGGAGCTGCCGCAAGCTTGTCGGCCTTGGCGACCACTTCGTCCGACCACGCTTCACCCAACGTGAGCTCTCCGAACACGGCGTCACCCAACTTCCACGTGGTGACCCCCTCCCCCACGGCGCTTACGATTCCAGCAACGTCCTGACCGATTCCGAAAGTTCGCGGCCTCAGCCATCCAAGCGCCAGCCGCATCACGTACGGCGTTCCCGACATCACGAGTCGATCGCCCTTGTTGACCGATGACCCGTGCACCCGAACCCGCACTTCGCCCGGACCTGGGTCGGGCACGGGCACGTCGCGCAGCGTGACTACTCTCGCCGGCCCGTAGGAATCGCGTCCAACCTGGCGCATGGACCCCCACGCTAACGCGTTCGGCACGGCTGTCGAGCAATCGAGGCTTCTTGAAGAGCTTCGTGTCCGGATGGTAGTCGAGCCAGACGGCGCACATCGGGCCGTTGTAGATGCACGCTGGCTGCCGAACACGCAGACCGCATGGCGCACCCAACCCTCGCCATCGCAATGGCTCGCTCCTGTTTCGGTGAGCGCTCGGCGTCCCGCTGAGGTCACGGCGACGGGAGCAGATTCACGGCCGCGACGCAGAAGGGAAGCGTCAGCGCGGCGACAAGGGTGCTCAACACGATCGCCTGGCTGACCTCCTGGGCGGCGACGTCGTAGCGCTCGGCGATCGCGAACGTGGTGATCGCCGCCGGCATGGCGGCGAGGAGGAAGAGCACCCGAGCCTCGAGGGCGCCGAGCCCACCCCACGTCGACAGGGCAAGCACGACACCGAACGTCACCGTCGGCAGAAGCAGGAGCTTGCAGCCCACCACCACCGCGGCGCTCACGTCGACACGTCGCAGCACGCGAAGGTTTTGCTGGACGTAGAGCCCAAGCAGGAAAAGGGCGACAGGCGCCGCGGATGCTCCGACTGGCTTCGCGACTTCGAGCGCGAGCTCCTGCATCGGCTCGGGCAGCGATCGGGCCGCCAGCCCCACGACCGGGGCCCACAGCAGCGGCTGGCGCGCGAGGCTCCCGTAGTCGGGGCGCTCGCCGCTCGCATCCGAACCCCAGCGCAGAAGTAGCGCCGGGCCGACTAGCATCGCCAATGCGACGTGGATGGCCACCGCCAGAGAGGCTACGCCTGTCGCCTCGTCGCCGAGCACCTTGGAGACGAAGGGGAGACCGAGATATGCGATGTTGCCGAACGCAGATGTCAGCGCCATCGCGCCCGTTGCTCGACGCCGACGGCCGCCGTCGGCCGGAACCAGCGCCGCGACGAGCGCTCGTCCAAGGGCGAGCGAGGCCACGAGGGAGAGCGGGACCGCGACCCAGAACGCGACCGAGTCCGGCATCTGGAAACGAGCGTCGAGCAGCCCGCAGAACACGAGCGCGGGGAACCCAAACGTCAGCGCGTAGCGGTTGAGGTGGCCGACCGCCGCCAGGGGTTTCGCGTAAAGCCCCACACGGCCAGCGAGCGCGCCGAGGAGGACCGGGAACACCAGAGCGACGAGTCGAAGGGCGAGCGACACTTCGACGCCATGACCTACTCCGCGACTTCGAGCCAGCTCAAAGCGAATCGACGAGCTCCAAAACGCTCGTCAGGGTGGCGCCGTCGTCCAGTCGCTCTTCAAGAGAGGCGCGATGGGCGGGCTCGGAGACCGGTCCCGCCGAACTCCACGCTAGTTTCGGAGCGGCGTCCCGTAGTGCAGCATGTGTTCGATTCGCGCTTTCGTTTCCGCGGTCCGGCACAATTCGAGGAACGCCCTGCGCTCGAGCGCACAAATCTCGCTCTCGGACATCTCGGTGCCGGCATCCACGTCGCCACCGGTCGTAATCATCGCGATCTGCGTGGCGGTCGTGACGTCGTGAGGTGTCAGCTGCCCTTTCGCGCGCGCCGCCTCTAGCCATTCGACCATCTCTGCCAAGACCCGGCGGCCTGGCATCTTCAGCGGCCCCTGCCGTTGAGGCGCATAGCCGTCCGACACTTCATTCACGGAGTCGATTGCCGTCTGCAATAAGCGGTCGCGATTCATGACGTAGCGATCGACGCCCTCGCGGAACATGCACAAGGGCTCTGCTTCGAGCGGCGATGCCGCAGTGCGACCGTAGCCGATGTTCGTGAACGCCTTCCATGCACCCTTTGCGACGTCCCCTTCGCGCGCGGCCCAGCGGTACAGCATTTCTTTCACGCCGCCACCACCCGGCACCAGGCCGACCAGGGACTCGACCAGTCCGGTGACCGAGTTCGCATGGAAGATCACCTCGTTGCATCCGAGCAGGACCTCGAAGCCACCGCCGAGCGACAACCCCGAAGCCGCTGCGACTGCCGGAATCGGCGCGTACCGCATGTCGAGCACCGTCCGCTGAAAGTGTTCCAAGAACTCGTCGAGGCCATCCATATCCTCGGCGTTGATGAACGCGAGGACGCTCTCGAGATTCGCGCCGCAACAGAAATGCGCTGCGTCGTTGTGCACGATCAGGCCGCGCATGTGTTCCTTCGCATGCTCGACAGCACTCGCGAATAGCTCCATCGATTCGGGATCCTGGGTATTCGCTTTGCTGTGAAACTCGATCAGGCCGATCCGATCGTCGATCTCGAAATAGCTCGACTTCGCATTCTCGAGGATTGGCTTCTTGGTCCGCCGGGTCTCCGAAAAACGAATCACACCCGGCGCTCGTTGCAGCGTTCGGTAGCCGCCGTCGGCCTGCAGGTATTCGAGCGAACCGCGGTCTGTCCGGTAGAAAGACCTTCCCGCTGCAGTTCTGACGAATGCGGGGACATCGCGGCCTTCGGCCTCCAGCCGCGCGATGAAATTGTCGACGCCCATCGTGTCGATCATCTCGTAGGGCCCTTGGATCCAGTTGAAGCCGAGCTTCATCGCATCGTCGACGGACACCAGAGATTCGTGGACGTCGGGCACGAGCTCTGCCGCATAGCAAAGCGTGCGCGAGAGCACTTCCCAGGCGTATTTGCCGTGCGCGCTATCGTCGTCGAGCAGCAGTGTGAAGTCCTCTGCTTCCTCCGCGGCAACGGCTATGGCCGGCTTTGCATGATCGAAATCACGGTACGTGCCGCTCTCGAAGTCGAGCGTTTCCTTGTCCGTGCCTCCTGAGGACTTCTGGCGATAAAAGCCACCCTTGTCGCTCTTGTTGCCGGTGAAACCTTCTCGGATCATCCGCGTCATCAACGGAAGCTCCGCCGACACCGCGTGGAACGCGTCGGACTCGGGCAGCAGGGACACGAAGCTCTTGGCCGCGTCGCTCATTAGGTCGATGCCGATCAGGTCGTAAAGACCGAACACGCCGGTTTTCGGAATGCCCATGGGTCGCCCGAAAATCGCGTCGGCTTCTTCAGCCTTCAGGCCCATCTCGAACGCCAGGTGCAACGCGGTCTGGATCGCGAAAACGCCGACGCGGTTCCCGAGGAAGCCCGGCGTATCGTTACAGACCACGATGCCCTTCCCCATGCGTTCTTCATTGAACTCTTCGAGGCACCGAATCACTTCTGGCCTGGTGTGCTCGCCACGCACGACCTCGAGCAGGCGCATGAAGCGCACCGGGTTGAAGAAGTGCGTAATCGCGAACTCCGCCTGGAAGGCCTCGGGCATTCCTTCGACCAGCAACGAAATCGGTATCGTCGATGTGTTGGACGAGACGATCGAGCCGCCCTTGCGGACTTCATCGATCTCGCGGTAGAGCGCCCGCTTGATATCGAGCCGCTCGACCACCGCCTCCGCGATCCAGTCGCAATCGGCAAGCTTGTGCATGTCATCTTCGACGTTGCCGATCTCGATTCTCTCAGCGAAGTCTCTACGCAACAGTCCTGGCTGGTTCGGATCGAGGAGGCGTTGGATCGCGCGCTCGGAAATCGCATTGCGATGGTCGCCGGCCGCTGGGATGTCGAGCAGCAAGACTTCGACGCCTGCGTTCGCGAGTTGCCCGGCGATGCCGAGGCCCATGGTGCCAGCACCAATGACCGCAGCTTTCCCGATCTTGTACATTCGTTGACTCATTTCAGTCGGATGGGTTGCTCGCCAGCGACTCTACCCTCGCGGCCAAGACGACCGCGAGCGCCAAAATCGCGACTCCGGTGGCGATCGAGCCTCGCGGCACGAAGGGCATCAGGGCGACGCAGGTGATCGCTCCGAGAATGGGCACGGCAAAGGGGACGCGAAATGTCGATTGGTCTCGGTCGTCTCGGCGCTTGATGACGATCAGGGAGACGTGAAGCGTGAAGAAGACGAGAAGCAAGAGGAGGCTGGTGGTTCCCGCGAGGTAGGTCAGAGACCCCGACAGCGCGAGCCCGAGTGCCACGACGAGGACCGCTAAGATGGCCCAGTGCGGCGTCCGCCGCGTTCGGTGGACGGCGCCGAGCCAACTGGGCAGCAAACCCTGGCGCGCCATCCCGTAAAGCATCCGCGATCCCATGATGAAGTTGAGTAGCGCCGTGTTCGCCACGGCGAAGAGGGCGATGAGTCCGAAGAGCCATGTGGGGATACGCGGCTCCGCGCGCTCGACGACGGTCAGGAGCGGAGCGTCGGACTGAGCCAGTACCGACGGTTCGACGACGCGCGTCGCGACCACGATCACCACCAGGTAGACGACACCCGTGACGAGAAGTGCGAGGAGGATCGCGCGGGGCATGTTGCGTTCCGGGTCTTTCACCTCTTCGGCGACCTTGACCATGTCCTCGAAGCCGATGAAGGCGAAGAACGCGATCGCGCCGCCTTGCGCAATGTTCGCCCAAGTCGGAGCAGGTGCGGGAGCAGCCGTCTCTACTGCATCCGCTGCCCCGGTCTTTGCGAGGAAGACGGCCCCCACGACGACCACGATCAACAGGCCGGTCAGCTCGATCGTCGTCGCGAGGATGTTCGCTGCCGATGATTCGCGAATTCCCCGAAAGTTGATGAAGGCCAATAGCGTGAGCATGGCGATCACGACGAAGAATATCGGGACACCGGGAAGCAGACCCGCGAGGTATCCGGCGAATGCCAACGACATCGTCGCGAGCGACAGAACGCCCGAACACAGGACGACCCACCCCACCGCGAGAGCGAACCGCTTGCTTCCAAACGCCTGCTCCGCGAACCACGACTCGCCTGCGCTCTTCGGGAACCGCCCACCGAGCTCGGCGTAGGTGAGCGCCGTGAACGTGGCGACGACGAGGGCCATCAGAAACGAGAGCCAGCTCGCGTGCCCCGCCATGCCCGCCACCTTCCCCACGAGCGCATAGATCCCAGCGCCGAGAATGTCGCCAACCCCATAGACGACGAGCGCCCAGAAGCCGAGCGATCGTCGAAGAGGCGGTTGCGTCGAGGATGGCATGGGTTGCCGCGGGCGACGCAGTGTCAGACTCGCGCCGCTACGTAATCAACAGCATCTTGGAGACCCTCGGTCCAGCGCACAAAAGACTCGGTTCGCGGCGGGGGCCTGTCACCCACGGTGGATGTATTGCTCGAGCTGTTCGATCGTGAGCTCTTGCTCGGCCACGATGCTTTTGACGAGATCGCCGATCGACACGATGCCGACCAGGACCTCACCGTCGAGAACGGGTAGATGCCGCGTGCGCTTGGTGGTCATGACGCTCATGCACTCGCGATTCGATTGTTCGGGTCGCGCGTATGCAAAGTCCGTTTCCATGATGTCGCGAACCGGGGTTTCGGGTGAAGACCGGCCCAGCAGGTAGACGCTCCGGGCGTAGTGACGCTCCGAAATGAGACCCACGGGCTTCCCTCGTTCGACGACCATCAGCGCACCGATGTTGCGATCCGACATTCTCTTGATCGCGTTGTACACGGAATCGTCTGGGTCGATGCTCTCGACCTCGTGGCCTTTGAGGTCCAGCACTTCTTTCACGGTACTCATATCGCCACTTCCTCTCTGGTGGGCGGCACCTATGGCACCACCCGCCTCACGGTCTCTAGAGCTGCACTGGCCGTGCCAACGTGAACTCGTCGTTTGTGGGGCTTTGCTTGGTTTGCTGGCGAATATTCTGCGCCCAGCCGACGGCTCACGCATGTCGATTCGCTTCGGCTCGACGGGCACCGGACTTCGGCGAACTGCCCTAGGAAACGGACGCTTGCAGTCATGACCGAGGGCGTGGACGATCCATCTCGAAAGGCGTTCTCATGCGGACCCCGACCGATGCATGTGCTCTGACCGCGACGATGCGCGCGACACCTGCGGAAGCGCTTCACGCATTGGAGCTAGCCTTCGCAAAGGCCCACGTGTTTCTGACCGAAGCTCACCAACTGGGTGGTCTTGCGCTCGTGGTTCACTGGGACATGGAAGGCGACCATCGGCAGCAACTGGTGGACGCGCTTCTCGAGGTTGATGTGGACCTCGACGACAGCACGTTCGCCCGCCTGCGGGGGCCGTGGCACGGAGCGCTGACCGGCTCCCTCCACGTGACGCTCGAGCACGAAGGACGGGACAGCAAAGTCCCGGTCCCCGCGGTCCCGGGGTGATCTTGGCGAGAGGATCGACTGAGCTCGACGCGCCGACCCGAGTCTCGTCCTAAACTCGGTAACTCGCGAAAATTGTTCGCTTGCGCGCGCGCTGAGTGACCTCGTACATATGCGATCCTGTGAGGAACTATGAGTGTCTTTGAAGGACGAGGGACGAAACGGATTGCACCCGTGGTGTTCGCGTTTTGGTGCGTGTCATGTGCCACGAGCCCTGCGGATGGCGAAGGTGGCGACGGTGGCAGTGGCGGCGATGGCGGCGATTGCATGACGTCGGAGCACTTGGACATCAGCGGCGGCTACGCGGAGCGATACAACTGCGCGTCAGAGGGGATCTGCACCGAAAAGGATGTGACGATCTATCTGGACATTCGCCCCGATCCAGACGACACGGATCTCTCCGATGGAAAGGACTACACGTTCTGTGAGACGGGAGGTCTTGGGCCCCTGTGTATCGAGATCCCGGAGCAACCCGGCACGTTCCTGTTCAGTGGCAGAGGGACCATCTGCGGGAGTCGATTCACGTGGAACGCAGAGTCCCCTGGGGCCTTTACCGAAGAAGGCATTTGGGACTTCGAGAACGAGGGCGACATCTTCACGAAGGCTTCGATGTACACCTACGTGGACGGGGGCGGTGGTGGAATCTGCACGGGCAGTGGAAAGCGCGGTCCTGACCCGGCTCCGCCGCCGCCGCTGCCTTGCGAAGACCCCATCTGAGTCCGTGGCCAAGGGCTCAGAACGGTGACCAGAAAGGCCTGTTTTTGAGCTAGACTCCGGAATCCATCATGGCCGCGTTCCTTCGTTTCCTACCCGTCTTCTTCCTCACCTGTGCTGCTTTTGCACTGCCGGGAACGACGACGCCGACCAGGGCCGAGGAGACGTACACGCTACGTATCGCGACGCTCGCGCCCGCAGGGTCATCGTGGATGAAGATCGTGAACGCCTGGAACAAGACGCTTCAGGACAAGACGAACGGTCGGCTGAAGATCCACGTTTATCCGGGTGGGTCTCAAGGGGACGAGCGGGACTTCATCCGAAAGATGCGTGTGGGTCAGCTCGACGCGGGCATCATGACGATGACGGGCATGAGTATGATCGTGCGACCGATGATCGTTCTCGTGCTGCCCGGCTTTCTCGATACGTACGAAGAGCTCGACAGAGTGCGTAGCAAGATGGCGCCGCAGTTCGAAGCCATGTTCGAGAAGGAAGGCTTCAAGCTCGTGGGTTGGGGCGACGCGGGTTTGAATCGGCTCTTCGCTGCAAAGCCCTTCCGGTCTCCGTCTGACCTGAAAGCTTTGCGGCCCTGGGTCTGGAAAGACGAGCTGGTGTTCGTCGAGCTCTACGACGTCATCGGTGCAAATGCGGTTCGGCTCGGGGTGCCGGAAGTCTACCCGGCGCTCCAAACGCGCATGGTCGACATGATTTCCTCCTCTGCGCTCACGGCCGTAGCGCTTCAATGGTACACGCGGGTGAAGTACATGACGGGGTGGAACTCCGCGATCATCGCGGGCGGTACGTTGATGCGAAAAGACAAGTACGACGCGCTTCCGCCTGACCTTCAGGAAGCGTTCGATTCGACATCCGCGCGCGCACACGAGCTGATCAACAAGACGATCCGAAAGGACGACCAGAAGGCATACGATGTGATCGTCAAGAAGGGGATCCAAGTCGTGGACCCCGGCGATGCGAAGTCCGAATGGGACGCTGCCTACGCCCAGGTTCGCGA
The DNA here is from genome assembly GCA_965601515.1 of uncultured Myxococcales bacterium. Classification (GTDB taxonomy): domain Bacteria; phylum Myxococcota_A; class Polyangia; order Polyangiales; family Houyiibacteriaceae; genus SG8-38. The sequence continues at coordinate 4,458 of CBFCWN010000100.1, read as the reverse complement.
GAACTTCACCGGACGCCTGTTCTCGAAGAGCCTACTCGACGCCGTCGCTCAGGCAGCCAAACCATGAACTGACGGCGAACTGGCCTTGCGGACGTAGTGACGGGACGAGCTAGCGCGGTCGGGCGGGCGCCGGTAAGGGCCGTGGGCGTGCGGGGCGCGAAGGATAGCGGCGGTAGTAGTGGTCGGGCTGGTAGTAGTACGGCACGTAGACCGAATCGACGCCCTCCTCTTGCTCCTCCGCCTCCCGCTGCTTTTGCTCTTCCAACAAGCGACGTTCCTCCTCGCCGCGTTTGCCTCCGTGAAGGACGCCCGGGATGAGCTCGACTTCCTCTTCCTTTTGTTCGTCCTCGTCTTGTTGGGCCGGAGAGGAGGCGCTGGAATCGACCACGACGACCACGTTGGAGGGTGCTTCGGTTGGCGCCGGGCTGGGTTCTGGCGCCGCGTCTGGCGACCGGGTCCGAATCGCGTAGCGGCGGACGTCGCTTGAAGCGCCGTTCGGGTACACGATCGGCGGCGCCACCCAGGTGCCCGTCCAAACGTAGACCGGGTGCGACGAGGGCGCGACGTACACGTCCACCTGGGGCGGCTCAGAGGGAGGTACGGGAACCGCATTCGCGCTCCCGCCTGGGACTGCGGTCGGGCGCACCGATATCACCGTTCCGCCGTCCGCCGTCCAGCCGGCGTCGTGAAAGATCCAGTAGTCGCCGTCCCAAACCCATCGCGGTGGTACGAGCTCGTACCCCGGCACCGCGTAGATCCACACCCCAGGCTGCCACTCGTATTGGTTGCCCGTCCAAACCCAATGGCCAGGCAGCCAGCGAAAGCTCGATGCAGCAAGCATGTCTTGCGAAGGCCCCGCCTCCTCGAGTGGCGCTGGGATAGCCGGGTGTGGCGGACGTCCCGCGGTCGCAGCACTTGGAGAAGCGAACGCGGGGCCCAGGTCTTTCTCAGGTTCGGAGGGCTCGGCCGCGGCGGGAACCTCCGCCGGCGTTGGAGGGCTTTCCGATTCGGTGTCGACTGCGACGGACCCCTGACCTTCAGACCCCTCTTCACTCTTCGAGCAGCCGGCGTTCGCAGCCGCCACGACAATGACCGGAGCGACCAACGCGGCGAGCGTGTTCCTGAACATCACGGATCGACTCCCTTGCGCGATCGCGCACCTCTCTTCGGCGGTAGTGTGGTTCATTCGTCGGTCCATCGTGGAGCGGGGCGCGCCTCGGTCGTCCCGCTACGGGAAGGACGCCGCGAGTCAGGTTACAGGCCGCGCGGCTCGTGGAAAACCACGTGCTTTTTGCGAATCGCGCGGGTTGGTTTGGAAGTGGTTGGAATCTTGAGGGTTTTAGGTGCCCCGCGTGTCCCTTCGGCGGCGCCAGGTGAGGTAGGCGATCGAGACGAGGGTGGAGGCGACGAGGTAGCCGGCGAGGAGCGTGAGGGGGCGCGTGCTTCTCGCGTTCGCAGCGATGAGGAGGGCAAGGCCCGCGTGGCGACTTCCGCTCGCGAGAGCAAGCGATGTGCGACCGATGGCCGTCGGGCCGCCGAGCAGGTGACCCACTGCAAGAGAGCTGACGACGAAGACGACGAACGCACCGAAGGAGACCCATCCGAGCTCGAGCAAAAGGCCGCGTCCCCGAATCAGCAAGATGAGCGTGCACCCGAGTACGACAATGCCCGCGATGCGGAGCAGTCGATCGCCAACGCGATCGGCGAGCTCTGGCGCTACAGCGCGTACGACCATTCCTACGGCCAACGGAGCGACGAAGCTCACGACGATCAGTCGCGCAATCGCACTCGGCTCGCCGACCGCCTCGAACGACAGGTACCGGTCGAGCCAGCGAAGTGAGATCGGCACGGTGACGATGGCAAGGAACGAGGTCGTCACGACCAGACTGAAAACGAAGTCCGAGTCTAGCTCGGCGTTCATGAGCCGACGAGGCAGGAGGGGAGCGCCTGCGCAGACGGCAAGCACGACGAGCGCCGCTCCCGTGCCCCGCGGAAGGTCGAGCGTCGTGACCATCAGCACCGCGAGCGCCGGAACCAGCACATACATCGCAGTTATCGACTTGACTAAGAGCCAGGGACGCCGCCACAAATAGCTCAGGTCGTCGAGGCTCGAGCTCATCCCAATCGCCAACAGGAGAACGGCGATTGCGACTTTCAGAACCGGGAACAGGGTCACGCACAGGCGTTTAACAGATTGGTAGGCGGCGTGCGCCTGGACCCTGTAGAACCGAGCTCGTCTTCGACGCAACGTGAACGAATGGAGGAATCATGAGAGTTTTGTCGGTTTTCATCCTGGCGGCATCCTTTGCCGCGTTTGCGCACTCTTCTGTATCGGCTGCTGACAAATGGGATCAGGTCGGGAAAGAGAAGCTGAAGGACAAGCAGGGGGAAACCTCGTTTCGAATCGGAGTCGAGGACGGCCGCTACCGCTTCATCAAGTTCAGGGCCGAGGGCGGCGACGTGAAACTCGATGAGGTCACCATCAGCTTTCTCACGGGCGACGACCAAAAGGTCGAGCGACTTGGAAAAATTCGCGACGGAAAAGAGACCCGGCCGATCACCGTCGGGGTCGCGCTCAAAAGCACGATCAAGAAGATCACGGTGAAGTACGAGACCAACACCAAGGACAAGGTGAGTCTGCTGGTGTTCGCGAAGAAGGACTAAATCTCCTGGAACTCCACCGGACGAGAAGCGCCGCTGTCGTTTGACGTGATGACATCTCGTGGCGCCCAGCTCGTCGCGGCGAAAATCTTGCAGTTGTGGACGCCGATTCACCGCTCGATCTCGCACGTGGGGGATCGTATGGTTGGGACCTATGACAGGGGACCACTACGACTGGATCATCGTCGGTTCTGGGTTTGGCGGGAGCACCTCGGCGCATCGCCTGACCCAAAAGGGATACAGCGTTCTCGTGATCGAAAAGGGTCGACGCTGGAAGCCCGAGGATTTTCCAGAGACCAACTGGAACTTGAAGAACTGGCTCTGGCAACCGCAGGTCGGCTTCCGCGGTATCTTTCAGATGAGCTTTCTCGAGCACATGACCGTGTACAGCGGTGTGGGGGTTGGTGGCGGGTCGCTGGTGTACGCGAACACGCTTCCTACTCCTACCAACAAGTTCTTCGAAGCGGACTCCTGGGGACACCTTGCCGACTGGAAGGAAGAGCTCACCCCGCACTACAAGACCGCAAAGAAGATGCTGGGCGCCACGGAGAACCCGGTCGAGACTACCGGCGACCGCATCCTTCAAGAGCTCGCCAAAGAAGAGGGTCGCGAAGATCACTACTTCCCAAGCGAAGTGGCGGTCTACTTCGGTCAGGCGGGGAAAGAAGTCCCCGACCCGTATTTCGACGGCGAGGGGCCGAACCGCGTTGGGTGCACGTTCTGTGGGGCCTGCATGACGGGCTGCCGCGTCGGGGCGAAGAACACGCTCGACAGGAACTACCTTTACCTCGCCGAGAAACACGGCGCCGAGGTGCTCGCCGAGACCGAGGTTACGCATATCTCTCCGAACGAAGGTGGTGGATACCGGGTGAAGACGACGAGCTCCGTGGGCGACGTCGAGTACACGAGTGACCGGCTCATCATGTCGGCAGGCGTCATGGGCACCATCCCGCTCCTCCTCAAGATGAAGGAAGACCCGACGGGGCTCCCAAACCTCTCCGATCAGGTCGGCTTCTCCATTCGGTCCAACAGCGAAGCCCTCATGGCGGTCGTGTCGCCCAAGAAGGGCACGAACTTCAGCAAGGGGGTCGCGATCACGTCGGTGCTTCATACCGATGAGCACAGCCACATCGAACCTGTTCGCTACGGCCAGGGGTCCGGCTTCTTTCGGACGATGCTCATGCCGCACGCTCCTGGATCGAACGTACTGGCGCGATTCGGAGCGGCGCTGTTGATGACGCTTCGCCATCCCATTCGGTGGCTCAAAACCATCTTCGTACCGGACCTTGCCCGGCACATGCAGATTCTTCTCTACATGCGGACCCTCGAGAGCACGCTCCGCATGAAAATCGGACGCAATTGGCGCACCGCGTTCAGACGAGGTCTCGTCACGCACCTCGACAATCCGGACGACGCGCCGAAGGCCTTCATTCCTGAGGCGACCGAGCTTGCCAATCGCTGGGCCGAGAAAGTCGATGGGGTAGCCGCGAACACGCTCTCGGAAACCGTCTTCGGGATCCCGTCGACGGCGCACATCCTTGGCGGCGCATGCATGGGGGACTCTGCCGAAACCGGCGTCATCGATCGGAATCACGAGGTGTTCAACTACCCCGGCATGTACGTGGTCGACGGCAGCGCGATTTCGGCGAACCCCGGCGTCAATCCGTCGCTCACGATCACGGCGCTCGCGGAGCGCGCGATGAGCCTCATCGCCGACAAGCACGTGCACGCCGGTCCTCCTTCCGATGAGAAGGGCAAAGCCCCCGTCACCGAGGCGCTCAGAGCTGGGTGAGCTCC
>CBFCWN010000099.1:0-13447 GCA_965601515.1 uncultured Myxococcales bacterium | reverse complement strand
CCCGACCGAGCAAGGCGGGTTCGATTTACGCGACGAACGACTCATGGAGTTCGCCCATTCCTTCGACATGCGAGTTCATTACTGGACGATCAACGACGAAGAGGAAATGCGGTCGCTCATCGAGGACTATGGAGTCGACGGCATCATGACGGATCTCCCGCCACTGCTGACCGAGGTCATCACCGACCTGGACGCGGCGCCGCCCAACTAGAAGTGGTCGACGAGGAGTTGAAGCGCATCGTGCGTCGTGAGGATGCCGACGATTTTCACACCTTCGACCACGATCGCGGAGCCGTACTTATGCTCGAGCATCTCGGTCAACACGTCGAATAGCGGCGTGTCCTTGGTGACCGTGTAGGCTTCCTGGGTCATCGCCTCCTCGACCGTCGTATCGTTCGGATTGACCTCGTTGAGACCGGCGATCATGCCGAGGTCTCGGTCGCTCACGATCCCGTAGAGCTCGCCTCCATGAAGTACCGGTAGGTGCCGAATGCCGTACTTCTGCATCATCCCCTGGGCGAACGTAATGGTCTGTTCGCTTCCCACCGTGTGGGGCATCGAGGTCATGAAATCGGCGATCGGAGCGGTCTTGTCCATGCGAAATCCTCTACCACAGTCAGGGGGACGCGACACGCCCTAGACGGCTCCCGTCCGGTGTTTTTCGACGAACGAATGCAGTGATCTTGCCGAGCTCGGTGAACATGCCCGTGGTCACGACGACGGCCTCTGCAGCGCCCTCGGTCAGCGCCGTCCCTTGAAGAGCATGTTGCTCCGCTCCGCGATCACGGTTTCGCCGGAACGGACGCCTGCCGCTTTCTCGCGACCCTGGCGGCGAACCGTCGTTTCGGTGCTCCCCAGCTGTCGCAGGGCCTTCGTTTGCAACGGCCCCGCATGGCGCTATGCGCCTAGGACTGGAGGGCACACCCCATGAGCGCAGAAGAAGCTGAAAAAACACTCAAACAAGAGCTCGAGGAGACGAAGGACGACGTCCTGCGAACAGCCGACGAGATCAGGGTCAAACTCCATCTCGCAGGAATGGACGTCAAAGATGCTTGGCAGGAGCTCGAGCCGAAGCTCGCACATTTCGAACAGCAGTTCGATGCCAAGGCGGGCGAAGTGGGCGAAGAGCTCAAAGCACTCGGGAGCGAGATCAAGCAGCGGCTGCTGAACATCAAAGCCAAGCTGACCGACTGACGTTCAACCGCCACTCGACGTCTGGCCTCGGACTACGAACACGCTGCAAGGGGCGTGACGCACCGTGGCTTCGGCGACACTCCCGAGCAGTCTGCGGAGCATGCCAGTACGGCCGTGCGAGCCCATCACGATGAGGCTCGCATGGGTCTCTTTGGCGACTCGACAAATCTCGATGGACGGCGACTCGGCGGGAACCGCGTCGTACTGAACGTCGGTGTCCGAAAGGTCAGGGAAGTACCGAAAACGCGCTTCTTTGAGCTTGCGCATCGAGTCGTCGTCCCACCCGTGGCGATTGCGCTCGGTCGGCGCATACGCTGCAGGCCCCTTCACCCTCCTCGAGTCGTAGGTATGAAGCAGGAAGACCCGTACTTCGTCGCGTGCCGCGATGTCGGCGGCGCGCTCGAGAGCGACCTCCGAGCACGGCGAGAAGTCCGTGCACACGATCATGAGTGGCTTCATCGCGTGAGTTCTATCAGAATCTTTCCGGTTCTACCTGGTTGACGCGCGTGCGCGAGCGCGTCGTGCAGCGCCTCGAGGCCGTACACCTGCTCGACGCTCGTCGCGAGCTCTCCGCTCGCGATGAGCTTTGCGGTGGTCCGGACCAGGCCAATCCTTTGAAAAAGCGAGCGGTTAGCCAGGTACTCCGCGAGGTAGAACCCCTCGATGGTCGCCATGGGCATCATGATGTCGCGCGGCGGGAGAGTGATCGGGTCCGGACTCAGCGTGCCGTAGCAGAGCATTCGTCCCCCGCGGTCGAGCGTCCGAATCGCGTCTGACCCCGTGGACCCTCCGACGCAGTCGAGCACGAACTGGACCCCCCTCGGGACGAAACGGTGGACGGACTCGAGCAGGTCCTCGTCTTCGAGCGCAATCACGTACTTGCTCCCCGACTCCCGAAGTCGCTCTGCGCCGCTTCGGCTTCGAACGACGTCGATGACGCGAAAGCCGTCGGTGCGCCCGAGATTGCGAACCATGCGCGCGAGCGCGGAGCCTGCCGCGGTCTGAAGGACGACCGCGCCGCGAGGGACCTGCAGTACGTGCCGTACCATGACGAGCGCGGTAAGCGGGTTGACGAAAAACGAGCATGCCTCTTCGTCCGTCAGCGACTTCGGAACCGGGAAAGCGCGCTTCGCATCGATGAGCGTGTACTCCTGCCACGTGCCGTTCGGCGGGCCGCTCACCACGGCGACTCGTTTCCCCAGCAATCGCCTCGCCAAAAGGCCGCCGCCGGACTTCTCGACGACGCCGACGCCCTCGACCCCGAGAGAATACGGAGGCGCTGGCAACGGCTCGTCGTTTGCGCCGGCAGGTCGCTCGACGTTCCGATTCCAGATCATGCGCGCGAATGCGTGCTCGTAGGTTCCCTCGATGTAGTTGAAGTCGGACGGATTGATCGGCGCCATCTTCATGCGAACAAGCACCTGCCCGGGGCCGGGGCTTGGAACGCCACCGTCACGCACGACGACCTCCGTCGGGTCGGTGGTGTGCGCCTGAATGACGGCGGACCGCATCGAACTATCCGTCGGCCGGTCCGGACAAGCCGCTCGGCATCTGGAACGGCCAGTTCGAGTCGACCGTACCGCCGTCGACCTCGAGCACCTTCCCGGTGATCCAGCTGCCGGCGTCGGACACCAGGTAGAGAGCCGCAGCGCCGATGTCCTCGACGGTACCGAGCCTCTTGAGCGGCGTCATCTCGACCATCTGACCCGCGAGCGACTGGTCGGCCGTCACCATTGCAAGCGCGTCGGTTTCGGTCGCTCCGACCGCAATCGCGTTCACGCGGATGTGCGGAGCCCACTCGTGCGCGAGCAGTCGAGTCATGTGGTTCAGCGCTGCCTTCGCTGTCCCGTAGGCGACGAAGCCGTGGTCGACGAGGTGCGAGATCGCCGAGCTGATGTTGACGATGGCGCCGTTGCCCCGCTGCGCCATCGAGGGAGCGAAGGCTCGCGCGAGACGAAAGCCGGTCGTCACGTTGAAGTGAAACGACTTCTCGAGCTCCTCGTCGGTGGTCATCAACGCCGGGCCAGGAAGCGTGCCGCCGGCGTTGTTGATCAGAATGTCGATGCCACCAAACGCGTCCTGCGTCTGCGCGACGAGACGGTCGAGCTGATCGTTGTCGAGCACGTCCGTCGGAACGACGAGCGGACGACCGCCGTGCTTCTCGACAATCGCCGCAACCTCATCGAGCGTCTCTTTCCGTCTGGCGGCGAGAACCACGTTCGCGCCTGCCTCGGCAAGCGCGATTGAGATACCCCGACCGATTCCGCGGCCGGCTCCAGTCACGACGGCAACGCGCCCGTCAACCTTAAAACGATCCAAAATCATGTGTGCAAAAACTCCGGCGGTACTGTCGGGCAATCCACGCAAGACCGCAACCGCGTTGACCCGGGTCCCCCGGTTTCGTAGATTCAGCTGGATGACCTACTGCGTGGCTGTGAGGGTGGACCAGGGGCTCGTGTTCGTGTCCGATTCGCGGACGAACGCCGGCGCCGACAACATCAGCACTTACACCAAGATGCACCAGTTCTTCGGCGACGGCGAGCGCTTCTTTGTGCTCCTAAGTGCCGGAAATCTCGCAACTAGCCGGTCTGTCGTGGCCCGCCTTCGGCGCGACATCGAGGAGGGGGCACAGCCGTCCCTGGCCACCGTGACACGGCTCACCGACGCGGCCGAATACGTGGGCCGTGTCAGCAGAGACCAGCAGCGAAAGCTCGATCAGTCGGCCAAAGCCAAGAAAGTGAATGCGACGGCGAGCTTCATCTTGGGAGGGCAGATCCGCGGAAAGCCCCATTCGATCGTCCTAATCTATCCTGAGGGCAACTACATTCCGGTTTCTCGCCACTCTCCCTTCCTGCAAATCGGCGAAGAGAAGTACGGAAAACCAATTCTCGATCGCATCATCGAGCCTGGCCTCAGCCTCGAGGTCGCCGGACGATGCGCACTCGTCTCGATGGATTCGACCCTGCGAAGCAACGCGACGGTCGGCCCGCCAATCGACCTACTACTCTACTCGGCCGACTCGATGCGACCGGGCAGCCAGGTGACCTTTGGCCAAGACGACGACTACCTCCGAGATCTCCGAAGAGGCTGGCAGGAGAGTCTCAAGAGCGCTTTTTTGGACCTCCCAAAGCTTCCCGTTCCGACGGGTTCGGTTCGGCTCGTCGACAGCTGACCGTTACTTCGCTCGGCTAGCAGCCTGCCGGCGCAGGTCGAGCGTGTAGTAGCTGTCTTCCGTGTACAGGGGAGCAATCGGAGACCGAACCTGTGACGCCTCGCCGGTCGCCGGTCGCCAACGCGCGGTACGCCGCGAAGCTGCTTCCTCGAAGGTCTTCGGCGAGCCGTCGTATTGGGGCCCTTGGGGATTCCAATAGTGATACTTCGCTCCGGCCACGACGGCGCCCGAGCGTTCGGCGACCTCGATCGAAAGCGGCGATTGAATCGGCACGTGGGGGTGCAACGCGGGCCATCCGGCCGCAGCCTTGTAGCGGACGCCGGCCGCCACGGAGTCACCGATCTCGAAGAACCGAAGCGAAACCCCGTTCACGAGCACACGGTGGGTCTCGAGGAGATCGCGATTCGAGAGCGAGAGCTGAAGCCGATCGGTCGAATTATCGACCATCCGAGAGGTCGGCCCGCCCGATCCCATCTCCGCCATGAGGGGCCACGGCTCGAGTGCCTGCCGAACGATCAGTTCCCCACCGTCGAGATCGATCGTCCCCAATACCGGAAAACGAGTGTGGAAGATCGCGTCGAACAGGCTGCGCTCGCACGGAATCCCGGCGACCACCAGGTCCGCACAGACGCGATTCAGGTCCTGGTCGAGCGCCGCGGGCAGCATGAATCGATCGTGCAGTTTGGCCCCGTGTCGAAGAAGCGGTTCCGTGTACGGACGAGCGGCAAGCATCGCGATCACCGCGCGAACGAATAGGGCGCAGAGCGACTGGTCTTCGACCCGGGGCATGGTCTCGAACGCGCGCAGCTCGACGAGCCCTTGAAGCCCGGTCGGAGAGTCGAAATTCCACAGCTTGTCGATGCTGATCTCGGCGAGGTGTGTGTTGCCAGCGGCGTCGGTCAACAGATTTCGGAAAGTGCGATCGAGGATCCCGCGATCCTGAGCGCCTTTTGCCTTGTCGACTCCGAGGCACGCGGTCTCGATCTCATAGAGCCGACTGAGCAATGTCTCGTCTGCCCGCGGCGCCTGGGAGCCGGGCCCCACGTACTGACCCGAAAACAAATACGACAGCACAGGATGACGCTGCCAGTACCGAAGCATACTGCTGAAGAGCTGCGGTCGTTCGAAGAAAGGGTTCTCATCGAGCGTGGGCCCGCCAAACAGCACGTGCGCCCCGCCGCCCGTACCTTGGACCCCGCCATTCAAATGCAATCGTGTCGTTACCAAGCCTTCTTCTCGCGCGGCGGCGGTGATTGCGCGGAGCGTTTGATCATAGTCGGCCCAAGTTCTGGCTGCGGGAAGGTTCACCTCGAGCACGCCCGGGTCAGCTGCGAAACCGACCAGCGTCGCGTCGTCCGTCTCGGAAGGGCGATACCCACAGAGTACCAACGCACGACATCGTCGTGCGACGGCGGCGCGCTCGATCACGCGAATCAGGGCATGGAACGAATCGAATTCGAGGGGCGGAATGAACACGTGAAGAGCGCCGCGCGTTTCTTCGACGGTCAGCGCGCGCCGAAGCCGATCCTCTTCGAGGCTTCCTAGCGGAAGTCGGAGGCCGATGGGGCTTTGCCCCCCGAACAGAACCATCGGCTCGTCGGCCGAGTGCGGCCAGCGATCCGAGACCCAGTCGTCTTCCCTGCGGTCGAGAGGCAGGGCCCAGCCTCTGGGCTCATCGAGCGGACCGCCCTCCTCGATACACGGCACCACATACTCGCGAAGGTCGAGCTCCGATGCGATCGCAGCGACGAGCTTGCGGGCTGCGGTCGTGTCGTGGGGTCCCTCCTCGTCGTCGAGCAAGAAGAGCTCGGGATGACCCCACATGGCAACGCCATCTTTGCGAGAGATGTTGAGCACCACCCAGCGCGGCAGCGGTTCCCCTGGATATTGCTTGCCAAACACCTGCATCACGAGCGCGCCCGGATAGAGCTCCCTCAAGAGTCGTGCCGAGACACGTCGCGCGTACCCAAGCTTCTCGGGGCCCATCGCCGCGTCGTTCCACTCGGGACCTTCGGGCTGCTCGGGAATGAAGGTCGGCTCGCCGCCCATCGTGATCGAGAGACCAGTGTCCTCGAGCTTGGCTTCGACTTCGTCCGCGAGCGATTCGATCGCGACGCTCATGCTTCCCCCATCCGAAGCATGACGTTCATCCGCGATGCAACGCTCCCGGAGTGGAAGTATCTGCCCTGGATCGGACTCACCCAGTCGGGCACGTTGGCGACGGCCGCGGGTAGGAAGTGGTGGTCCGCCAGCAGTCCATTGGTGGGATCAAAGCCTCGCCAGCCCGCCCCCGGAAGATAGACTTCGGCCCAAGCGTGCATCGACCCGGCCGCAACGTTCGACGCGACAGAACCGTCGGGACGCACGGGCTCGTAGAGATAGCCACTGACGAAGCGCGCCGCGAGACCAAGCTGCCGACTCGTCGCAACGAAGAGCTGGGCAACGTCGCGACACGACCCTTGCCCTCGCTCGAGCGTCTGGTTCGCGGACTGAGTGCCTTCTTCGTCGCGTCGCTCGTAGACGATGCTCCGATGGATGGCGAGGTTGAGATCGGTCAGCAGGGAAATCGTTTCGCGCGGCTTCGATGGATCGCCGAGGTTCTGGCGCGCCCAATCGAGAATCGGCCACCGCTCCGATTCCTCGGACTCGAGGTACGGTGCAAGCGCGCTCTTCTCACGCTCGTCGTAGCTAAATGGAAACTCGGCCGCGCGTGGTTCTAGGATGAAGTCGAAGGGGTTCTCCTCTGCGACGTCGAACCTCATGCGAACTCGGAACGAAAGCCGGGTGGACTCCTCGGGTCCAAAGCTGACCACGGCGACAACGTTGTTGAAGCAGTCGCGCACCCATCGAAGCCTGCCGTCCGGCGTGCTCTCGAGGTCGAAGAACTCGACGTGGATCGTCTGACTTTCCCTCGGTCGCAGATAGAGCGAGTGCTCGCCGAACGAGACCGGTCGCTCGTACTGGTACTCCGTCAGATGGTCAACCGTGATCCTCACCGAATTGGGGTTAGCAGCTTTTACGGACCAAGGTGATTTCGAGCATGTTTCCGGGTGGTGTCACCGACGCAACTTCGAAACAAAGCCCGTCGCCCTTGCTGCAAGCTGCGGGTCGAGGGAGTACGCTCGCCGAGTCGTGAGAAACGTGATTCGGTTTCCCACCCAGCTGCGAGCGACGCATTCGGGGGCGCTCGATGGGCGGCACTATCGCACCGTTCACGGGTACAAGCGCGCCTTCATCCTGGCGGGCAGCGGCCCTGCCCTCCTCCTCATCCACGGGATCGGCGACAGCGCCGACAGCTGGCTCGACGTCATCCCCAATCTCGCGAAGCGTCACACCGTCATCGCCCCGGACCTGCTGGGCCACGGAGACTCCGACAAGCCGCGCGCCGACTACTCGATCGCCGCTTACGCGAACGCGATGCGCGATCTCCTCGCGGTGCTGGACATCGAGCGGGTCACCGTCGTTGGCCATTCTCTCGGCGGCGGGGTTGCAATGCAGTTCGCCTACCAGTTCCCCGAGCGGTGCGAACGCCTGTGTCTCATCAGCACTGGCGGCGTAGCGCACGAGGTGCACCCGCTTCTTCGATTTGCCTCGGCGCCGAACGCCAATCTCGTCCTGCCGCTGCTCGGAAGCCCCGGGTCGCGTTTGCTCGGCCGACTCACCTTCGGCTTCCTGAAGGCGATCAACACGGACGTTGGACTCGATGCGCGCCACTTGATGCAGATTTTCGACGCGCTCCCGAACGCTTCGGCGCGACTCGCCTTCATCCGAACTCTCAGGGCAGCCGTCGATTGGCGAGGCCAGGCGATCACCATGCTCGACCGCTGCTACCTCACGCAAGGGATGCCCACGCTTCTCGTGTGGGGAGCGCGCGACGCGATCATCCCGGTGTCGCATGCCCACAAGGCGCACGGCGCGATGCCCGGAAGTCAGCTCGAGGTGTTTCCCGACACCGGCCACTTCCCGCACAAGGACGAGGCGGACCGCTTCGTCGAGATCTTCACGGAGTTCTACGATCGAACGGAGCCCAACACATACAGCGCCGTCGACTGGCGCTCTGTGTTGAGGCGTGGCGCTACTGTTGCACCTGCTGCTGAGCGTCGGCTCCAGGCGCTGTCGCCTCGTCGATCCGTCTGACCTGAACGTTCACCTCGAGCCGCTCGCCCTGCCCACCGGCATACAGGGTTCCCGCGGTGGGTGTGGCGTCGCGGTAGTTTCGTCCCGCAGCAACACGGATGTGATCGAGGTCGACCAGGCAGCCGTTCGTAGGGTCGAAGCCGCGCCAGCCGACGGAAGGCAAGTAGACCTCCGCCCAGGCGTGCGACGCCTCCGATTGGATTTGGTTGTGATAGGCGGCGCCCGTGTGGATGTACCCGACGCGGTAACGCGCGGGAACGCCGAGCAGCCTCGCGAGGCAAATGAAGAGGTTCGCAAAGTCCTGGCAGACGCCGCGGCGCTCCTGGAAGACGTCGAACGCCGAGGTCTCGAACGTGGTCACTCCGGGGATGTATTTGAAGTCGCGATGCAGGGTCTCGTTCAGGTCGATGAGCGTCTCGAGGAGGTCGTACTCGCGCCGCGCAGCGAAGCTCATCGCAAACCCCGACAGCTCGCGCAGCTCGGTTTCGGGAAGCTCCGGCGGGAGCAGGAACGGGTTCATCATCTGGCGCTGCCAAGGCATCCAGACGAGCGGAATGTTCGTGCTGCGAAGCGAAGAGTGCGTTTCGACGTGATACGACTTCACCACGGTCTGCGCTCGAACCCAGAGCTCGGTGTACGGCTGGCTGATCTGAAAGCTCAGCACGTGGTTGCCGAAAACGTCTTCGTACGAGAATGCCTGACCGGGCGGAGAGACCTCCAGCTTGTACTCGAGCACGTCCTGTGTGAGGTCGCGGACCGGCTGCAGGCGCACGGTGTGCGAGGAATTCTCAACCGAAGTCTCGTAGCGATAGATCGTCTCGTGCGTGACTTCGTGGATGGCGGACTTGGCTTTGCCGGACTGAATCGCGGGGACGAGCGGACCGGGCTCTGTCGCCTCGGGAGTGACCGCGGTCACGACGCTGGTCTGAGGCGCATCGGTCGCCACGTGTGACCATGACTTGCCTTCCCGGGCCGGTTCGGGAGGTGGAATCGTCTCGCCCGTATCGATCAGTCGGCCGTGGCTGATGACGCGCATCTCGCCGGGCTGGAAGGCTACCCAGTCTTCGCCCGACAGAGGTCGGGTGGACACGATCGTAAAGGTCCGGTTCTCGTCGACGGAGTTCGATACGTCGAGCTCGAGCAGGTCCGTCTCGAGACGCTCAGAGGACGGCGGCGGGATACGCCTCAGGTGGTGAAGCTCGTTGAACCCGTTCTTGTCGTGATAGGCGACGACGTGAAGCCCGTCACTCCAAATCACGTTGAGAGTGCCCAGCTCATTCAGCCGGTCGAGCCACGCCCGGACGGTGTTCCAGCTGAGGTCGGCAAGACTTCGGGCACCCGCAGCGCGCACCTGCCCCATCAGCCAGCAGAAGGCATGCTCGGTGTCGGTGTGACCGACGGGCTCGAATCCAAGCCCTTCGTCGAGCGGGAGCGTCACATCGAGGTTGCGGCCGAGCTCGCCATTGTGGGCGAAGATCCAATCGCGCCCGGCGTGACTGCGTACGAACGGATGGGTATCGGTAAAGGAGCGGCCCCGATGCGTGCCGCTGTGGCACACGAAGATGCTCGAACGAAAACGGTCCCACCGCTGGACCGCCGTCGCGACAGCCATGTCGTATTCGACGTGCGGGTCCTTCAGGACCGAGGCACCAACGCCATCCCGCGGATACCAGGCGAAGCCCCACCCGTCCGGGCGCTTGCCCTTGCGGAATCGAATCTTGGGCGACGCAGGGCTGTCGTAGCAGATCGAGAGAAGATCACTGTTGAGCTGCTGCACTGCTAGCCTCCACCAAAATCTGCGTCTGAAGCTCGGTCGACTGGAAGAACTCTTGCTCAACCGACGTACAGAGGTCGCTCACCGAATCGACGAGGTACGTGAGCTCGGCGTGAAGCTCGGCACCGACGATCGTGTGTCCCTCGCGGAGCGCGACGTGACTCAAGAGCGCTTCGAGAAGGGCCGTCGACACCATGCCGATGCGATTCGACCCGTAGCCTCGCACCTGGACGAGCGAATGCCGGGCTGCGCGCAGGCAGTGAGACACCGAACGCGGCAGGTCCGGCTCGAACAAGAGGAAACCGACGACCTCGCGCGCGGTGGGGGTACCGAAGACGCGCTTTTGAAAAGGCTCGGTCGCGGAGCAGCAGCGAAGGAGCGCCGACCACTGAGCGAGACGAATCGGGTCATCGATAGCCCCCTCTTCCGGGAACGTGTGGTAGTTGACGTCCATCAGGCGCGCGGTCTGTCCGGCTCGTTCGAGGTATCGGCCTAGCCGCATGAACGCGAGCGGCTCGCCGTTGAGCATCGTCTCGTCGGCCTGCCCGTGGAACAGCTCTCCCATTTGACGGATGTGCTGATAGAAGTGGTCGCGGTCGGAGCGGTAGAGCCGGCGACCGGGTCCGGTCTGCAGCCAGTGCCAGAGCGAGTTCACCGTCTCCCACATTTCCGAGCTGACGATCTCGCGGGCGGTTCGAGTGTTTTCTCGCGCCCAGCGAACAGACTCGACGATCGACGTCGAGTTGCGGCGGTCCCAGGTGAGATACTCCTGAACCGTCTCACCGTTTTCGTCCTCGCCGAAGTGGCGCTTGTAGCGCTCCTCTTCACCCGCGACGACGATGAGTGGGTGCCAGCGCGAAAGATGGGGCAGGTCGACTCCGGGCACAAAGGACCGGTTGACGCGAAGCAGGCGCGCCATGCTGCCCGCACGCTCCATGTAGCGATTCAGCCAAAAACAGTTTCCCGCAACTCGAGAGATCACGTCGCTTCCTTCTCCAGCACCCAGGTGTCTTTCGAGCCACCGCCCTGGCTCGAGTTGACGACATACGACCCCGCACGCAAGGCGACCCGCGTGAGCCCACCGGGGAGCACCCAGCTCTTCTTCCCGGTCAATACGAACGGACGCAGGTCGACGCGCCGCGGCGCAGCCTCGCCCTCGCACCACGTGGGGCATGTCGACAACTCGATCACCGGCTGCGCGATGTAGTCCTCCGGGGTGTCGCGAATCTTGTCGGCAAACTCGTCGACCTCGGAGCGGCTAGCCCTCGGGCCGAAAAGCATCCCGTAGCCACCCGCCCCGTCGACCATTTTCACGACCATCTTGTCGAGGTTGGCGAGAACGTGGTCCCGTTCGTCGTCGCGCGCGCAGACGTAGGTCTCGACCTGCCCGAGGATGGGTTCTTCACTCAGGTAGAAGCGGATCATGTCGGGAACGAACGGGTAGATGGCCTTGTTGTCAGCAACCCCGTTGCCCGGAGCGTTCGCAAGGGTGACGTTGCCGGCGGCATAGGCCTCGATGATACCCGGCACCCCAAGCGCGCTCTCGGGGTTGAACACTCGGGGGTCGAGGAAGTCGTCGTCGATGCGACGGTAGATGACGTCGACCTGCTGCGGCCCCGCCGTGGTCTTCACGAATACCTTCTTGTCGTGCACGAAGAGGTCGGTGCCCTGGACGAGGTCACAGCCCATCTGACGCGCGAGGAAGCTGTGCTCGAAGTATGCAGAGTTGAAAGGCCCAGGCGTGAGGACGACGATACGGCTTTCGCGTGGGTCGCGAGGGGAGACGCTCATCAACGCGTCGGCAAGGCGCGTCGGGTACACTTCAACGCCGCGCACGCGACTGCGACGAAAGACGCCCGGGAACACACGCTTCATGACCGTGCGGTTTTCGAGCACGTAGCTGACGCCCGATGGCGTCCGAAGGTTGTCCTCGAGCACGAGAAAGTTTCCGTCGGCCCCGCGAATGAGGTCGATCCCTGCGATGTTGACGAAGACACCGTCTTTCGGCTGCATGCCTCGGAGCTGCGGCAAGTAGCCGGAGGTGTCGAAGAGGAACCGTTCGGGAATCACGTTCTCTTTGACGATGCGCTGCTCGCCATAGAGGTCGGTGAGAAACATGTTGAGCGCGGTCACACGCTGAACGAGACCGCGTTCGATCGGGTCCCACGCGGCCGCGTCGATGACGCGCGGAATCAAGTCGAACGGGAAGATCTTCTCCTGCCCTCGCGAGTCGGAGTACACCGAGAAGGTCACGCCGCCACGGAAGAGCGCGCCTTCGGCGAGCTTCTGCCGCGTCATGAACTCGAGTCGACCCAGCTGGTCGAGCTCGGCGATTAGCTCTGCGACCTGTTGGCGCGGGCTGCCGTCGCCCCGGAAGAGCTCATCGTAGGTCCTGGGCAGGGGCGCGTACCCGTCGAGCAGCGTCGAATCCCCGGCCAGGCCAACGGTCTCGTCATGGTCCGCTGGCATGATGGGTCAGCATGGATCAGGGTGAGCGTGGAACCAGCGAAACTTGGCTGCCGCGTTCACTTATTACCGGAACGAAACACGGCGGAAACGAAGCCTGGCCCGGAGGCGTCTCCGGGTGATATACGCAGAAAAATTAATGAATGGGCGACGCCCGAGGAGCCTTCATGCACCCCTGGCACGAAGTCTACATCGATGAAGACCAACTGAGCGAGACCTTCCCCGTGGTCATCGAAGTGCCGATGGGGAGCAAGAACAAGTACGAGCTCGACAAGGAAAGCGGGCTCCTCAAGCTCGACCGCGTCCTTTTCAGCGCGGTGCACTACCCCGCGAACTACGGCTTCATCCCGAGAAGCTTCTGCGACGACGGCGACCCGCTCGACGCGTTGGTGCTCGGCCAGGAAGCCGTCGTGCCGCTCTGCATCATGCACGCGCGCGCCATCGGGGTGATGCGGATGCGGGATGACAAAGGCATCGACGACAAGATCATCGCCGTCAGTGTCAACGACCCCGTCTACAGCGAGCGCAAGCAGCTCTCGGACCTCCCGGACCACAAGCTTCGCGAGATTCAGCGGTTCTTCGAGGACTACAAGGCGCTCGAACACAAAGAGGTGGTCGTCGAGGGCATGCAGGAGCGCGAGGAAGCGTTGAAGATCCTCGCCGACTCGCTGGTCATGTACCGAAAGCTCAGGCGCGGGGAGCTT
>CBFCWN010000098.1:0-13521 GCA_965601515.1 uncultured Myxococcales bacterium | reverse complement strand
CGCGTCGGATGGCTGACCCATGCACCAGGCTGCGGCCTCGTGGTCGATCGCAATCGCGAGAATGACCCTGAGGACGTCCTCCCGGGAGGAGAGGCCGAGCTCTGGCCCCAACGACTTGATTTCATGTAGTTTTTGAACTTCCGAGTATCCCATGGCCTTTCCTGAAAATGAAAATCATTATCAATAAGGTACGACGAAGGAACATCCTCGTCAATCCAAACGCCAAGTCCTTGAACCGGCTCATGCGGCGGGCTACCCCGCTCGGCCTTGCGACTGAATCCACAGCAGCGCGCGGCGGTCGAGCACGGGGAGGGGCCGCTGCTGGTGCTCGCGGGCGCCGGCTCCGGCAAAACACGCGTGATCACGGAGCGAATTGCGCGCCTGCTTCGGTCCGGAGTGCCGGCTGACGCGATCCTCGCGGTCACCTTCACCAACAAAGCGGCAAACGAGATGCGAGAGCGCATCGGGTCGACGGTGGGGCGCGAAGCCGCTTCGGGGATTTGGCTTTCGACCTTTCATCGCTTTGGCGTTCGGTTCGTCCGCGCGGAGGCGAAAGAGCTCGGACTCGGCTCGCGATTCACCGTCTTCGACCAGGGCGACAGCCTTGGTGTCGTGCGCGAGCTGCTTCGGACGGAGTCGACCGCGGAACGAAGACTGGACGCGCAGGCTATCCTCTCTCGCATCTCTCTTTGGAAGAATGCGATGGTGCCGCCCCGCGAAGTTCGTCCTCGCGCCGACGAATACGATCGTGCGGCCGCCGACATCTACGAAAGCTATGAGGCCACGCTCGCTGACATGCATGCGGTCGACTTCGACGACTTGCTGCTGAAGCCGGTCCGCCTTCTGCGCGAGCGCCCCGGGATTCGTTCGAAGTGGCGAAGTCGTTTCGAGCATGTCTTGGTCGACGAATTTCAGGATACGAACATCGCGCAGCTCGAGCTGGTACGATTGCTTGCAAACGAGCGCGGAAACGTGTGCGTCGTGGGCGACGACGATCAATCGATCTACGGGTGGCGCGGTGCCTGCGTCGACAACATTCTCGATTTCGAACGGCACTTTCCCGGAGCCTCCGTCGCGAAGCTCGAACAGAACTACCGTTCGCGTGCGGCGATTCTCAACGTGGCCAATGCGGCCATCGAGAAATCCAAGAAACGCCCGTTCGCGAAAGTGCTGAAGCCCGTTCGTGAGGGAGGTACGCGGGTCCGACTTTGCGCCTTTCGCGAGCCCGCGGACGAAGCCAAGTTCGTTGCTTCGGAGATCCGAGCGCTTCGTAAAGACGGCACCGATCCAAGCGAAACCGCAGTTCTCTACCGCTCCGGTTCCCAGGCGAAGCTGCTCGAAGAGGAGCTCCGAATTGCTGGGCTTCCGTATCGGGTTTTCGGTGGCACCAAGTTCTTTGACCGAAAGGAAATCAAGGACGGCGTTGCGTACCTTCGAGTTGCGCTAAACCCGCGGGACGAGCTTTCGCTCAGACGGATCGTGAACACGCCGCCGCGCGGCCTGGGTGCTCAGTCGCTCGCGCACATCGTCAGCCATGCAAAGAGCCGACGAACGAGTCTCCTGCGCGCTCTCCGCGAGGCTGACGAAATCGACGCGCTTTCTCCGCGCGCGAAACGTTCCGCGGCGGAGCTCGGCGACGCGGTCGAGTTTGCGGGCAAGGGATTTCGCGAAGGGGACCTCGCGCTCACCGCGGAAAGCCTTCTCCGCTCGGTCGGAATGCTACGAGACGACGGCGGCAGCAGCGTCGACGTAAAGCGAAGGGTCGAGAACGTTCGCTACCTGCTTCGAAGCATCGAGCGGCTCGAGGCGCGAGCAGGGGCGGACCGCTCGGCCTTGCAGAGGCTGCTGCACCACCTCACGCTCGACTCCGGAGACGAAGAGGAGCCGGGGCCTCGGTCGGAGGTGACGCTGTCTTCGCTCCACTCGGCCAAAGGCCTCGAGTTTCAGGTGGTATTTCTCATCGGCTGCGTCGAGGGACTCCTTCCACACGCCCGAACCACGGATCCACGGATCACCGACGCTTCCGTGGCCGATCTCGAAGAGGAGCGTCGACTCTTCTACGTCGGGGTGACGCGCGCACAGGACGTCCTCTATCTCACGCGATATCAAGAGCGGGTGAACAGGGGCCGCGTGTCGAAGGTGACCCCGAGCCGATTCCTCGAGGGTCTCCCCGAGGCCGACACCGAGTCGTACCAGAACACCGAAAGCCGAGAGCTCGAACGACACGAGGTCGCCGACATGGCAAAAGCGCTGCTCGAACGCCTCGGGGCCACTCAGGATTGATCGGGCAGGCGGTATTCCCACTTGCACGCGATGTCGGTCGAGTCTTTGCGGGGCGGGGTCTTGAGCGGCTTGCACTCGATCTTCCGGTTCAACATCTCGCCGGAAATCGGCATGGCCGCAAGGCAGATCTCACACGAGTGACGAAGGCGTGCGTCGTCGTAGTGCTCGAGGCGATCGACCGCGGGACAGCGATGGTGGGTCAGCGTTCCGTGGTTGGGGCCGTGAAGCTGAAGCTCGACGTCGATGATGCCAACCTCGCCCGGCGCAAACTGAAAGGCCCGCAGTAGCGCCTCGACGTCGTCCCCGGTCACACCCATCGCCTTTTGACCAATCTCGAGGTCGTATTCAGCGGCCCCTCGGTCGATCCACACGTCCTTTTCGAGCTCCTGAGCGATCTCTTGGTCGTACCGGCGTCGGACCCCGGTGTACCAGCGGTCCGTCGAGAGCATGTACGCAATGGCGGCGTGGTTCCAGAGTAGAGCGAGTGTCTTCGAGTCGAACTCGTTCTTGACCTTCGACTCGAACCCCTGGAGGTCCATGCCACGAACGTACGAACCTTGGGCCGCGCGCCAGGCTTTGGTCATCCACACGAAGCCTGCGTCGATGCCGAATCCGCGCGCCTGACCCTTCAGCCGGCCGGGGTGGCCGATCCACGACGGCGTCGAGCTTGCGGGAAGCGACTTAGGGGCGAGGCGCTTCGAGGCGTTGACGAGCGTCCCGAACCATCGCCGCCCCGCAACGAGCTCATCAGGGATCGGCGCGAGGTCTCGGGGGGCGACCGTTAGCATTTCAGGCTTGAGCTCCGTTGCCGCGACGACGAAGCGAAGGTCGTCGTAGAACAGTTCTCGTGGCGTCGCGCCCTTTCCCCGCAGCGGCCAGCCCTCGATCGCAATGTCGTCAGCGACGAAAGCCCCGAACCTCGCGGTTACCGCCTCCCCCCATACTCGATTCAGGTGCTCGTGTGCCGCGACCGTTCGCTCCCAGAGGTCGACGAGCGTCGAACGAGGCAACTCGTATGGCTTCAACGCCGACTGGAAGGGCTCACCCATCATGAACGGGCATTGTCCCACCATCGGGGCAAATCGGCTACCGACTGGAGCACCGCATCGGGGGTGACGTCGCCTTCGAGGTCGCTTTCGCGAAACTTGCCCGTACGGACGAGGATTCCGCGAAGGCCGGCTGCCTGGGCGCCGCCCACATCTCCCCGTACGTCATCGCCAATCATCACGACCTCGTCGCGCGGCACACCGAGTTTGGCGACCGCCGCATCGAAGAACGCGCGCGCAGGCTTCCCCATCACGACGGCCTTGCAGTCGCTTGCGTGCTCGAGCGCCTTGATGAACGGGGCAACGTCCAACAGCAGCCCGTCTTCGCCCTGCGCGTACCGCGACATCCCGAGCGCAAGCAAGGTAGGGCGAGACTTCGCCATCAAGAGACGAAACGCGCGGTTCATGACGTCGTAGTTCCAGCCCTTCCCGATGTCTCCGACGACGACTGCGCCCGCGCCAGCCTCCGCGTCGTCGTCCAACAGCTCGATCCCTTCGAAGTCTTCGCGCGTCGCCTCTCGGACAATCAATGCAATGGGGGCAATGCCATTCGCCGTCAGAAAGTCATGCGCCGCGACCGGCGGCGCGAAGATCTGTTCGGCGCTGACCGAAAGCCCAAGTCCCCCCAAGCGTTCCACGAGGACACGCCGCGGTTTCGAGCTCGTGTTGGTCACGAACAGGTGCGGAACACCTTCAGCTTCACACCAACGCACCGTCTCGAGGGCGCCGTCGATCATTCGATTGCCTTGGTACAGCACCCCGTCGAGGTCGAAGAGAACAGCCTGCACGACATCCTCCTTCCCCGGTAAGCGGAGTATAAGCCCTCACACCCCGGATGAGTAGGCGGGGACCCGGGGTCTCGAACGCGGTCCGTCGACCTCAGGCCCGTGCGGGCCTTTGCCAGGCGGACTATGCTCGGTCGCTATGACGCTATCTCTCCAGGAGATTTCCGACCGCATGGAGATCGAGGACTTGGTGTACGAGTACGCTGCGGTCATCGATCAGAAGCGCTTTGACGACCTGCGCGGCGTGTTCACCGAAGACGCGCACATCGACTATAGCGAGGTCGGTGGGCCGGTCGGGGGTCGAGACGAGATCATCGCCTTTCTGAAGCAGGTGATGGCGATGTTTCCGAGCCACCAGCACCTCAACGCCAACCCGCAGATCAAGGTCAGCGGGGACACGGCCACGGGTCGCGTGATGTGTTTCAACCCTCAGGAGATCGCCAAGCCCGATGGGACGACGCACATCTTCATGGTCGGTCTGTGGTACGTGGACGAATATCGCCGCACGCCCGACGGCTGGCGCATTTGCAAGCGTCGAGAGGAGAAGAGTTACCTGTTCAACCCGCCGATGTGAACGGCGAACGGGCGGCTAGCGCTTGGATACAGGGACGTAGTCGCGCTGGGTGTTGCCCTGATAGATCTGCCGCGGGCGGCCGATGCGGACGTCCGGCGCGTCCATCATCTCTTTCCAATGGGCGATCCACCCGGGGATGCGACCCATTGCGAAGAGCACCGTGAACATCTCGGTGGGGATGCCCATCGCGCGGTAGATGATGCCGCTGTAGAAGTCGACGTTCGGGTACAGCTTGCGGTCGATGAAGTAGTTGTCGGAGAGCGCAACCTCTTCGAGCTGACGCGCGATGTCGAAAAGCTCGTCGTTGATCTTGAGGTGGCCCAGCAAGCGGTCGGCGTACTTCTTGAGGATCATCGCGCGGGGGTCGAAGTTCTTGTAAACGCGGTGGCCGAAGCCCATGAGACGTCGCTCGCGGTTCTTCACATGCTCCATGAACTTATGCGGATCACCGCCCTCGTCGCGAATCTCCTTGAGCATCTCGATGACCGCTTGGTTCGCGCCGCCGTGCAGCGGGCCCCAAAGAGCCGAGATGCCGGCGCTGATCGCAGCGTAAAGGCTCGCCTGACTGGACCCGACGAGACGGACCGTCGAGGTCGAGCAGTTCTGCTCGTGATCGGCGTGCAGAATGAGAAGCACGTTCAGCGCGCGGACGAGCTCTGGGTCGGGTTCGTAGAGCGGCTCGGCCGGATGCGAGAACATCATGTGGAGGAAGTTGCCGCAGTAGTTCAGCTCGTTACGGGGGTACTGCACCGGACGTCCCTGCTTTTTCTGGTAGCTGAACGCCGCGATGGTACGCAGCTTCGAAAGCAGTCGTGCGATGTGCTCTTGGTTGTCCGTATCGGGTTCGAGGCTATCCGGATAGTAGGCGGACAGCGCGCTTACCATCGATGAGAGAATCGCCATCGGATGCGCGCGCGACGGGAAGCCATCGAAGAAGTGGCGCATGTCTTCGTGCAACATGCTGTGGTAGGTGAGGCTCGTCGAAAATTCCTCGAGCTCCGTCGGACTCGGCAGCTCTCCGTAGATGAGAAGGTAGCTGGTTTCTACGAACGTCGATTCTTCGGCCAGCTGCTCGATCGGATAACCACGGTAGAGCAACACGCCTTCTTCACCATTGATGAAGGTGATCTTGCTCTCGGTCGCCCCGGTATTCATGTACCCAGAGTCGAGCGTGATGAGGCCGGTATCTTTTCGCAGGCTACGAATGTCGACGGCGCGCTCTTGGTAGGTGCCTTCGACGATGGGCATCTCGTAGCTCGCATCGTCGTACGAGAGTTTTGCTTTGTCTGTCATAGTGCGGGACTTGGTCTAGCCTGCTCGCGGCAGGTGGGCAACGTCGTCCGGGGGTGCTGTTTCGGGACCGTTTCCGACGGAACATGTGGATTTTCCGGGGCGGAGGGCGCATCCGTTGCGTCGGGCGGCGTGGTTTTCTACTATCGCCCGGATGATCGCCTGTTTTTGCCGGGGACGCGTCGCCGCAGTCTCCGCCCTCCTGGGCCTATGCCTTGCGGCCTGCAGCAGCAGCGACGGCAACTCCGAGCCGCTGCGAATCCTTGTTTCCAACGACGACGGCGTGGCCGCCGAGGGCATCGACGCCCTCGTCCGGGGGCTTCTTGCAAATCCGAACAACGTCCTGGTGGTCAGCGCCCCTCTCGAGAACGCGAGCGGCGCCGGCGACCAAATGATCGGGGACGAGATCGGGCAGGACTGCATCGAGGGCACGGGGATGGCCATGCCGGCTTCGACCGCCAGTGGCTACGAGACCGACGTGTGGGCGGTGGACGGGTGTCCGGTCGACGCAGTCCTCTATGGGCTCGAGAACCTTTATCCGGATGAACCGCCTCACGTCGTGATCACTGGTTTGAACGAAGGGCAGAACGTTGGCCTAGTGGGTGAACGAGGTCTCGTGTCTCAGATCTCCGGGACGGTCGGCGGGGCTAAGGCCGGTGCATGCTCGGGGGTTCCGGCGGTCGCGTCCTCTCAAGGCGATCCTGAAAACCCATCGGACCCTGAGGCCTATGACTACGAGTCGGGCGTGGCTGCCGTGGTCGAGTGGCTTGAGGCGAACCGGTCCGCGCTGCTTACGGGAGAGGTGAGCGTCGAGAACATCACAAGCATCAACATCCCCACGTGCGCTGAAGGCACGGAGATTCGTGGCACCGCCGAGGTCCCGCTTGGGACTCAGCTTCCCGAGGGCGTCACGAGTCCACTGGCGACCCAGGACTGCGCGTCGGACCTCGAAGACCCCCAGGACGATCTCGAGGCCTTCTTCTTCGGGTTCGTCGCCGTGACTCCCGTTCCAAGCAACAGCAGCGACACATGTGACAAGATTCGATAGACGCGACCCATGCAGCCGTACCCGCATGTCACCTACCTGGCCCTTTTGCTCGTTCTCTTCGGGCCGGCCTGTGGCGGTGAAACCGGTGCGGTCGAGGAGCAAAACCGCGAGACACCGACGCCCGCGCCCGAGGTGATGCCGGGACTCGGTTTCGTCGCATCGACCTTTGGGTTCTACTACCCGGACGAATCCGACGCCGGTCTCGACGGCTTTGATCTCGACCGCCGCGTCTCGACGATGAGCTCGCCGGCGAGCGACGAGTGCGCGCACGACGACTTCACGAGCCCGACCGGCAGTCCCGGCATCGACTACAATTTCCTGCGCCTCATCAACGACGAGCGTACGCGAGAAGACGGAAAGTACATCTTCGGGGGCTTTCGTCAGGGTCAGCTGGTCGACGGGGTGATCAGCGGCGCCACGAAGAACGGTTCCATGACGATTCTGCTTCAGGTCATGAACGTCGACGACCCCGAGAACGACGACGACGTTCAGGTTGAGGTGTTCGCGAGCGAAGACTCACCGGCGCTTGGTACGGACAACGCGGTGCTCCCGGGCGCGACGCTGAGCGTCCACGACGACGAACAGTTTCACAGTGGCCGCGTGGACGGGTCGATCCTCGACGGCGTGCTCACGGCGGGACCCCTCGATTTTCGCTTCCCGATCGACATCATGATCGTCAGCGACATCTTCCTCATCCACGACGCGTTCGTACGACTGGAGCTCGGAGATGGAACGTTCCAAGGCACGGTCACCGGCTACTGGGATGTTGCAGACATCCGGCGCATCATCGGCGTCCCGACCACGGACAACGGGAACGCCGCGAACTTCACCATCGAACAATTCGAACAAGGAATGCTCGAGTACGCGGACGGGAACTACAATCCGGAGACCGGTCTCTGCGAGTCCTTGAGCATCATGTTCCAGTTCAGCGGACTTCAGGCGTTCCTCGTCGAAGACGATGGCCTCGAACCGACCGGTACTGGCGGCGCGGACGGAGGCGACGGCGACGTTCCGACGCCCGTCGATCAGTGCCTTGGTGAGGCCGACCAGGCCGCACTCGAGTCCGCGGGTGGCCCCGCGAGGATCGGTGAGCTCGCCGCCGAGTGTGCGTTCTCTGCGTGTACCGCCCAGATCGCGACGGTGTTTGGCGATAGCTCGGAAGCGGCGCGCAACGCCCTTGGGGACTGCGTTGCGCAGTGCATCTCGGACAGGAGCGGTCTGTCGACGCAGTGTACCGCGTGCTACGGCTCGATCACCGCGTGCTCCACGGCTTTGTGCCTGGAGCCGTGCGCGGCCGACGCCGGGTCCGAAGAGTGCGCGAACTGCTCACTCGAAAACTGCATCGACGTCAACGCTTGTACGGGCTTCTACTGAGCCTTAGATGCTGAAGGCGCGCCGCGCCGAGGAACGACGATGTCTCTGCTCGCACTCTTCAAAGGAACAGGCCCAAGTGGTTTCGGATACGGGAGCACGGCCGAAGACGTGACCCGCGGCCTCGACCTGTCGGGTCAGACCATCTTGCTCACAGGCTGCAACTCGGGTCTCGGCAAGGAGACGCTGCGCGTGCTCACCGAGCGGGGCGCCCACGTCATCGCGGCGGCACGTACCGTCGAAAAGGCGAAGGAAGCCACGCAGCACGCGGCGGGTGACACCACCCCAGTGGCCTGCGAGCTCTCGGAGCCGGCGTCGGTTCAGGTCTGCGTGGAAGAAGTCATCGGGCTCGGCCGGCCGCTCGACGCGGTCATCTGTAACGCGGGTATCATGGCGCTACCGACTCTGACCTTGAAATACGGGTACGAGCTTCAGTTCTTCACGAACCACGTTGGGCACTTCATGCTGGTGACAGGGCTGCTCGACCAGCTCGCCGAGACGGGTCGCGTCGTGATGGTCAGCAGTAGCGCCCACAAGGGTGCCCCGCGCGAAGGGATTCAGTTCGACAATCTCGACGGCGCGCGGGGCTACTCGCCGTGGGCTAGCTACGGTCAGTCCAAGCTCGCGAATCTGTTGTTCGCTCGCGAGTTGGCCAAGCGGCTCGAAGGCACCGCCAAGACGGCCAACAGTCTCCATCCGGGGGTGATCGCCACGAACCTTACGCGCAGCATGAATCCGGTCGTTCGCATGGCGCTCGGCGTGGGCGAGCCTCTCGTCTTGAAGAGTGTCGGTGAGGGTGCGGCTACCCAGTGCTACCTTGCGGTTCATCCGGACGCGGCAGGCGTTCGCGGGAAGTACTTTGCAGACTGCAACGAGGCACGACCCACATCCAGAGGGCGCGACGACGCCCTGGCAGCTCAGCTTTGGGATGTATCCGAGCAGATTGTGGCCGAGGTCACCTGAGCCGGACGGAAAGGACTAGCGACATGGCCCATTCGACTGTGGAAGCGGGAACCGAACTTCAAACCAACGGGTCGCACAGCGCGCCTGCCCCGGGCATCGATGCGAGCACCGCGGAGATCGAGCGGATCTTCAAGCTTCAGTCCGCCCATCAGTACACCGTTGCGAAGACCACGGCTGCGGAGCGCAAGGCTAAGCTCAAGCGGCTAGAGGCGGCTCTGCTTTCGCGCCAGGAGGACATTCGGAAGGCTCTCTACAACGACTTTCGGAAGCATCCGGCTGAGGTCGACCTGACTGAGATCTTCCCCGTCACCAGCGAGATCAAGCACGCATGCCGGCACCTCAAGAAGTGGATGCGCCCGCACAAGGTACCCACCCCGCTGACGCTCCTTGGAAGCCGCTCTTACATTCAACACGAGCCGAAGGGCGTCGTTCTGATCATCGCGCCTTGGAACTTTCCGATCAACCTCACCTTCGGTCCGCTCGTGGCCGCACTTGCGGCCGGCAACACCGTGATCATCAAGCCGTCGGAGCATACGCCTCACGCATCGGCAGTCACTCGCAGCATCATTGGAGAGCTCTTCGACGAGAGCGAGGTCGCCGTGATCGAAGGCGGTATTCAGACGTCGACGGCTCTCCTCGCTCAGCCGTTCAACCACATCTTTTTCACCGGTGCCCCGGCGATTGGAAAGATCGTCATGGAAGCCGCCGCCAAGCACCTGACCTCGGTGACGCTCGAGCTCGGCGGAAAGTCGCCGACGATCATCGACGAGACCGCACAGCTCGACGCCGCGGCCTTCCGCATCGCTTGGGCAAAGTACACGAACAACGGGCAGATCTGCATCGCGCCGGACTACGTGTTCGTTCACGAAGACAAGAAGGACGATTTCCTCGCGAAGCTCACGAAGAACATCGACAAGTTCTACGGGATGGACGCGAAGCGCTCAGAATCCTACGCGCGAATCGTCAACAACCGTCACTACGAGCGCCTCAGCGGGTACCTCGAGGACGCGAAGGCAAAGGGCGCCGACATCATCTACGGTGGACAGACCGATGGGAGCGACGACTACATCCAGCCGACGATCGTGACCGGTCTCTCGGACGATTCCAAGCTGATGACGGAGGAGATTTTCGGCCCGATTCTTCCGATCACGACTTTCAAAACCCTCGACGAGCCTCTTTCCGTCATCAACTCCAAGGAAAAGCCGCTCGCTCTCTACATCTACAGCCGGAGCAAGGCGAACATCGAGCGGATCATCCGGAATACGCGCGCGGGCGGTACCTGCATCAACCACAGTGCGGTTCACTTCTTCAACAACCACCTGCCTTTCGGCGGCGTGAACAACAGCGGCATCGGCAAAGGGCACGGGTTTGCCGGGTTCGAAGCGTTTTCCAACCCACGCGGCGTCTTCCGTCAGGTCTGGCCCTTCGGGGCGCTCGATTTGCTGACCGCGCCCTTCAACGCGTTCAAGCAAAAGATCATCGACCTCAGCATCAAGTTCTTCTAGGCGCCTGGATCCACCAAGCGCGGTGCGCTAGTCCGCCCCTAGTCTCATGACCCGAGCGGTGCCCTGTCAGTTCGATCCGGCGAACAAGCGCAAGCGCGTGCTCTACGTGGGCTCGGGCCCGAAGGCGTTCGATTCGCTGGTCGATGACATGGTAACGGCCCCGCGAACGACGCGGCTACCGTCGAAGCGCAACCCCGTCATGACTTGCCGAGGCCAAGAGCTCGAGCTCATCCCCGTATGGGACACGGCCACCGCAACCGACGCGCTTGCTTCCACGTACGTGAACATCTTGCTGGTCGACCTCCGGTGGTGCGGCGACTTCGAGAACCGGTACGCAGACGTTCGCAGACTGCTGACGATTCTGGATCACGCTGACGACGTCGAACAGCGGTACGGCTTCCATCGCATCGTCGTTCTGATATCGGGCCCGGATTCGGGCCGAATCGACGACATCGTGATCGAGCTCGGCGCCGTGGGGGTTCGACACGTCATTCGGCAGAAATTTCGTCCGGAGCTACCGGCGTGGTCGAACGACCCGGCGTATGGTGCGCGTGCCCTCGAATACTGTGTGGAGCTCGCAGGCTCTCGACGGGTGGGCAAAACGGCGATCTGCGCATCGGGTGGCGGCATCACGGGCATCTACTTCGAGATGGGCGCGCTGAAGTGCCTCGATGATTGCCTCACCAACTGCGGGGTCAACGACTTCAACATGATGTTCGGCATCAGCGCCGGCGCGGTGGTGACGAGCCTGCTTTCGGTCGGGTACACGCCCGACGAGCAGATGGCGGCCATCGCAGGGGTCCCCGGAGGACGCGTACCGCCGCTTTCGCTAAGCCTTTTGCGGCTTTCTCACTTCAACCACGAAGACATGCGGTGGCGATTGCGAGCCGCTGCGGCCGCCGGACTGCAGGCGTTTTGGGACACGCTGCGGGGGCGCGGCGAAGACACGGCGGACGCGTTGTTCCTCGAGTACACGAGCCTCGTCGGCGCCCCGTTTCATTCGTCCGAGTTCGAGGTAATGCTGCGCCGGATGCTCAGCCTCTCGGGGAGTCGGAACGACTTCCGAAAACTCCCCATCGAGCTCTACATCGGTGCGTCGGATCAAGACTCACGCTCGCACGTGCTCTTCGGCGCGGATGGCTATGACCACGTTCCAATCAGCAAGGCCGTCCAGGCTTCGCTGAGCGTGAACCCCGCGTTCTCGTCCGTGCCCATCGACGGCCGATACTACGAAGACGGCGCCATCACACGAACGTCGAACTTCATCGAAGCGATTCGTCGAGATGCGACCCTCATCATCACTCTAGATCCGTTCGTCCCGTACATCTCGAAGCTGCCCGGCGTCGCCCACCGTCGCGGAGTGCTCTACAACATCGACCAAGACATACGAACGATTTCGTTCACGCGCTTCATGCGCGCGCGCAACTCCGCTCTTCGTGAGCATCCGGAAGTGAGCTCGTACACGTTCCTTCCGTCGAATACCTTGCGGCGTTTGCTCTCGACGAACCCGATGGACCACAGGCCCTACTTGGAGATCTGGAAAGGTGCCTACCTTTCGGCCCTTCAGCGGATCGAACAGCTGTGTCATCGGTTGCGAGGCGATCTCGCCGAGCAGGGGATGCTCCTCGACACCGCGCGCGCAAATCAAGTGGCCGAGCAGCTTCGCGCCTCGAAGACCCTCTCATTCGAGGATTTCTTCCCCGACCGCACGGTCGAGATCGACAAACGGGAGTTCATGCGGTCGTCTAAGGTGCCGCCTCCGCCGAGCTAGGCCGCGAAATTTTTTCACGCGTACTGCGCGCGGGTGTTCGGTATGCTTGACCGGTGGCGCCCCCACGCATGCGACCTCGGTTCAAGCTTCAGCTTCCCGTCGAGCGGGACCGGTGGTTGGGTGCGCTTCGCGCTCTGCTCGACAGCGGCTCTGAGTCGGTCCGCGGGCAGGTGTTCTCGCGGCACGCGGTCGTCCAGATGCGCGATGGTGAACGTACGTTCTGGTCCCCCTACTTGAATCTCGAGGTGGAAGACGAGCCCGACGGGTCCGCGATTCGCGGTCGTTTCTCGCCGCACCCGAACGTGTGGACGATGTTCATGGGTATCTACCTGCTGCTCGCGATCGCCGCCCTTGCGGGGTTCTCCTACGGGATCGTGCAGCTGACGCTGGGTGAATCGCCGTGGGCGTTCCTCATCGTGCCGCTCTCAGCCGCGGTCTTTGGCTTCGTCTATGGCGCGACGCTGATCGGGCAGGGCCTTGGCGCCGAGCAAATGTACCTGATGCGCAGTCTCGTCGACCAGGCATGCGTGGATGCGCTCGACGATCCAAGAGGCCAGTCCAGCAGCGCGTCGTCGTAGGTCGAGTTGGTACTCGAATTGCATCTCCTTCGGATGTCGCGACGTGACGCGGCTCATTGATGAATTTTTTTCGTCGTTGACGAGGAATGAACGGATTCAGCGAAGACTTTTCGCGCGCGGAGAATGAATGCTTATTGAAAGCGCTTTTCAATCAGAATTCATTGATTTTCTGTGCCGAATAAAGAGACTCGGGGTTCGGGTTCGTAGGGAGAGCGAGGAGATATGAAGGTCCAGCGGTTCGCGCAGTGTGTGATGACGGTCGTGTTCGCGACGGCCATCGCTACGATGGGTTGTGAGAGCTCCAGCG
>CBFCWN010000097.1:0-13524 GCA_965601515.1 uncultured Myxococcales bacterium | reverse complement strand
GTGGCCCAACCCCTCCAGTTCTTCCGGCCACCTCTGCAAGCCCTCCCGTCCCGGGGAGCGCCCGCATCGTGATTTTTTCGCCGCACCCCGGGGCCTCCAGACACCCCAAACCCACGCCCCCTACAGGCCGCGCGGTTTGCTAAAAACCCCGCGTTTTCCGCAAATCGCGCGGGTCGATCGGTAACCGGCTGGAATTGCGGTTGTTTTGGGGACCCCGCGTGTCCCCTAGTGCAGCGGGGCCGCGTGTGCCTAGTTGACCGTGAAGGTGTAGCGGGCGCCCATTCTTGGGGCGCCGAAGGTGGGGAAGCGGACTGTCTTGATTTGGCTGCCCATGCAGCCTTGGAAGCCTGGGCTACCCCCGTAGACCGAGGCGCCCAGCACCGAGCCGCTTCCCGCGATCGCGAGGTCGACTTTGACTGTGCCGGGCTTTCCGCCGCTCTTCAGCTCGGGAATCACGCACTTGCTGTAGAAGCGATTCAGGTTCCGGTTCATGACGCTGGCCACCTGACCGCCCGTGAGTCGCCCCTCACCGCCACCCTGCGACGCGTCGCCGATCTCGACGGCTCGATTCATCGCGTCTTCGTAGCTCGTGAAGCCACCACGCGCGCTGCTTCGCTTTGCCGGGGCCCGGCCCGAGCCTCGCTTCCGCTTCTTTACCGGCTGGTCCGGCAGAAGCCCGGCTTCGCCTGTCGTGATTTTTCCGAGCTTGAAGAGATCGCCGAGCTCCATGTCCGCGAGCTCACGCGTACCGCTGGAGCGAGACAAGAGAAAGCCGCCGATGGCAAGGACGGTAACGCCGATCAGAGACGCCGCGATCAGCCACTTCATTGCCGACGAACGCTTCTCCGCCCGACTCGCGTTCATTCGAGCTGCCTGCTCCGCAGCGACGACGTCTTGGTGTTCTCGCTGAAGTACGAACTCCTTGAACTCCGGCCACTCGCGGAGCTTCTTCCGCTCGCCCGTGTCGGTGTTCATGGTCTGATCGTCGCCCGCGAAGCCTCCGACGTTGACGCGCTCGATCAGCTCGCGCGCGTTGAAGGGTCCGTGGTCCATCTTGTCCCGCGCGACCATCCAACGTTGTTTCGGATCCGCAGAAAGCTCATGGATGAGGCTATGAATCCGTCGACGCTTGGGCTCGGAAGACGGCTCGGTGGCCTCTCCTGCGGGCTTCAGCATCGCGGGAATGTCGAGGTCTGGCGGCGGAAGCACCGAACCAAGGTCGATGTCGACACTCACCCCCTCGTCTGCCGCCGGCGGGATCGAGTTCGCAAGCGTTACGAACGGAAGAAGCGCATTGCGCACCGCTTCCGGCGACTCGAATCGGTCTTTCGGATCCGGCGCAAGGCACTGAAACAGGATCCCGTCGATTTCCGCCGGGATGTCGTCGCGAACGTGCGAAGGCGCCACGAAGTCGCTGTCCGGCGCTCGCGTCGTCAGCAGCTCGTAGAGAATCGCCCCGATGCCGAACACATCGCTTCGCGGTGTCGGCGGCTCCCCGTTCTTCACTTCGGGAGCAAGACACGCGTGATCCGCAGACCGGAACGCACTCGGACCGGCAGACTCGAGCAACACCTGGCCGATGCCAAAGTCGTGCACCTTCACGCGACCCCCGCGAGTGACCCATATGACACTCGGTCGAAGGGTCCCGTGCGGACCGTGTCCATGCGCGTAGCTGAGTGCGCTGCAAAGGTGGGCGACGACGTTGTAGATACCGCGCAACGAGATCGGCTCGCCTTGGCTCTCCCGATCTTGAATGAAGTCCGAAAGCCGTGCGCCGTCGATCCACTCGCCGGCAACGAAGTGCTCGCCCCGAGGTGTTTTCCCAACGCCGAACACGCGGGCGATGTTTCGATGCGAAAGCCCGGCCGCGCTGCGACAGGCTTCCCGAAACTCTGGCGCGGAGCTTGACGGTACGAGCTCAGGACGAATCACCCGGACGAGAATCGCCCGGTTCGTCTGCTGGTCCTTTGCCGACCACACCACGGCCTGCGGGTCTTCGTCGATTCGATCGACGACCTCGAATCTTCCACCCACGACTGAGCCCGGGTGTAACCCCGAAGTCTCCGGCCTCGACGATGCAGTCCCCTCCGGCATCTCATGCCAAGATAGACGACGGCGGCTTGGCCACCCAAATTTGGGTTTCAGCCGCTCTTGGCGAGCTCCAGCTCGAGCTCTCGGTCTCGCAGAACCGCGCCCGCCATCGACTCCAGCACGTCGTCCACGCGATCCTCGGGCACATCCACCAGTGAGTGCTTGTCTCGAACCCGGATCCGCCCGATTTCCTTACGCTTCAGCCCCGTCCGGTCCCGGAGCAGCCGCCCAAGCTCCGACGCTTTGAGCTCGTCGCGCCGCCCGACGTTGATGTAGAGCGTCGCGGTCTCGGGTGCCTCTTCTTCGAGCGCGTCCTTCTCAGGCTCAGCGGACGGCGGGTCGCTGTGCTGCCGTCCCCGTCGGCGCTTGGTCGCGGCGACCTTGTCGACATCATCGGACTCGGTCCCGAAGAACGCTCCGAGCAGGCCAGCAAGCATCTGTTCAGCATTTTCGTGCGTCATGAACCGTCGCACGAGTGCCAGGTCACGCTCAGAGGGCGGGTTCGGGTACGCTGCATCGATGAGCGCGATGCGGTCGGCCTCACGCCGCGTCCGCTGCTCGCCTTCGCTCGGAAGAGTCCGCTCGATGGGAAAGATGCGGTACTGCAAGCGGAGGTAGTACAGGATTCCAAGCTCGGTCGGCCCGACCAACGAGATCGCAGTTCCCGTTCGTCCCGCGCGCCCGGTCCGTCCGGTGCGGTGCACGTACTGCTCGACGTTTTCCGGCAGCGAAAAGTTGATGACGTGAGTGAGGTGCGAGACGTCGATTCCACGCGCGGCCACGTCGGTCGCGACCAGAAACCGAATCTCCTCGCGTCGAACGCGTCCGAGTACCTCTTCACGTTCCCGTTGCGGCCGGTCCCCATTCAGCCACTCGGCGTTGAAGCCCGCTCGCTGAAGCGCTGCGCTGACCTCTTCGGTTTCCGCTTTGGTGTTGCAGAAGATCAGCGCGCTCTCCGGATCCTCGATTTCGAGCACGGTGATGAGATTGGCCACACGACCGACGCCGCTGACCATGTACAATAGATGCTCGATACCGAGCGCCCCGACGTGGTCGCCAGAAAGTCCCAGGAACTGCGGTTCCTGCATGTGCCGCTCGGCCATGCGTTTGATCGCCCGGTCCACAGTCGCGGAAAACAGCAGGGTTTGTCGGTCCGTGGGCAGCCGTTCAATGATCGCGTTGAGCTCTTTCGCAAAGCCCATCGACAGCATTTCGTCCGCCTCGTCGAGGACCAACACCTTCAATCGTTTCGCGTCGATGGTGCCGCGCTTGAGATGGTCGAGCACTCGCCCAGGAGTTCCGCTGATGACGCGCGCGCCGCCTTCGAGCGCGCGAATCTGTCGATCCATCGAGGCTCCGCCGTACACCGCCACGGTCTTGATCCCGCGACGCGACCCGAACTTCTCGATCTCGGCCGCGCTCTGCAGTGCGAGCTCACGCGTGGGCGCGAGCACGAGCGCCTGCTCGTCTCCGCCGTCGGGCAGCAGCCGGTCGACGATCGGAAGGCCGAACGCGCCCGTCTTCCCGGTGCCGGTGCGCGACTGTACGATGATGTCATGCCCCTCGATGGCCAGCGGATACGAATCGCGCTGGACCGGAGTCGGGCTCTCCCAGCCCATCTCTTCGAGTGCCTCGAGGACTTCTTCGCTCAGGCCGAGCTCTTCGAATGTTGTGGCGCCTTCGATCTCTTCGGGCGTCTCGCTCATGGACTGGGCTCCGCTGGTTCGTTGTTGGACGTAGTAGGGGTGGACTCGAGCGATTCTCGAACTCTTTCCGCAAGCGGCGCGTCCTCGCGCATGTAGCGTTGGAGGTTCAGCTCAGCTCGGTACCGGTAGCGGCGTAGGAGCTCTACCTGCTCCTCGTCGCAGCGCTTTGCGAGCGCATTCAGGCGAAGATCCCAGGCCGCCAGCGTCTCGCGCAGGGGGCTCGGGTCGGCTCCGTCGGAAGACAGATAGGTGAGTCGGAGCTCCTCGATTTCGTGTTCGAGCAGCTGCAGCCCGTCTGCGCAGTCGAGGTCGAACGAATCGTCCGCCGCCGGCCAAAACACCTGCGGAATCACCGACGCAAACCCGACGACCACCAGGTATGCGAGCGCAACGGAGTAGATGGCGACCGCCAGCCGTCGGCCCAACCGGCCTCGTTGTTGTTCTTCTGCCAAAACTCCTCGTCGACCTCTGCGCGTCGCAAAGCGGCTTCGTTGTACAGACCCGCCTCGACAGGGTCAAGACGGCGGCCTGCGCTTGTCTCGGCGCTTCTCGCGCCATGTTCCGTAGTAGAAGAGCCCAACGCCGACGGCGATGGTGAGAACCACCGCGCCGCCGCATAGCCCGTACCAGAGAAATGTGGTGAGTCCGGTGCCCATCCGGCTAGCAGACGAGCTTGTACCCGACTCCGTAGACCGTGAGGATGTGCACGGGACGATCGGGCTTCGGTTCGATCTTGCGACGGAGCTTGACGATGAAGTTGTCGACCGTTCGGTTGTTCGGGCCCGCTTCGAGGCCCCAAATCTTTTCGAGAATCTCGTCGCGCGAGACCGGCTCCCCCTCGCGCTCCCAGAGGAACTTCAGCAGTTCGACCTCGTAGAACGAAAGATGACTGGTCTCACTACCTCGAGTGAGGGTCTGTGCGCCGGTTTCGATGTTGATGTCGCCGATCTTGATTTCGGCCGAGGACGGGCGAATCGAGCGCTCCGAACGACGAAACAGCGCACGAAGTCGCGCGACGAGCTCTCCAATCGAGAAGGGCTTGGTCATGTAGTCGTCGGCGCCAGCCTCGAGCCCGCGAATCTTGTCTGCTTCCTGACCGCGTGCGGTCAGCATGAGGATCGGAAGGATCGGATCCTGTTCTCGAATGGTTTCGCAGACCTGATAGCCGTTCATGTCGGGGAGCATCAGGTCGAGAATCACGCAGTCGACCGCTTCGGAGCGCGCGAGCTCGACTGCTTTTTCGCCCTTCGCAGTGTGGACGACTCGATACCCTTCGAAGCGCAGGCTATCGGAGAGCCCGAGCGCAAGAGCCGGATCGTCTTCCACGAGCAGAATGCTGCGGCCGTTGTCCTCCATCGCCCGTGACCATACCCGCACTCACGCAGAGCGGCAAAACGCTGCGGCTCTACCCGCCGGCCGCCTGCGGAATCCAAAAGCCGACGATAGCGCCACCACCTGGGGCGTTCTTCGCCCATGCGCGCCCCCCGTGCGCCTGAGCGATGTGCTTTACCAGGGAAAGTCCGATACCCGAACCTCGCGTGGGCCCGGAGTGGGGCCCCCGGTAGAACCGGTCGAACACGAGCCGGAGCGAGTCATTCGGAATGCCCGGACCGTGGTCGCGAACGGCGATATCGACCACGGAGCGGCGCGTGCTGATCTCGAGCTCGATCGGTGTATGGCCGCCGTACTTGACCGCATTGTCCAAGAGATTGATCACGGCGAGCGCGATGGCTTCCTGGTCGATGAGCACCGGCGGCAGCTCCCCAGGCGACTCGAGCTGGATGTCGACGCCTTCCTGCTCTCCTCGGTACCGAAACGCGTCGAGCGCGCGTCCAATCGCGTCGCCCACGTCGCCGCGCCGCAGTCTGTAGTTGCCCTGACCGCTGTCGAGCGCCGAGAAATCGAGCACATTGTCGATCAGCGAAGTCAGACGCTCGGATTCCCGGCAGATGATGTCGAGGTACTCGATGCGCCGCTCTTCGCTCGGGACGCGGTCCGAGCGCAACATGTCGGCGAACATTCGAACGACCGAGAGCGGCGTCTTCAGTTCGTGTGAAACGTTGGCCATGAGCTCGCTCTTGAGCGCGTTGAGGCGTCGCTCTTTCTCCGCGGCATAGAGAAAGAAGATGGCGGCGATGAGGATGATCGCGAAAGACACGATAGGAAGCGCAGCCGCGCCGCGCATCCGGGAGAGGCCTTGCGCTTGAAGTAGCGCGGCTTGGCGCGGCGCAACCTGCAGGCGCCAATCGTAGAGTGTCGTTGGGAACCGGTGCCCGACGGTGTACGTGCTGACGTCGGACAGGTCCGGCCCGAACACCAAACGGTTGCCTTCGTCGACGATGTTGTACTGCGAGGTTTCGTCGTCGGACCCGAACATCGGCGGAAACACTTCCTGCACGAGGTAGTCGGTGTCGTGGTGCGCAACGATGTAGGTCACCTGGCCGGCGAGGGTAGAGTGCGCCTTGTACGAAAGCAGGTAGCTCTCGTCGCCCACCTGCTGATGCAAGTGCCGGAGCAGGCGAGGGTCCGTCGAAGTCAGGTCGAGCGATTTCACCAGCTCCTGACGGAAGACTCGGAGAAAGTCCCTCCGCGTCTTTCGGTCGCTTCGGCTCGCCCACTGGATCACGTTGCCCTCGCGGTCGACGAGCATCACCGAACGAACGCTGGGCGTCTCGGTGCTCGCCGCCGGAAGCCAAACGGAGTCGATGGTTCCCGAGTCGTTCGGGTTCACGAGCCGATAGACGGTGCTGTCCGCGGCTCGGACGTACCGCTCTACCTGCTCCACACGCTGCTGCGCGACGGAAAGCAGCGACTGCGCGATGGTCTGCTCGCCCAGCTCGGCATACTCACGGGCGGTTTGGAACGTGAAATACCCAAGGATGCCGGCGGCGAGAATCACCGCCGGGACGAGGATCCAGTATCCCAATCGCAGACTGCTGTTTTCCATCGCCCGGGCTAGCGTTCCTCACGCGATCGCTCGCGTCCGGCGCCAAGCCTAACGCCAAACTGCGGGGTTCGCACGATTCGCCGTCTAGGGCGCCGCTGGCTGAACCGCGTCGCTCTTTTCGGGACGAGGGTCGCTGAGGTCGAGCTCGAGCTTGTCCGGCTCGAGCAGGGCGTTCGCCAACACCGCATCCATTTTCGAAACCGGGACGAACTCGAGGGTTTCTCGGACTTCTTCCGGAATCTCATCGAGGTCGGCGGTGTTGCGCTCGGGAAGGATGATGCGCTTGATACCCGCTCGGTGAGCGGCCAGCACCTTCTCCTTGATACCCCCGACCGGCAATACCCGTCCGCGGAGGGTGATCTCGCCCGTCATGGCGACATCGTGGCGGACTCGGATGCCCGTCAAAAGCGACACGATCGCCGTCATCATGGTGACGCCGGCGCTCGGCCCGTCCTTCGGCATGGCGCCCGCCGGAATGTGGATGTGAATGTCGCTCTTCTCGAGGAAGTCTTCGGGAATACCAAATCCCTTCGCGCGAGTGCGGACGTAGCTCATCGCCGTCTGCGCCGACTCCTTCATGACGTCGCCAAGCTGGCCGGTCAGCTGAAGCTTCCCGGTGCCGTGCATCTTGGTGCATTCGATGAAGAGGATCTCGCCACCGACCGACGTCCACGCGAGCCCTGTCGCCACGCCTGTCTCTGCGGTGCGCTCTGCCACCTCGGACGAGAACCGTGGCGCGCCGAGGTAGGGCCGAAGGGCGTCTTCGTCCGCGATGGCCCATGGGCCGGTTTCGCCCTCGGCGACCTTCACGGCAACCCCTCGCACCACGCCTGCGATTTGGCGCTCGAGGTTACGCACACCAGCTTCGCGGGTGTAGTGATCGATGATGGATTCGATGGCCGCGTCTTCGAGCGTTACCTGCTCGGGACGGATGCCGTGCTCATCGAGCTGCTTCGGCACCAGGTGCACTCGAGCGATGTCGAGCTTTTCGCGACGGGTGTAGCCGGGGATCTCGATGATTTCCATTCGGTCTTTGAGCGGAGCCGGGATGGTGTCACCCACGTTCGCCGTGGCGATGAACATCACCTTCGAGAGGTCGTAGGGGATCTCGAGGTAGTGGTCGCTGAACGTGTCGTTCTGCTCGGGGTCGAGCACCTCGAGGAGTGCCGCCGCAGGGTCGCCGCGGAAGTCGTGCCCGATCTTGTCGATCTCGTCGAGCATGAATACCGGGTTGATGGTGCCGGCCTTCTTCATTCCCTGAATGACCTGACCGGGGAGGGCGCCGACGTAGGTCCGTCGGTGACCGCGGATGGCGGCCTCGTCGTGGACGCCACCCAGGCTGATTCGATGAAACTTTCGGCCAAGCGCGCGCGAGACCGAACGACCGAGGGACGTCTTGCCTACGCCGGGCGGTCCGATCAGGCAGAGAATCGGCCCCTTTTTGTCGGTCTTGAGCTTACGCACGGCGAGGTATTCGACGATGCGCTTCTTGACCTTCTCGAGCCCCGAGTGGTCTTCGTCGAGCACTTTGCGCACCGCCGCAATGTCCATGTTGTCGGTGGTCTGCCGACTCCACGGAATGTCGAGAATCCAGTCGATGTAGGTTCGGACGACGGTGTATTCGGCGGAGCCGACCTGCATCTGCCGCAGCCTCTTCAGCTGCTTGTGCGAGACCTTGTCCGCTTCGGATGGAAGGTCCGCCTTCGCGATGCGCTCCTCGAGGAGGTCGAGGTCGCCCTGGTCGCCTTCTTCCTCGCCGAGCTCTTCCTTGATGGCTTTGAGCTGCTGGCGAAGGACGTACTCCCTCTGGTTCTTGCCCATCTCCTCTTTGATTTGCGAGTTGATGCGCTCGCGCATCTTGAGGATTTCGAGCTGGCGAGTGAGCAGGCGAAGGACCTTTCGGATTCGGTCCTTGGCGTCGAGAGTCTCGAGGAGCTGAGCCTTTTCGTCGACGGGCGCGT
This sequence comes from uncultured Myxococcales bacterium, assembly GCA_965601515.1. Classification (GTDB taxonomy): domain Bacteria; phylum Myxococcota_A; class Polyangia; order Polyangiales; family Houyiibacteriaceae; genus SG8-38. Next base: position 4,819 of record CBFCWN010000097.1, on the reverse strand, counting down.
CGAGATTGGCCGCCACCAAGTCCGCGAGCTGGCCGTGCTCCTGGATGGAGTCGATGAGGGAGCCCGCCTCGCGGGGTAGCTCAGGCATGAGCTGAATGACCTGCTTCGCGATGTCGCGAAGGCTCATGGCCAGCGCCTCGCTCTCGACGTCTTCGCCGCCTGGTTCGTCGAGGCGAGCCACTCGAGCGCGGACGTACGGCTCCGAGGTGACCACCTGCTCCACGCGAATGCGGACGAGCCCCTGAAGGATGAGGCTGTAGTTGCCCGAGCTGTGCTTCAGCGCCTTGAGGACGCGAGCGGCGACGCCGACAGGGTAGAGATCGTTCTGACCGGGGTCGTCGGTGGACGGATCGCGCTGCGCTACGATGGCGATGATCGGCTGGTCGAGGTTCTCGATATCCTCTACGAGCGCGACGGACTTTTCGCGACCCACGTCAAACGGGGCGACCGCCGCCGGGAACAGCACCGCATTGCGAATCGGAAGGACCGGTAGCTCGCTGCCGAACTCGATTTCGCCGGTGTCGGGGGGCGGGATGGATTCGATGCTTTCCTCTTCGTCGCTCATGCGCTCGTTCTACTCCAACTTGGTGAGAACCCAAGTCTTTTCGGGTGATGTGAGCGAACATAGCCACGCACTATTTGCCTGGCAAGGGTCTCGCCGGACGCACTAGGCTGCGGGCGATGCGTCTTTCGGTCGTGGTTCCCTGTTTCAACGAAGAAGGAAACGTCGCGCGGGTCGTGGATCAGGCCATCGCGGTCGGGCGGCGAGTCGCCACCGAGCTCGAGGTGATCGTCGTGGACGATGGCAGCACGGATGAAACTCATGCGATCCTCAGGCGCCTGCAGAGATCCGTTCCCGAGCTGCGGGTCATCCAACATCTCCGCAATCGAGGATACGGGGCCGCAGTTCGAACGGGCTTGGACGCATCCTCGCTCGACTATGTGTTTCTCACCGATGGCGACGGTCAGTTCGACCTCGAGGAGCTCCCGAACGCGGTTCAACTGCTCCGCGAGCACGATGTGGTCGCTGGCTATCGTATCGCCCGCCGCGACGGATGGTGGCGCCAGCTTTGGGGTCGCACATGGACCGCACTCGTGAACCAAGCGTTCGGACTGCGGGTTCGTGACGCGAACTGCGCGTTCAAGCTCGTGCCGCAGACGCTTCTTCGCGTGAGCGAGCTGCAAAGCAACGGCGCGCTCATCAGCGCAGAGCTTCTCGCCGAGGCGCGCCGAGCGGAGCTTGCGATCGCCGAGTACCCGGTGAGCCACTTTCCGCGGATGCACGGACATCAAACGGGGGCGTCGGCTTCGGTCGTCGCCACGGCGTTGATCGAGCTCGCCACGACCATTGCGCGACCTCGCGTGTCGAAGCAGTTTGGTGAGCGCGTGTCGAGACGAACCTAGCTACAAACTCGGTCTCGACCGCTGCGCTTTGCTTCGTACATCTTGTCGTCGGCGGTCTTGTGAAGGTCCCACGCGTCTTCGTAGTGCGCCTGCCACTCTGCGACGCCGACGCTGATGGTCACATTGACTCGGGTTCCCTCGAACTCGAAGCGTGTGTCGCGGATCAGCCGATTGATCTTCCCGCCGAGCTCTTTTGCACCCTCGAGCCCGACCTCCGGTGTGATGAGCGCGAACTCTTCTCCTCCGATGCGGGCGAGCACATCGTTCACGCGCAGGCGACCTTTGAGCACCGCGCCGAGCTGACGAAGGATCGCATCTCCTGCGAGGTGTCCGAACTCGTCGTTGATCGCCTTGAAGTGGTCGACGTCGAAGACCAGCAGCGAAAAGGTGCGCTTGTAGCGCTTCGCGCGAGCGACCTCCTTGTCGAGGACCTCGTCGAAGTAGCGCTTGTTGTGGAGCTGCGTGAGCCCGTCCGTGGTCATCAAGCGATAGATTTCTTCGTGGTACTGGACCTCGACGTCGTCGCCGATGATGAACTTGAGGATGGTGCGTCCGACTTTGAGCTGGTCGCCGTGTCGCAGACGACCTTCGGCTTCGACGATGTCGTCGTTGACGTAGGTGCCGTTGGTCGAGCCCATATCGCGCACCAGGAAGTCGTCGCCGTTGAAGCGGATCTGGCAGTGGGCTCGCGAGATGCTCTCCTGGTCGATCTGGACCTCGCACTGCGCCGAGCGCCCAATGGTCAAAGGTTCAGTGCCGACGCGGACCCGCCGTCCCATCTCGGGACCGTAGATGACGATGAGGCAGCCGTTCGCCGCGGCCGAACGCGTTCCCCGGGCTTCGCCGACCTCGGTGAGAACCGTCTGGCTCGCGCTCGTCGTCTTATCCTTGAACGACACGTCTTCAATATACCGTGCCGCGGCGAGGGACGGTAAATCCCGCTCTCGTGTTGCAGTGAGGGCGGACTGCTGTCTTTGTTGACCCCATGGAACAGGTTCAATAGCGTGGACGGGTGCGCTTCGTGAACGGTCACTCCTGGTCGTGGGGGCTGGCGATCCTCGCTCTCGTCCTCGGCACGCCTTTGGCGCTGATGGCGAGCCCGCCTTCGGCGCAGCGAGCGTCCACCAGCGTTGCGCGTGCAGTGGCTCCCCCGTTCTCGGATGTCGACGTGGCTCGGGCAAAGGTCGACGCCGATCATCTCATCGTCCCTCGGCCCGACGGGACTCGGGCGGTGCTCACGGTCGACCCCGCACTGCAGTCGCACATGAAGTCGCTCTTTGCGCGGTACGACGTGCCCCAGGGCGGGCTGGTAGCGATCGAGCCGAAGACCGGGCGCGTTCTCGCGTACGTTGGCTACGAGCGCGGTAGGGGAGGCAGCACCCGTGTGGTGACCGACCCTTCGCCGCCGGCGGCTTCCGTGTTCAAGATCATCACCGCGTCGGCGCTGGTCGACGCGGGCGTAAGCACCTCGACGTCGGTCTGCTACGGCGGAGGCATGCGAGGGCTCGAAGCGATCGACCTCGTAGACAGCTCCAAGCGCGACAAATGGTGTGCGAATCTCGGCGACGCGCTTGGCTACTCGATCAATGCGGTGTTTGCGAAGCTCGCGGACCGCCACATCGATGCAGCCCGAATGGACCAGTACGTGTCGGCGTTCGGTTTCGGTCAGCGCCTTCCGTTCGACCTACCGACGACTCCGAGCCCCGCAGACGTGCCGGACAGCCGACTCGAGCGGGCGCGAATGGCAGCGGGGTTCTGGCACAGTCAGCTGTCGCCACTGCATGGTGCGCTCCTTGCGTCGACCATTGCGAATGACGGAGAGATGCCGCACGCGGCCATCGTCGATCGCATCGAGGGTCCGACGGGAGAGACCTTGTTCCAGCATACGCCGCGAGGATTTCGGCAAGTGCTGCCGCGCCACACCGCCAGGACGACCGGTGAGATGATGACGAACACGGTGACCAAAGGAACCGCGAAGAAGGCGTTCTGGGATCAGCGTGGGCGTCCATTCTTGCCAGGGGTTCGCGTTGCAGGGAAGACTGGGACACTCAGCCGCTACAACCCCCATCGAACCTACAACTGGTGGGTCGGTTTCGCGCCCGTGGACGACCCGCAGATCGCGGTCGCTGCGCTCGTCGTCAATGAGCCGACGTGGCGCATCAAGGCGAGCTACGTCGCCAAGGAAGCGCTGCGGAAGTACCTCATTCGGTAACAAGTTGCGCGCTGGTTGGCCTGGGTTACGCTCCCGCCCGTTTCCCCCACCAGAAAGGCAACCTTCATGTTCTCACGGATTCGAGTCGCAGTGTTGGCCGCACTGACAGCGTTCACCCTCATCGCATCGAGCGCTGCAACGGCGCAGTCGCCCGTACTCAATCGCGTCGTCAAGAGCGGCAAGATGCGCGTGGGCATGTCCGGCGATCAGCCGCCCCTGAACATGAAGAGCAAGAGCGGCCAGATGATCGGCCTCGAGGTCGACCTCGCGAAGGGGCTCGGCTACGCGCTGGGGGTCGAAGTGGAGCTCGTTCAGAAGCCGTTCGGTCAGCTTCTTCCTGCGCTGAAGAAGGGTCAGGTCGACATGGTGATGTCAGGCGTCGACATCACCGCGGAGCGTACGAAGAACTCCTCCTTCGTCGGTCCTTACCTGCTTTCGGGGAAGTCGCTCGTCACCGCGTCTCGTGCGCTGGCTGGCGCGGAGACCGTGGACGACATCAACTCGGCCGACGTGAGCTTCGTCACGCTGAAGAACTCGACGAGCGCGACCTTTGTGAAGAAGAACATTCCAAAGGCCAAGCTCGTCACCGTGGACGACTACGAGACCGCGGTGAAGATGGTGATCGAGGGGAAGGCGAGCGCGATGATCGCAGACCTTCCAGCATGCATACTCGCCGTGTTGCGGAACCCGGACTCGGGCCTCGTGACGCTCGAGGAGCCGCTTTCGGTCGAGCCGATGGGCATCGCGGTCTCCGCGAAGGACAAGCAGTTCTACAACCTGATCGACAACTACATCGATGCGATCGAAGCGACAGGCATCCTGAGCGCCCTCCGCCAGAAGTGGTTCGAAGACTCCGCCTGGCTAGAAGAACTCCCCTAAGGGGACACGCAGGGCACCCAAAACCCCCGCAATTCCGAAGGGTTGCGGATCGACCCGCGCGATTTGCGAAAAACGCTGGGTTTTTAGCGGGCCGCGCGGCCTGTGGGGGGCGCGCGAGTGGGCGAGGTTTTGGCGAGACGTGGGACGACTATGGTTGGGATAGTCTTGCCAACGCGTCTGAGGCCATGCTGGGTGTCGTCCGGGCAAGACGTCTGGCGGTCATGCTTGGTGAACTCTCGGCAAGACGTCGCGCCTGGCACGGCTTAGTCATACCCACCCGCCCGGAGGCCTACGGCGCTCCGTTTGTCCCGCCCCACCGCCCCC
>CBFCWN010000096.1:0-13813 GCA_965601515.1 uncultured Myxococcales bacterium | reverse complement strand
ATTCCTGGCCTTCATGTGTTTCCTGGTGTTCGCCATCGGGGTCCCATCCGGTTGAAGGGCGTTCCGAACGCGGTCTAAAGAGCGCCGCAAGTCGACATCGCGAGCTAGTACCGCGAAATTCGGCGCTCATCGTCATCCCGACAAGGCGGATTGCGGCGGCGCGCTTCAGTGCTGGCGTGAAATGGCCAGACCTGGGCTGCGCGCCCTGCAGTGAAGAAGGGCGCTAGCTCCCGCCACGGGAAGGGTGCCGGCCTTTCGTTGCGAAAAGGAGCTGGACTCGAATCACATGGTCGCTCTTGTTCGGCGGGCTTCGCTCGAGCTCGTAACGCCAGAGGTACCCGAGCTCGACTCGAAGGTACTTGCTCGCATGGACGCCAAAGCCGGCGTAGAGTCTGTTCTGCTCGAAGCCGGAGACGGGTCCCGTACCCTTGTCGACCAAGTTGAACCGGAAAGCCTCGGACAGCGAAAAGTAGAACAGCGGGCTCAGCGGAGTCGTCACGTGTACGAGGTACCGCACCCGTGGGATTGTGCCGCTGATTCCCTGGATGAAGCGCTCTTCGAGACGAAACTGATGAGTGAAGCCCAAGATCTGAAACGGATGCGTCACGTAGACCTCCTGCCAGGCGACGTTCTCGTTAGCCTTGCCGTCCTTGTAGATGTACTTGTAGCCGATGCCGAGCTCGAGCCAATCCCGGAAACGGTAGTAGCCTCCCGGCTTGAGGATCACTTCGTCGAGGGCGGTGACGTTGTCATTAGCACGGACCTCGGTTTGAAAGCTCGCCGACCAGCCTCTTCCGAAGTCGTGGTTGACGAAGGCAACGCTCCAGAGCGCGAGATCCTGTTTGGTCGGAGACTCAAACGCAGAGGCAGTCCCGGTCACACCCAGCAATGCGGCGAAGCCGACGAGGATGACGGCGAGTAGACGCTCTGTGAAGCGCAAGGCCATGGCGTTCCGCTAGAACCGGACCGCTGGCCCGAACTCGAGGAACAATTCGTTGGTCACACCCCGGGTCACCTGCAGCGTATAGACGAGGGCGAGGTTGAGTCCCCATTGTCGGTCCGACCCCCCGAGCCAAATGTGGGTGGCGCCGACAAAGGTGATACCGAAACGGGCAGTGAAATCCCTGCCGCCGGATGCGTTCTTTTCCCCCTCAATGGTCACGGTGCCCCCGAAGCCGACGTCCGGTTCCCACACTTCGTTCGGCACCCAGGCGTGCGTGAAAACTAGGTTGATCGGGATCCATAAGCTCTTGACGCTTCCGACGCCAAACGTGAGCTCCATCTGAAGCTGCTTTGGAATCAGCTCGCGCTCATAGGACACGTTGCCGCCACCACCCACATTGACCATGCCCTCGAACTGGAGGGCGAGCAGACCATGGACGGCTATCGAATTGAGCTTCTCGTCCGTTTCCTCGCCGCTGCCTTCTTCGCTCGCGCCCTCTCCACCAGTTGCGTTGGAGTCGTGGTCTTCAGCGGCGGCCTCGGACGGGTTGGCCAGGCACAACGCCAGCCAAGAGGCGATCGCCACGTGGGTCGGAGCTCGCGTGGGCGGCCGGCGTTTCACAGATCGGAAGCTCAGTCGCCGACTTGATGAAGATGCGGATAGGCCGGCGCCTTCTTCACCAGCTTGGGATCGGGCGTGTACCAGATGGGGGACGACCAGGCGCGTTCCTGGATGGTCGCTGCCACGCCTTCCGGTGGGTCGATGCCCATGGCCTTCGCGTCATACGTCGACCAGCGCGGCGTTGGGATCTCGAGCACGCGCACGTAGTAGACTGCGTGCAGGGCTGGATCGAAATCCGGGTCGCTCCACACCGCGGAGAGCTGAGCGTCTCCAATGCTGTTGGTGTAGCTCGCGTTCTTGATGTCGACCGTATTGCCGACCGGCGGCACCTTGCCTGTCTTCGGGTCCGGCTTCCGGCCGTCGGCCAGGGCCACGTCGTAAATCTTCTCCTGAGGATAGCCGTTCTGGTACCAGCCCTTGATGATTTGGACGCGGTCGAGATTGCCGCTGTCCGGATCCTTGAGCGCCCAAACGGCGAACGTTGGCGCCTTGGCTTTGGCGGGCATTTCGGCGAGGTCCCCACCCATGGGCACGCCGCCGGCGTACGCGTTCTTGACGAACTCGTCGTCGCTCGTCAGGTCTTCCGCGTAGTCCCAAGCGCCGAAGAACCGTAACCGGATGAGCGGGCCTGAAGTCCCGTACGTCTCTCTGCGCTTGATGGCATCGAAAATCGCCTCGCGCGTATTCTCTTCGGCCCAAACTGCCGTAGCGCCTGGAGTGCCGAAACTGACCGCCGCTTCGCCCGCGGTCTGCCCCGCACCCGACATCCGCGCCTCGACCGTGGCGTCGACCTTCCCGTGGACGCCGGTGTAGTTAAACTCCTCGTTGTCCGAAAAGCCCGTGTGCGCGTCGGCACCGGCGACGATGCCGTACTTGAACGGATTGACGCCAAGGTATTCCCCGTAGCCCACACCGTTGATGAGGGCTTCGCGGACGTAGCTGTAGTTGACACGCCCGAGAACCGGAGGGTTGCTGCCGATGAGGTGCTTGTACTGTTCCTCGAAGCCTGCGAACTCGTCATTGGGCGAGAGGGCGGGATGCGTATCCGACTGCCCCTTGCACTGAATGATCTCGGTAGCCACTTCGTTCTGGGCGCGCCTCTTCGCGTACCTCGCATCGATGGGCTGCCCCTCGGAATCTCTTGGGGCAAACATCAGGCCATTGCTGAGGTTTCCGTTGTGTGGAATCGCGAAGGTATCGTGACCCGCTCCGCGCTGTGTTTCGAGATACGTCCATAGATCTTCGGGTCGGTCGGAATCGAACGCAGAGAAAGGCAGCTCGGGGCCCTTGTCATCGCGAAAGAACACATTGCGATGCAGGTTCTGATAGGCCGGGATCGAGGTCCACTCGAAGGCGATGAAGGTCGTGAACTTGCCAGGCTCGTAGTGCTTGTTGGCAATTTCTTTCTGCCTCTGCCAAACCGAACGAATGACGTCGGGCCGATTGAAATTCGGGTCGGGGTTGTTGGTGGCGATCCCGACTGCGAGCTCCGCGAATGCCTGATCGCCCTTCTTTTCGTCACCCGACTGGATCATCTGGACGATGTCGTAGTCCTTCAGCTTCTTAGACACGTCGGAGTTCGGGTCCGTAAGCTGTGGAAGTACACCGATGTACTCGGCATGGTCGGTCAGAGCCGCCCAGTCGTAGGGCGTCTTCTTCTGGACCATCTCGCCGCTGGTGTTCTTCTTGATGGCTTTACCCTTGGCGAAGTTGTAGGCGTCGTCGGGCGTGTTGCGGGTGCCCATGGCGTACGCATCCGGCGAGTTCTGAGAGTGAAGATGCTGCTCGCCGAAGTAGACGTTCTTGAGGGGGTTGGGGGCCTGCGACGCGCGGCCCGGTTCCCCGATCGGTGAAGGCCCGGACGGCGTGTCAGCGACTTCCGGCTCACTTGGCGTTGTCGGAGATGCTTGAGCCGGCGCGGCGTCGGGCTTGGGGGCGGGTGCATCTTCGGTTTTGCTCTGACAGGCCACAATGAGAGACAGCAGGCCCAGTGCGACGACTTCTAGCTTCGACATCCGATTGCTCCTCTTTCTACGAGTTTCTACGAGTTTCTACGAGCAGCAGGCGAGGAAACCATCCGGCCGAGTGCCTCATTTCGGGTGGTAGGTCGTCGCGCCCCAGTCCTGGCCTGTCTTCTTCTTGAGCTTCGTCTTGATCAATAGATCCTCGGAGGGTGTGTACCAAATCGGGGAAGACCAGGCGCGCTCCTGAATGGTCGCCGGCACATCTTTGGACATCGGCAGATTGTGTCGGACGGCATCGTAAGTCGACCAGCGCGGCGTCGGGATCTCCAGCACGCGCACGTAGTAGACCGCCCTTTCCGTGGGATCGAAATCCGGATCGGTCCACATGCCGCTCAACTGACTGTCTCCGATGTCGTTGGTGTAGGTGGCTGTCTTGAGATCCACCGTGTTGCCGACCGGGGGCACCTTGCCTGTCTTGGGATCCGGCTTGCGTCCGTCGGACAAGGCGACGTCGTAGATCTTCTCATCTGTACGGCCCCACTTGTTGATGAAGCCCTTGATGATCTGGATGCGATCGAGGTTGCCGCTCTCGGGATCCTTCATTGCCCAGACGGCGAAGGTCGGCGCCTTGCTCGCCTTCTTCGGCAGGTCGCCGCCCATGGGAACGCCGCCCTTGTAGGCCTTCTCGACGAAGTTCTTGTCCTTGACCAGGTTGCCTGGATACTTCCAACCGCCGAAGAAGCGCAGGCGGATCAGCGAACCTGAGGTGCCGTAGGTCTCCTTGCGCTTCATGGCATCGAAGATCGACGCGCGGGTATTTTCTTCCGCCCAGACTGCCGTGGCCCCGGCCGTCCCTACCACGGCGCCCGGTTCGCCGCTGGGGCTCATGCCCGGCTTCAGGCGTTTCTGAGCTACGTCGTCCGTGGCGCCGTGCGAGCCGTGGAAGTTGAACTCTTCGTTGTTGGAGTAGGCCGAGTGGCTGTCGGCACCGGAGACGATACCCATCTTGTACGGATTGGCGCCGAGCTCGTCCTCGAGAATCATGCCCTGCACCATGCCCTGACGGTAGTAGCCGTACTTGATCTGGGACGGTTGCCCGACGTTGATCATGTTCTGGAACAGCTCGAAATCGGCGAACTCGTCGTTGGGCGACATCAGCGGATGCGTATCCGAGCTGCCTTTGGTCTGGATGATTTCGGTCAGAGGCTCATTCTGCGCCTGGCGTTGCGCATAGCGCGCGTCCATCGGTCCGCCGAGAAACTCGTTGGGTGAATACATCCAGCCGTCCGAGACGTTGCCATTGTGCGGAATGGCGAAACACTCGTTCCCTGCGTCACGTTGTGCGTCCAGGTAGGTCCAGAGGTCTGCGGGATAATAGGAATCGAACGCCGAAAACGGTGCCTTGGGGCCGGTGTCGTTTCGGAAGAACACGTTGCGGTGCATGTTGCGGCCGTTGGGGATCGACGTCCATTCAAACGCGATGAGCGTGGTGAAGTGGCCCGGCCTGTTGTACTTGTTTGCAGCGCTGACATATTTCTTCCAGTTGTCCTGAATCATCTCGGGCGACACGTACTCTTTCATTGGAATAGAGGTGATCAGCGACCGAAGGATGATGCTGATCGCGGAGTCGGGATCCGTCATGGCGCCCTTCCCCGGGTTCTGCAGCTTCTTGGCGAACTCGCTCTTGGAAAGCGGGTCCTTCGGGTCGATCAGCCGCGGCATGACACCGATGTATTCGGCGTGATCGGTAATGGCGATGAAATCATAGGGCGTTGACTTCTTGATCTTCTCGCCCGTCGTGGAGAGCTTCACCTCCTGGCCCAGCGCATACTTGTAGGCGTCCTCCCACTTGGCGCGCGTACCGACCGCGAACGCGTCCGGCGATGCCGCGGTGTGAATGTGCTGCTCGCCGAAATAGACGTTTTTCAACGGGTTCGGCTTGGGCCGCGCTGAGCTCTTTTTCTTGAGGCGGCGGGCGGGTTCGCTCTCGCGCGAGGAGGTAGAGCGCTCGGCGTCCGCGCGTTCGGCGCCGAGGGGGGCGGGCGCGGCGCTCGTCAGCGACGCCGCTTCGGTGTCGCTCGTGCTCGCGATCCACGTCCCACTTCCCACGGCGGAAAGCACGTCCGAACCTTGGGACGTGCACGCGAGGAGGAGGGCGGCACAGCCGCTCACCACGAGGATGGTTTTGGTGGTCATAGCTCTCATCGTCAAACTCCTGTTTCGCATCACTTCGGCTCGGTAAAAGCTACTTCTTCCAAGGAAGCGGGACCACGGGCGCGATCGTGAAGCGCAGAGTCCATTCCGGACCGCTCGCGTCGGGCGGTGGCAGGTAGCCCCAAATCTGAACCCCGAGTTGGAAGGGCATCTTCTTCTTACCGAGAACCATCACACGCTGGAGCCCCACGCCGATCGGAAGTCTCAACACTTTGGTCTCGCGCGAGTAGCTCCAGACCGGCTGGGCCGCAAACTGGAACCCCTTGCCCAGTTGCACGGCGTAGAAGTATTGCCCGGCCACGGTCTGCCCTTGCGCCCGTGTTGGGAATTTCCACGTGAAACTCCAGATCGTCCCAAACATGCTGCCGCTCTTCGGAGATACATACCCAAGCAGCGCTTCCGGCCCGATGGCCCAGTCGGCGCGGAGCTCCGTCTTGGTAGCCGACGGGAAGGTCGTGTTGAACCCGCCCATGACCATCAAGCCGTTCTTCAGGGTTTTGCCCCAAAAGCTGTCGAGCGAGAAGTTACCGAACCCGACGGCGGTCTGGACGTTGCCGGAAGAGTCCACGTACGGCTGGCCGAACCAAACCTCGATGGCCGGCCGGAGGATGACATTGCCCAGCTTCGTCGGAAACGGGAGCGCGGGCTGAAACGTGTACTGAAACGTAGCCCTGTGCGCGCCTGGGGCCGAACCGCCATTCTGTGTGACGTCCACGAAGTTCTTCAACGCCATGACGGGAGCGCTTGGGTTGGCGATCTTGGACGCCAAATCATCCTGGTTGCTAGTCCCCACATCGGGCTGCACTTTTGCGTTCTTCTCGATGGGACACACCGTCGGGTCATCATGCGGGTGTTTGTCGGGGTCGGGATCACTGCTGCACTTCGACAAGGGGGGGTTTTTCCTCTTCTCCTTCCGCACCGCCTTAGGGTCCCTACCCTCCCGCACCGCCCGAGCGTCACTACTCTCAGTGCCGTCGGGTGACTCGGACGCCGAGGCCTCAGCGTCCGCGTCTTGAGCCAAGGCTTCGCCCCCGCCGAGCGTCAACGCCGCGAACGCGAGGAGCCCCAGCATTGTGCGCGCCGTGCCGCGTGCGAGCGCGCCGCCAACCCAATACCCTTGCTTCTCTATCATTTGACCTCTCCCAGTGACTCGTATAGGCCCAGAGGTACGGTTTCGTCCGGCCATTAGGCGCCAAATTGTCAATTATCGAAACCCTCGCAGCATCTACCGAATGGCGCGAAATGGCCGGACCGCGGAGGCGACCCGAGCCATACTGCCCTCCCCGTCTGGCCCAGGCGTCCGCGGGAGCCACAGCCCCCTCACCCAAGGACCGACTCGTGAAAGAACGATTGTCTCGATTGTTCAAGGAGCCGCTAGTTCATTTCCTGATCCTCGGCCTCGTCATCTACGCAGGATACGCCTGGCTCAACCCGAGCGATGAATCCGAGAGCGACCTCGTCATCCGCGTGGGTGAAGGGGAGCGCGGATGGATGCGGACGAGCTTTGAGAAGCGATGGAACCGTTCGCCGACGCCCAAGGAAATGGACGGGCTCATTCAGGAATACGTGCGCGAAACCGCGTTCTACCGGGAAGCCTTGGCGATGGGGCTCGATGAGGACGACACGATCGTACGACGACGCCTGTCCCAGAAGCTCGAGTTCTTGGTGCAGGACCTCATCGACGTGCCCCCACCCACCGACGAGCAGCTCGAAGCCTACTTCGATGAGCACCGCGCAACCTACCGCTCGCCCGACCTGATCACGTTCAGCCACGCGTTCGTGGACGCGGACATGCGAGGCGCGGAAACGGAGCGTCACGCGGTGACCGTTCAAGAGGCGCTGAAGAACGCCGACGACCCGACCAGCGCCGCGAAGGAGCTCGGAGACCCCTTCATGTTGCAGCTCTACTACCCGGAGCGGACCGAAGCCGAAATCTCCAAGCTCTTCGGTGGCGACTTTGCCAGAAGTGTGAGCGAGTTGAGCCTCGGGACGTGGCACGGGCCCGTGCTGTCCGGATACGGGATGCACCTCGTGTACCTGCACGACAGACAGTCGTTCCCCGAACCGACGTTTGCCGAGGTCCAAGACCGGGTGGTCGAAGATTGGGTGGCAGCCAAGCGCGACGAGCTGAACGAGGAGTATCGGGAAAGGTTGATCGAGAAGTATACCATCGTGATCGAGGACGACCCCGCAAGCGTAGCCGTAGCGAAAACGGAGGCTTCGCCGTGAACCGACTCTGCCACGGCGCCTGCTTGGGCCTCCTACTGGCAGCCCTAGGTCCTTCCTTCACCGCGCGTGCGCACGAAATCCGGCCCGCGCTCCTCGACATCGAAGAGGCGGCGCCCGGGGTGTTCGAGGTCACCTGGAAACTGCCCGGCAAGGGCGACCGCGCGCTAGGCCTCACGCCGATCTTCCCGGACAACCTCGAAGCCGTGGCGCCCGCGACGGTTCGCCAGGTGCCAGGCGCCTGGGTGCAGCGCTGGACCTACAAGAGCGACGGCACACCCCTGGTGGGCCAGACGATTTCGATCGACGGCCTTTCGGGCGTGCAGACCGACGTCCTACTCCGGGTCGAGCTCCTCGATGGCAGCACCCACCGCGCCATCATGCGGCCCAACGCGCCGACGTTTGAGATTCCAGCCCGCGAAAGCAAGAAAGAGGTCGCGCTTGCCACATGGAAGATGGGCGTGATCCACATCCTCGAAGGCTATGACCACCTCTTGTTTCTGCTCGCTTTGATGCTCATCGTGACGGGCTTTTGGCGACTCGTGAAAACCATCACGGCGTTTACCGTTGCGCACAGCATCACCCTGGCCCTAGCCACCCTCGGTGTCGTGCACTTTCCGACCGCGCCCACCGAGGCCGTCATCGCATTGAGCATCGTGTTCCTCGCGGCAGAGGTAATTCGCATGCGCAACGGCCAGGTCGTTCTGACCGAGCGCTACCCGTGGGTCGTCGCCTTCGGCTTCGGGCTGATTCACGGCCTCGGCTTTGCAGGTGCGCTTTCCCAAGTCGGTATTCCCGAGCGCGAGGTGCCGCTTTCTCTTCTGATGTTCAACCTCGGTGTCGAAACCGGACAGATCCTATTCGTGGCGGTGGTGGCGCTCGCCCTCGCGGGCATTCGTCGCATCCCCGTGACGCCCCCACGAGGCGCATGGCGGCTCGCCCCGTACGCCATCGGCGGCCTGGCAGCCTTTTGGACCATCCAGCGCATCGTCTCGATGGTTCCGCCAGGTGTCTGAAGAAGTTCCGGAGGAGGAGGCAGAAGCTCAACTTGGGCCTATGGGTCGAAGCTGGTAGCAACCCAACTGTCGGGATTGCCCGGCAGGAAGCTGCCGTCGTCCGGCTCGTCAATCTCGGCCTCGAGGATTGCATTCATCTTATCGTTCATTGCAAGCAGCAGTTCGGCATGCTTCCTTCGCTTGACAGCGAGATTCTGCATCTCGTCTGGGTCCTTCTCGAGATCAAACAGCTCAACGTCGTTCAGTTTGAAGATGCCCTTGAGGGTGCGCGGCTGGTTGTGCTGTTTGGGTGAGAAGTAACGACTGTACTTGTAGCGCCCGTCGAACACACTGCGTATCGCCCCCCGCTTGGTCACATCCGGCTTGAAGCCCTGGGCTGCGAGGTCTTTCTTCTTGCCGCCCGCGTTCAGGAAGGCTTGGGTCTTCAAAACCCAGGTGGCGTCCACATAGCCGAACATATTGAAGCAGTAGAGGGAAGCCGCCCGCACCTCGTTGATGCCAGCCGCAGAACCTTTTTTCAGAAGCGGCGTGAGGTCATGGCCGTGCAGCTTGGTGCCAATACTGGCGCGTTTCCCGGCATCCACACCCGTCCAGGCGACCAGCGTGGGGGCGAGGTCGAGGTGCGAGGTCAGGGCGTTGCAGCGCTGACCGTGGGTAGCCGGATAGCCGGGATGGGAGATGAGCAGTGGCACGTGGTTCTGCTCCTGGTAGGCGGTCGCGCCCTTGCCGTGGGTACCGTGGGCACCGCCGAGCTCGCCATGATCCGCAGTCATCACGACAATCGTGTTATCCGCCAGACCCAATGCCTCCAGTTCGTCGAGTATCATTTCGACCACCTGGTCGGTCTGGCGAATGCAGTTAAAGTAGTTGTTCAACAGCCGGTGCCAGCGGGCATCCTCGTTCGGGAAGTTGCCGACCAGCGCACCGCGGCCCTGCTGGTATTCCCAGTGTGCCCGCGGACGCCCCTTCTTGTCGAAGGGTTCATGGCGGCTCCTCGGTAGCTTGATGTCCCACTGTTTTTTGTAGAACGGTACGTCGGGATCACGAGCGATGGGAAACATCGTCTTCGGGTTGGTCTGGATGTTCTGCCCGGGCGCATCGGTGTTATAGAACATGATGTCGTGAGGGTTCACGAGGTTGACGGCCTGGAACCAGGGTTTGCCCTTCTGGCTCATGGGTCGACCACGAACCCGCAGCCAGCGCTGAGCCTGGGCCCCGATGATGTCATCGTTGAGATAGCCGCCATGAGTCAGGCCGATGACGTCTCCGATGCCGGCATAGTCCTCGAAGCCATAGCGCTCGAGGGACTTAGTCAGCTTCTGGTCGGGCATCGCCAGTTCGTTATGGGTGTCGAACTCTCGGGACATGTGCCACTTGCCTTTGTAGGCGGTGTAGTAACCCGCCTCACCGAGCAAGTGTCCCAGGGTGCCAACCGCGGGATCTAGAGTGTTCGACCACGGGAAATTCAGGTTGTCGAACAGCTTGGTGTGCTGGATGTGCTGACCGGTGTAGATGACGGAGCGTGATGATGTACAGACCGCAGAGGCGATCTGGTGGTTGGTGAAGGTCACTCCACGGCGCTGCAGCCGTTCGCGGCCCGGCAGCTTATATCCAGGCGGCAGGGCAGACGGATCGAAATAACGCTCCTGATCGGTAAGGATGAACAGGATGTTGTAGGGCCCGCCGCCGGCCGGCCCGGCTGCTTTCGCGCCGCTCTCGGTAGCCGTCGCCGTCGTGGGGATCCCTGCCAGCCCGCTGGCGCCCAACGCCAGGGTGGCGAGTCCTGAGAACTCGAGGAATTCCCGGCGTAACATGCCCGGTCGCGTATCATCTTTCATAGATGTCTCATCCTTCGCTTATGGAGATAGGCATTTGGATTCTATACCAGCCGATATTCCCAGCCGCCTAACAAAATAATCGCCGCGGCGCTCATCCTCAGACGGTTCGTCCCCGACGCCCCCTCGTGGTGCGAGTACCTCCATCCGGTGTTCCTTTGGTGTCTCACCGCGTTCCTCGCGATGCTCGTCGCCGACGGCATGGTCGAGGTCGCCGATCTTCGGGGCGATTGGTGGATTTCGATCGTCGTCGGACTTTCCGCAGCGCTCACCGGTTCAACCTAGTCGACAAGGATTTCGCCAGCAGCGCCTGGAAACGTTATCGACGCGCTGGCTCCACCGTGCTGGTGCTAGCAATCCGAATCTCGAATTCTTCGTCGATCACCCGGGCCTCACGCTCTCCTTTTTCGACGAAGACGACCTCGTTTCGTGCGGTGCCGGTCGCGGTGCTGCTTCCCCCGAGCGCCTCGAGGTCGAGCCGAATTCGTCCCTTCACGTTCATACGGCTCGACGCGACCTCGACCAACGATTCATCCTCGGCGAACTCGACGACCTGCCGTTCTCCGACGCGCTCGACCTCGAGATCGAGGACGATTTCGTCGCCGTTGCGCTCGACGAGGGTGTAGGTCGCCGCTTGCACCATCTTGATGTCGTAGAGCGCCAACATGCTTCGACGCGTCCAGCGGGCGCCGACACCGACCTCTTCGTTCGGCAGCACGACCATCGAGAGGAGGGAGAACGCGGTATCGATGGTCCACAGAAGACGCAACGGAATGTTGGACGCCTTTTCATTGTACCGCATCCCGAGGTGATGGCCTCGGTCGTCGAGGACGACGTCGCGGCCCGTCCCTGTCAAGTAGTCTTTGTGTTTGTCGATCTCGTCGCGCAGCTTGGCACTCGCCCCAGGCCCGGCCTTCGCGGTCGAGTCGACGACCTCGAAGGTGTACTGGACCGCGTTGTCGACGACTTTGGCAGGCCCTCTCACGATCCTCATGTCCATACTCGCGAGGCCCGACAGCGTCGTTCCCGGCCGCGCCTCGTTCGATGGGGCGGTCTTCCACGAAAGGGTGCTTGTGGTCGTCGTTCCGGCCGCGATGGCGTAGCGCAGCGGGGCCCTCGGCGCTTCGCCTGCATCCAGGAGCTCGAACGGGATGAAAGGCGGCGCTTCAGCGGCGGGCGGCGCTGTCTTGCATCCCAAGAGGAATACGAGAGCGCAGCACAACACTCCGCGGTGCGAGGTCATTTTTCGATTCATTCCAGAGCCCATCGTCGTTCTCGTTCTCTCAACAACTCTACACTTGGTCATCGGCTGATCGGCAGGTTCTTCATGTTAGGGGGGGTTGGCTCCCAAGGATAGCCGTTCTTCGCGGCCTCGTAACCGACGTTGAAGAGGGCCCTCATATACTCGGTGTTGAACGGTTCGTCTTCCTTCATGGTGAAGCTCGCGGGGATGGACGCCAGGTTGAACTCGAGTCCGTCGCGGATCGTTTCGAGATAGATGCGGTAGAGGTCCCCGATGCCCTGCGTGCGCGTGAGCGACAAGAGGGAGCGACTGATGATGGGCATCGTCTTGTTTTCGACATGTTTGTGCTGCGGGTCGAGCCGCCCGAGATGGCCAAGTAGTTGTGCGGCTGACCCTATACCGCTGGGTAAAGCCTCTGGATATCGGCCCGGCTGAGTGCGCGCCATTCGTCGCCCCAGGGTGGGGGGTCGTCAGCCCAGTGCCGGGCTTTTTCGAACTCGAGCACCATCGCGCGCGGAACCTTTTCTTTCGGAAGAGGCGTGCGCTTCGGAACGTGCACGCAGGCTGAAGCGAGCACGCAAAGACCTAGTAAGACAGCCGGCGTAAACGCGCCGCTCCAGATCGACGAGCCAGAAATCATGCTGCCGGATGCTAGATGCCGGGCGCCATTCCGACAAGATGATCGCGACGCCGCGCTTCACCACTGGCGCGAAATGGCCAGAGCGGAGGGGCTGTTTCACGTATGGATACATCCGCAGGAGGCAAGCCGATGATCCGATACACACACGTCGGCGCAGCCGTGGCATTTTTCGTGGTCGTCTGTATGGCCAGCTCGTCAGCGGCGCAGTCCGAAGATGGCGAGGCGGGCCGGAGCGAGCCCGTGAATACCATCGGCGCCAAGGCCGCCCTGGCGCTCGAGTTCGATGGCGATGCGCGCGTAGGTGGTGGCGCCAACGCCTCCTACGAGCGCGAGCTCATTCCCAAGGACCTTCAGATGGAGCTGGTGTTCGGCGCCGGAGTGAACGACAAAACCGTCAAGATACCCATTGGCTTACTCTTTACGCATGCGTGGGTGCCGAACGAGGTCTGGGAACCGGATGTGGGTCTCGGGGGCACGGTGACGATCGAGGGGGAACGCAACGCCTCAGGTGGAAGGGACTTCTCCGCGCGCTTCGGCATCACCTTCGCCGGCGGCACGCACATTTGGCTTTGGGGCAAGGATCGACGATGGGGGCTCGACCTCGACCTGGTCTACACGCTTCAAGTCACGCGGGGCGTGAGCCACGAGCTCTTCCTCGCCTTCGGTCCAGCCGTTCGATTCTGAGCTTGCCGCCGGGCGAAGCCAGGTGGGAACCTCGCGTCCTGCTCTTTCGTCTTCGTGGCCAGCCAGCCGGGGACCGAGAGGTGCCAGTGAATGGCTGCGCTCCGGAAGACGAAGATGCCGAGCCCACAGATGAGCCCGCCAGCGAGGGGGAGCTCGGGCAGGTACTTCAAGACGAGCCTCTCAGCGTCCTCGAGATTGCGCGCGCAACTGCGTTTGGTGGAGGCTTTGCAGCCCGTTTCGCCACCTCACGTCAACGTCAGGTCAACGGGCAAAAAGAAAGGCACCTAGCTCATTTGCTAAGTGCCCGATGTGCTTCCCGAGAGATAGGTAGCACTTCATTCCGGGCACATGGGTTACACAATTCGGCATTTTGGGAGGCCCCGAGATGCCGTGGAAGGAGTGTAACAAGATGGATGAACGCGTTCGT
>CBFCWN010000095.1:0-13935 GCA_965601515.1 uncultured Myxococcales bacterium | reverse complement strand
ATCCACGGCCAGGGCTACGCCTACCTCAACTTCATCGTGCCCGAAGCGGTCAAGGAGCTTCGCGTGATCGAAGGGGTCTACGACCCGGCGCAGGGCGACTTCGCCGTTGCAGGGTCCGTCGAGTTCGACCTCGGCGTCGAGAAACGGGGCATCTACGCGAAGAGCGAGTTCGGCTCCTTCAGGACATTCCGGCAGGTCGCGATCTTCGCGCCGAAGGGGAAAGAGGACGACACCTTTGGGGCGTTTCAGTTCCGGCGAAGCGACGGCTTCGGGCAGAACCGCGACGGCCTCGACGGCTCGGCGATGTTCCAGGTCGGCTTCGGAAAGAACGACTGGCGCTTTCGACTGCACGGCGCGTTCTGGGGCGCTCGATACAACTCGGCGGGCGTCCTCCGCGCCGACGACCTCCAGGCAGGGGAAGTCGGGTTCTACGACGTCTACCCCTTCCCCACCGCTCGTGCGCAAAACGCGTTCAACGCGGGCGGCATACTCGGGGTCCACGGCGAGCACCGCGGACCGAACCGCAAGAACACGAGCTTCGACATCTATCTTCAGCTTCTGGATTTTCGCATCCAGCAGAACTTCACCGGTTTTCTCGAGCGCTCCCGTGAGGCGCCCAACTTCTTCGGACGAGGCGACCTGATCGAGCAGCGCGACCGACGCTTCGTCATCGGTGGGAACGCCCGACATCGAACCTCACGCTTCGAACCCGCGGAGAACGCCAAGGGCACCATCGAGATGGGGACCTCGGCCCGCGTGGACCTCATCAACCCGCAGCAGCAGAACCTCCTCCAGGCGCCGGCTAACCAAACGTGGGACCAGCGCGTCGACGCCAACATCGTGCAGGCCGACATCGGGTTCTGGGTCGATCTCGACTGGGACTTCAGCAAGTACTTCAACTTCAAGGGCGGCGTTCGTGCCGACGTGTTGTTCTTCGACATCGACAGTAGACTCGGCAACCGCATCCCGGAGTTCCGGCCCGAGAACTTCATCGAAGGCTTTCGACGGACGGCAGCCGGCATCGTCGCCGGGCCGCGCCTCGCAGCAACCGGCAAACCGACCGAGTGGTTCGACATCATCGCCTCCTACGGCGAGGGCTTCCGTTCACCGCAGGCCCGCACGCTGACCGACGGTGAAACTGCGCCGTTCGTCAAGGTACGCTCGATCGACGTCGGAGTGCGGTTCCGACTGTTCCCCGAAGAGCAGCTGAAGCTGACGCTCACCGGCTACCGCACCTGGCTCAACAACGATGTCTTCTTCGACGCCGCCGAAGGGCGCCTCGAGAACATCGGGCCCACGAGTCGCACCGGCTTCGTCTTCTACGCAGTCACCAACCCGGTTTCGTGGCTCGTCGGCGCGCTTTCCGTCACGTACGTCCGACCGGTCCTCGAAGGCCCCCCTCCCCCAACGGTCGAAAACCCAACGCCCCCCTTTGACGAAGGCGACCTTCTTCCATTCGTTCCGCCGTGGGTGGTCCGGCTCGACGTCGGCGCGGGCGACGACCTCGTCGACCTTTGGAAGTACCCGCTCCACGGTCACATCGGGCTCGGCTACACGTACATCGGCCCGCGGCCTCTCCCGTTCTCGCAGGTCGCCGATCCGTTTTCGCTCGTGGATCTCTCCGCGCGGCTCTCCTGGTGGTTCCTCGAGGTGGGGTTCCAGGTCTTCAACCTCGCGAACAAGCAGTACGCCGGTAACGAATTCGTCTTCGTCTCGGACTGGGACCCGGAGTCGGCTCCTTCGCGGCTGCCGGCGCGCCACATCAGCGCGGGTCGGCCGCGCACGTTCTTCTTCACCGTTGGAATTCGCCTATGACGCGCCTTCTTCACGTCTGCTGCCTCATCCTGCTTCTTGCCGCCTGCGGTCAAACTCAAGGGCAGTTCGTCGAGTTTCCCTTCGAGGGTGCAGGAACCGCTCCCGAGACATTCGTCAAAGACGGCTGGGAAGTCTCGCTGTCGAACGCGACCCTCGGCTTCAGTCCAATCTATTTCTGCGCAACCGAGAGCTCGTCGTCGGCCCGCTGCGAGGTGGCGATTGCGGAGTACCTCGAAGGCACGACGCTCGATGGGCTCGACCCGTCTCCGCAGCCGATCGGAAAGATCCGAGGCACGACGGGCACGATCCGGACCGCGTTCTTCGACTACGGCATCGTCTGGCTCCTGACGAATCCCCTGCCTGAAGCCTTCGAGGGCGTTCCCGGGGGGCCCGCGGTGGTTCGTTTCGAAAGCTCGAACTACGTGCCTTTCGGCCACTCCGCCCAGTTCGCGGGTAGCGCAACGTGCGTGGCAGACCCGGACACGTGTTGCCCAGACGCAACGGTATGCCCAGCCGCGTACGCGTTCGAAGCCAACGTCGACGTGTTGGTCGCGAACCGTGGCACGCCCGCGGTGAACGGCGCTCGGACCTTTCAAGAGATCACGACCGATCCGCGCCTTCTGACGATCACGTTCGACCCGAACGCCTGGTGGCAGTCGGTGAGCTTCGGGCGCCTCGCAGCGCTCGATGACGGAACGGGAAACGTAGTCATCACCCCGGACGACCCCGACTACAGCGCGCTGGTCATTTCCATGACCGCCAACGAGCTACCCACCTTCACGTGGACCACCACGGAGGGGGCAGAGTGACGACACACAAGAAGAACACGGAGGAACCATCATGAACGTCGTACGAACGAAATCGATTCTGTTGGCGCTAGCCTCGGTCGTGCCGGTGGCGGGCTGTAGCAGCGACAGCAGCGGAGGAAACGGCAATCTGTCTGTCGTCTTGGAACCGGAGGAGACCATCACCGAGGGGCTTGCGTCGGGTGACTGCGACGAATGCATTCTCGATGGCTACGAGGTGTCCTTCAGTCGCTACATCGTGTCGGTTGGGTTCGTGGCGATGAGCCAGGTCGACGGCGCCAACGCGCAGGACAGCACAGACGTTGGGGTCGCGGACTTCGCGAGCCTGCCGAGCACGCTCCCAGAGTTGACCTCGTTCAACGGCATCCCGACCGGGCAGTACACGAGCTTTGGCTACGAAACGCCTGCCCCTGGGTCGGGTGTGATCAACATCAACTCGGTAGACGGGGAAGACATCGATGCGATGGTTCAAAACGGTTGGACCTACATCGTCGAAGGGACGCTTACCCAGGATGGAGGCGACAGCATCGACTTCTTGATCGAGGCCGACGCCCCGGCCGTCTACACCGACTGCGCGCTCGCGGATGAAGAGTCCGGCGTACCCGTGACGAGCAACTCGGACGTGACCCTCACCATCCACGGCGACCACATCTTCTTCAACGGGTTTCCCGACGAAGAGGGCAACGTGCAGAGGCTCGCCCAGTGGATGTGGACGATTGGCGAAGAACGGGACACCGACGGCGTGATCACCCGGGAAGACTTCGAGGCGGCGACCAACATCGAGGAGCTCTTTCCAACCCCCGTCTACCAGCTGGACCGGAGTCCAGTTTCGCCGATCCAGAACGCGTGGGACTTCGTCCGCGGACAGCTCGGCACCCAGGGGCACATCTTTGGCGAGGGCGAATGCGAGTGGGGCACGTTCTGATCTGAGACGGGAAGGCTAACGGCTCCCGCAGTTCGTAGTACATGGTTCCGAACCCCCTTTCCCGAATCAGGAGAACATCATGGATAGGAAGACAATCGGAATCTTGGGCTTCACCGGAGCCGTCCTCACCGCCGCCACCGTCTCGGCTGCCGCGCCCAAGTGGGCGTCGAAGGGCACCACCATCGAGAAGTGCGCGGGAGTCGCGGCCAAGGGGAAGAACGACTGCGGCGCGAACGACCACACCTGCGCGGGGCACGCGAAGAAGAACAACGATCCGAACGAGTGGGTCTACCTGCCGGAGGGCGTCTGCGAAAAGATCGCGGGCGGCAAGGTCGTCGGCAACAAGAAGGTCAAGTAGAGAGACGTTCATGACCGCCCGCTTGGGCATCAGCCTCCGGCAGGAATGGATCGAGCCGCTTCTCGCGAGCTCGGCGCCGTTGCCTGCCGTGGAGGTCATCTTCGAGCAGTGGATGCTGGCATCGGACGCCGAGCTCGAGACGCTCGAGCGGATCCGAGAGCGTCAGCCCCTGCTTCTTCATTGCCTGAGCATGAACCTCGGGTCGACGGATCCGCTCGACCGCGACTACTTCGAGCGGATTCGTCGCTTCTCAGATCGATTCGGAATCGACGCCATCTCGGACCACCTCAGCTGGCGCAGCATCGGAGACGTATGGACGCTTTCGCTTCTGCCGATGCCACGGACCGAGGAAGCCCTCGCGCACCTCACCGCGCGGGTGGACGCCGTGCAGTCCTTCCTTGGTCGGCGGGTCGCGCTCGAGAACGTCTCGCAGTACCTCGAGACCCCCGGCGAGCTCTCGCTTGCGGAGATGTTCAACCGGCTCTCGGCGTCGTGCGGCGCCGCGATTCACCTCGACCTCAACAATCTGCTGGTCAACGAACGCTGGCTCGGCGAAACGCCGGACGCGTTTCTCGACGAGCTCGAGGCCGACGTGGCCTGGGTTCACGTCGCCGGGCATCAGAACGTCGAAAAGCCGATCGACGATCACAGCGCGCTGCCGAGCGATGCGTGCATGAAACTGCTGTCGCGCGTCGAGCCGGACGTGCCCGTGATTCTCGAGTGGGATCGCGAACGACCCACGTTCGACACCCTGCTCCCTGCCCTCAGCCTGGATGGAGGCCATCGTGCAGCTCTCTGAGTGGCAGGCTCGATTCTTCGAGGAGCGCGTCGCGAAGCCCCAATCGGGCGACGACGGCGTGTACTTCCGCGAACAGGTGTTTGGTGCGGTCGACGTCCTGACCGGAGCCCTGCCCGAGCTCGAGGCGACGCTCGGCTCCGCCAACTTTCGTTTCTTCGTGAGGGAATTTCTTTCCGTCGCGCAGCCGGGCGATGCACGCGGCCACTCCCTCGTCGCTCCGTTCCTCGAATTCCTCAGCGGGCGGGACGAGCTTCGCAGCCTCGATCACGTGCAGCAGTCGATCGTCGAGGCGCGGGCGAGCGCTTACGAGCCCTCGCGCTCGTAGACCAACGCGTACTCGATCGGCGACGCGAGCTTCTCGCTCGTCATGTACACCGTCATGACGAGTTGGCCCGATTCGTTGAAGCTGTACGTCGACTTCCGTTTGGCATGTTCGAACACGAAGTACTGGACGATCGTGTCTGGCTTGAGCTCGTAGTGGAGCTTCGAGTCGCGGCCGTTGGGCCCGATCAGCTCGCGTTCCGTGCCGTCGTCTTTCGCGACGGCGGAGTATTCGCCCATCGTGATGGATACCTTGTCGCCATCGCGTGCGATTTCGATGCGCGGAGGAAGCTCCTTGTGGTTGTGGAGGCGATTCCGCGCGATCTTCCGTCCCAGCCACCCAAGGCTGGTGATCGCGGCCTCGATCGACTTCTCGATCGTAGCGTGGTCCTTTTCGGGGCTACCGACGTACTTGTAGCTGCCTGCCAGCACATCGACGGGATCGAGCACGTCGAGCACGACGGGCGGAGAATCGATGGACTGGGACGACGCTCCGGCAGGCACCAGAAGTGCGAAGATCGAAGCAAGCGCAAGCCGTCCAGGACGCATCTCGTTGACTTTAGGGCGGCACCCGGCGAGCGGCCAGACCCGATCCGTCCTTCTTCTCGGACTGTTGCCTCACTACCCGGTGGAGGCGTTCGCCCGTCAACTACGACAGGCCAATGCCGGTCTGAAGCAGCTGAGTCGCCGCGAGGGCGAGCTTTCGAGCATCCTCGGAGCTGAGCCCCTGCACCCTCGGATGGCGGTCGACGATCATTCGCGCGAGGCCGTGGGTGAGCGCTTCGCTGGTGAGCGCGATCAGCTCCGGGTCCGTCTGTGGAATGAGCCCGGCGTTCTGCCCTTCCACGATGAGCGCGATCAGTTTGAGCCGGCGCTCATCGTGCAGCTCGCCGAGCAGCCGACCGGAGACGCCCGAACGACTGTGAATCAGGTCGAAAAGATGAGCGTGCTCAGCCGCGAAGCGCACGTAGGCGACCGTCATGGCGCGAAACTGCGTGAGCGCGTCGCTGCAGTCCGCCGCCGCCTCGTCGACACGCAGGTCGAGCTCGGCGCCCGCCCTGTCGGCAACGGCGGCAAGAAGCGTCTCTTTGTCGCGGAAGTGACGAAACGGGGCGGCGGAAGACACCCCTAGGTCACGCGCAAGTGCTCGAATACTGAGCGCTTCTTCCCCTTCCCTGTCGACGACGTCGTACGCGGCGTCGATCAGCGAGGCCCGCAGGCTTGGCTCCCCCGTCATTCCCTCAGCAGGGTTATCACCGCTCACCTGGGGTGCTCAAGTTAAGTGAGCACCGCTAACATCAAGGGTAAGCCGCCTCACAGACCTTGTTAGCAGTGCTTACCGTGGGTTTACGTTCGAGTAAGCAGCGCTTACGTAAGGTTGGGCCTCGTGTGAGCACCGCTTACTGGCAGACGTTCCGGGAGAAATCGCATTTGTAGCCGTACGGGCAGTCGCGACTCTCCAAGCAGGGCAGCAGCTCGCAGACCCCCTTGTCGCGATTGCAGTAGCGAGGTGGGGCGCAGGAGTGCAGATGGCACGCGACTTCCGAGCGCGACGGTCGAGATTCGCGCGGCTGCGTCTGCTCGCTGGTCGGGGTCGTCGTGATGGTTCCGCTTCCGCTCGACTTCGTGCACGCGCCGAGTGAAATCGTCGTGAACATCGCGATGAACGCGAGAGTCAGCCCCGGTGCCCGAATGCCGCGCATAGAAGAAAGATGGTAGTTTTCGCGCATGGCGGCAAAGCACATTCTCACGTGCATCGATTTTTCGGACCAATCGATCAAGGCGATCGACGAGATCGCCGGTTACGCGCGTAGCCACGGAAGCCGGGTCACCCTGCTCCACGTCGCAGACCCGCAGGCCTTCATTCCCCCACAGGCCGTGCTCGAGCCTGCCGCCACGCCGCAACAGGCCGAACAAAAGGTCGCCCTCGAAAAGCTTCGCGATACCCACCTGAGGGACATCGCGGTCGACGTCGTCGTCCTCGAAGACCACGCGACCGCTCGAGCGATCACCGACTATGCCGAAGCGAACGGCGTCGACCTCATCGTCGTTGGCTCTCACGGTCGCGGTGGCATGGAGCGTTGGCTCATCGGCAGCGTCGCCGAACGCGTCGTCCGCCACGCCAAGGCCAACGTATTCGTCGTCCGACACTGACTTCAAAGCGGCAGCCTACCCTGATAGGCTCCGCGAAATGGGGCACAAGAGGGCATGGTCGATCCTGGGCAATTCCCAGCGCCTCGACGGGGGCGCGATGTTCGGAAACGCGCCGAAGGCGCTTTGGCAAAGCTGGGTCGAACCCGACGCACTGAATCGCATCCCACTCGCCTGTCGGGCGCTGCTCGTCGAAGATGGGAACCGAAAGATCTTGTTCGAAACGGGGATCGGTGCCTTCTTTCCACCGCAGCTTCGCGATCGCTACGGAGTGCAGGAAGAGCGACACGTGCTTCTCGACAGTCTGCAGAAAGCGGGCGTCTCCGACGCCGACATCGACTGCGTCGTGCTCTCGCACCTCCACTTCGACCACGCGGGCGGGCTCCTACACGCATACGATGCCGATGAGCCGCTCCGGCTCTTGTTCCCGAATGCGAACTTCGTCGTCAGCTGGGATGCGTTTCAGCGAGCGAAGCACCCTCATCCGCGCGACCGGAAGTCGTTCATCCCCGAGCTTCCG
Source organism: uncultured Myxococcales bacterium (assembly GCA_965601515.1). Classification (GTDB taxonomy): domain Bacteria; phylum Myxococcota_A; class Polyangia; order Polyangiales; family Houyiibacteriaceae; genus SG8-38. The sequence continues at coordinate 6,240 of CBFCWN010000095.1, read as the reverse complement.
CAGCTGCTCGAAGAGAGCGGTCGCCTCGAGGTCGTCAAAGGGCACCGCTCCGACGCGCTCGGCCCGGAGTACAAGCTTTGGCTGTCCGACGGACATACGCCGGGTCTGATGCTGACCGAAATCAGCGGTACCCATGGCCCGGTCGTGTTCGCTGCAGATCTGATCCCCGGACGTGCGTGGATGCACCTTCCGATCACGATGGGATACGATCGCGCCCCCGAACGGCTCATCGACGAGAAGAGCGAGCTTCTCACCCGCCTAATCGAGCAGAATGGCCGGGTGTTTTTCACGCACGACCACGAGATCGCGATGGGGCGCGTCGCACGCGACGGGAAGGGTCGCTTCTTCGCGGACGACATCACTGCCGAGCTCGACGGCGAGACGCTCTGACTCTGCGTGGTAGGCTCCCTCTCTGGAGGAAGTATGGCTCTTGGGAATGGAAGTCCCGCCACGCGGATCGAAACCGGAAGCGAATACATCGAGAGCCTTCGCGGCCGTCATCTGCGAGTGTTTCTCTTCGGCGAGCTGGTCGATGAGCCGGTCGACCACCCGATGATTCGACCCTCGATCAACGCCGTTGCGGAAACCTACGACCTCGCTCAGCGAGAGCCCGAGCTCGCGACGGTCGAATCCCCGATCTCGGGGAAACGGGTGAACCGTTTTCTTCACGTTGCGACGAGCGCTAGCGACCTCGTGGCGCAGAACATGATGCAGAGGAAGCTCGGGCAGAACACCGGCACCTGCTTTCAGCGATGCGTCGGGATGGACGCCTTCAACTCGCTCTACTCGGTCACGTACGAGATCGACGAGAAGTACGGCTCGCCCTATCACGAGCGCCTCAAGGCGTTCCTCAAAGACATGCAGGAGCACAACTACGTCGTCGGTGGTGCGATGACCGACGTGAAGGGCGACCGCAGCAAGGCGCCGCACGAGCAGGACGACCCCGACCTCTTCGTGCACGTCACCAAACGAAACGACGACGGCATCTGGCTCAAGGGGGCGAAGGCGCACCAAACAGGCTGCATCAACTCGCACTGGATCATCGCCATGCCCACGATGCGTCTCGGGCCCGACGACGAGGACTACGCCGTCGTCGCGGCGTTCCCGGTGGATGCGCCCGGCATCACGTACATCTACGGACGGCAGTCCTGCGACACGCGCAGCATGGAGGAAGGCTCCATCGACGTCGGCAACGCCGAGTATTCCGGACAGGAAGCGATGGTCGTGCTCGACGACGTGTTCGTTCCGTGGAGCCACGTGTTCATGCATGGAGAGCACGAGTTCGCGTCGATGCTGGTCGAACGCTTCACCTGCTACCACCGACGAAGCTACGTCTGCAAGACCGGCGTGGGAGACGTGCTGATCGGCGCAGCGGCTCAGGTCGCCGAGTACAACGGCGCGGCCAAGGCTTCGCACATCAAGGACAAGCTCGTCCAAATGACGCACCTCAACGAGACGATGTACTCGGCGGGTATCGCGTCGTCTCACGAAGCCAGAGCAACCAAGTCGGGCTGCTACCTCAACGACGACATGCTTGCGAACGTCTGCAAGCACCACGTCACGAAGATGCCGTTCGAGATCGGTCGCCTCGCACAGGACCTGGCCGGCGGTCTCGTCAGCACCGCACCCTCCGAAAAGGAGCTTTCCCATCCCGAGCTTGGCGCGCTGCTCGACAAGTACCTGAAGGGACGTGCAGACGTTCCCACCGAGGCGCGCATCCGTATCCTCCGTCTCATCGAGAACATGACGATGGGCCGGAACGCGGTCGGGTACCTGACCGAGTCGCTTCACGGCGCGGGTTCGCCCCAGGCCCAGCGCATCCAAATCGGCCGTCAGATGAAGCTCGACTTCAAGAAGGGGCTCGCGCGCCGTCTTGCGGGCATCGATGAGAGCGACCCCGACTGAGATTGCTAGCCTCGTGACGGCAAACTTAGTACGGTGAACGCATGGGGTGGGGACGCGCGTGGTTTGCATGCGGCTGGCTCGTGCTCGGAGCCCTGGGCTGCGATCCGCCTGCAACCGCAGAGACCGGGCCGAACGCCAAGGCGCCCTCCGCCGAGGAGCGTCCCGCAGCGACGCCCCCAAAACGCTCGGAGGTCGACACCGAAGGCCTGCTCATCGGTGAGTTTCGACTCGCCAGCGACCCCGTGATCGACGGAGACACGATCCGCGTCGAGGGAATCGAAGGCTCCGTTCGCCTCCTCGGAATCGACACTGAAGAACGCTTTCACGGAAAGGGCGAGCGAGCTGCCGCCGAGAAAGACTTCGCGGCCTACCTGAAGAGAAGGCGCGGCAACTCCGCGCGACCCACGAAAACCGGCACGCCGATGGGCGAGGAAGCCAAAACGTTCGCCGAAGAGTTCTTTTCGGGCGCGGACACCGTGCGCCTCGAGCGCGACGACCCGAAAGCGCTTCGCGGAGGGTTTGGGCGCGTGCTCGCGTACGCCTTCGTCAAGAAGGACGGGCGGTGGACCAGCTACAACATCGAAAGCGTACGCGCAGGCATGAGCCCCTACTTCACGAAGTACGGATACTCGCATCGGTTTCACAATCAGTTCTCTCGCGCGGAAGCCGAAGCCCGGAGAGCCAATCGTGGAATCTGGAATCCCGACGCCCAAGGATACGGCGACTACGAGGAACGCACCGCCTGGTGGAATGCGCGCGCCGACTTCTTTCGCGCGTTCGAGCAAGAGGCGAACGCACGGGACGAATACATCGATCTTTCTGATTGGGACGCGCTCGAAGAGCTAGAGAGTCACGTCGGTGAAGAGGCCGTCGTGCTTTCCACGGTGAGCGACATCAAGAGGTTCAAGCGACTCACGCGAGTATCGCTTTCGATGGGCGGCGAGCGCGCGTTTCCGCTGATCTTCTTCGACCGGGGTGTGTTCGAGGAAAGCGGAATCGGGGCGTTCAGGCGAGAACCGATCGTCGCGCGCGGCAAAGTCGAACGCTACAAGAAGGGAAACTACGAGACGCTTCAAATCGTCATCGAGCGCCCCGAGCAGCTTTTGCTGCCCACGCTTCCTTCGACGGACTGACGCAACTCCTCGAGTGACCGCCCGATAACTCGCGCAAACGGGAGGTCGACATGGGAACATTGCGTAACTCTGCGTGCGTCGTCGCGTGCGCGGGCTCGCTGGGCTTGGGCTGCGGCGAACCGGTCCTGGGGGACTATCCGGTGGACGTTCCCGGCGCCGACGAAGGCACGGCGGCAGCTACCTGCATGGAAGGCGAGCTCGAGCGGGCGATCAGGCCGCCGAGGGATGGCGCCGTCCACATCGTCGAGTGGATGGCGAACCCTTCCGGGCCCGACGACGACCTCGAATGGGTCGAGATGCGCTTCGATGAAGACGCGGACCTCAACGGCGTTGCGCTCGGCCCCACACTCGAGTCCGCCGTCGTCGTGGTTGGCGGCGATGATTGTGTTCCCGTCGATGCGGGGTCGTGGGTGGTCTTCGGGGCGAGCCCGGCGGCCGCTCCCCGCGTCGACGCGGAGCTTCCTTTCAGCCTGGCCAACACCGGTCCGCGAAGCATCGTAGCGGCATTCGATGGCGCGACGCTCGACCGCGTGGACTACGAAGGTTCCGTCGAAGGAGTCTCTGCGCAACTCGATGACGACGGGGTCCGCTGTGAAGCAGCTTCTGAGTCGGCCTACGCGAGCTCGAACGTTGGAAGCCCTGGGGATGCGAATCCCATGTGTGATCGCCCGTTGCTCGAGGGCGAATGCGTGGACGACGGCGTGGCTCGCGCGATCAACTCCCCGCTCGTCGGGGAGGCGTTCATCGGTGAGTGGATGCCGAACCCCGAGGCGGTCGAGAACCGGGACGGCGAATGGGTGGAAGTGCGCTTCGAACGCGCCGTAGACCTCAACGGCGTCACTCTTGCGGACCTCACCGGGGAAAGCGTCTTCCAAAGCGAGGCGTGTGTGGGAGTTGCCGCGGGAGCCCACGTGGTGTTCGCGCGCGAGGCCAACGCGGCGCTCAACGGGGGCATCGACGTCGTCACGTACCCTCTATCGATCTCGCTCAACAATCGGGACGAGACCATCGAGCTGAGCGTGGACGGGCAGGTGCTCGACGCCGTGAGCTATGCGCGTTCTGAGCCGGGCGTCGCGCAGCAGATCGACGAGGAAGACCGCGTTTGCCCGGCCGTTTCCGAATACGGCGACGGCGACCTCGGGACCCCGGGGGCACCGAACCCTCCGTGCACCTGAGGTGCGCGGGGACCCTGTTCGCGACGTTGCTCCTTTCGCGTTCGGTAAGCGCAGTTCCGTACGAGGTGTTCATCGAGGTGACCTCCGAAGACGACCTCTACGATCTGCTGGCGACGGACCAGATTACGGAACGGTCGTTCGAGGCGCTGCTGCTCCTCTTCCAGACCCGGGTCGACTTGAACATCGCGACCCGGGAAGAGCTCTATGCCCTTCCCAACCTCGAGTACTCGGACGTCGACCGGATCCTCGCGTATCGGAAGGACGCGGGCGTCGTTCACTCCGTTGGCGATCTCATCGCAGCAGACGTCTTGCCAGAACGGCTCGCGCGCTCGCTTTCGTCCTTCGTCATCTTGCGCGCGCCCGAAGTGACGAAGAGGCCGACGGGTTTCGTTCGAGCACAGACACGCTGGAGCGGACGCTACGATCGTCTGCCCCCTGCGGCTGCGCTTCAGTCGAGGGTACGCGCCGCGTCACACTTCGACGCCGGCGCGGTGCTCACGCTCGTGCGTAGCCGGCTCCGTGCTGTTCGCTGGGACGAGGCGAGACAGGGGCTCAGCGTCGAATCCGAAGCGACGCGGCTCCTGCTGCCCAAAGCATACGTCGAATGGGAAACCCGAACGTGGGAGGCGGTCGCGGGCACGTATCGAATCGGGTTTGGGCAGCGTCTCACGTTCGACGTCACGGACCGAGTCACGCCCAACGGCGCCTTTGGCGACTACGAGCTGCGGCGATCGAATGATCTCACACTTCGCTGCAAGCGCGGCGCCGGCGAGCTCGAGCGGGCACCCTGTCCGACACGCCCAGTCGTACGAATCACTCCTGACTTTGCGTGGACGCATCGACTGATGGGCGCGGCCGCAGGGCTCCGTCGGGCCGACGTCGGACCCGGATGGTTGCAAGCCTACGGATGGGGTTCGTTTCAGCCGCTTCGCGTGCAGGCCCGGAACATCGCGATCAGGTCTCGATGCCGCGACCCTCGCGCGGATGACGACGCTTCCTGCGACGCGCCTCGCGTCTACGTGAGAGGGGGCCCGACGGCCGCGCAAAGCACGGCAACGTATGCGACGCTGCCCTTGGCCGCCGCCGAGCCGCTTGCGGGCCTGAACCTCGGGTACTTCTGGAGCCCGAGGGTGAACGTGATGCTGACGGGATACGGCGCTTCCACGCGATGGCTCGTTCGCGGTGTGTCCCTCGACTACCAGGAGATCGCGCGGAAACCCTTCGGCGGACCGTTTGGCGCCCTCGGGTTGAGTGCTGCGTACGGTGCCGGGAAGCACGATCTCTTCCTAGAGGTCGCTCGAAGCTTCGACCGGCAAGCCGGAGGTGGCGGCGGGATGGCGGCGGTCGTTCGTAGCGTGACTCGCATTGGGGACGGTGAGCTCGAAGTCTCGGGTCGCGCCTACGGCGCACGGTTCGCCAATCCTTACGCACGACCAATCTCGGCTCCAGACCAGCTCGATGGGCTGCGCGCGCGCGACGAGACGGGACTGAGGGTCCGTCTTGCACACCGCCCTCACCCACGCGTTGCGCTTCGGGCGCTCGTCGATGGGTGGCGACGCATTCGAGCAGGCTCCTTGAACCTCCTGGCCTTCGCCCGGGTCGACGCCGAGCTTGGTCGCGCTTGGCTTGGAAGCGTTTGGGTCGAGTACCGAAGCGCAGGGAGGCGCACGCTTCTCGCGGCCCGATTGGCGTTCGACGCGACGCGTGACCTCAAACTGTCCGTACAGGCTCAGCATCGGTGGCACGCCTCCGCGTTTGGGCGTGGTCAGCGCGACCTGGCGGCCGTGTTTACCCTCGCGGGGCGACCGGCGGAGCCTCTCGGCATCCGTGTCCGCTTCCGCTACGACCTCGAAGACGTGTTCGATAACCACCGGCTCCCGCATACCGCGTGGCTTTACGTCGAGTGTGCGGTTCGAATGCGAGCGCGCGACACCCTTCGCCTTCGCTACGACTTGAGAGCGTTTCTCGACGAGCGCGAATCGACGGCGGTGCGGGTCCCAAACCCCGAGCACTGGCTGTGGCTCGAG
>CBFCWN010000094.1:0-14042 GCA_965601515.1 uncultured Myxococcales bacterium | reverse complement strand
CCGCGCAGGGAGGATTACGGTGGGGGCGGGCGGGTGGGTATAACCAAAGCGGATTACGGTGGGGGTAGGCGCTCGTGTGGGGGCGGTGGGGTGGGACAAACTGGGCGCCGTAGGCCTCCGGGCGGGTGCGGATTATTAAACCAGGCCAGACGTCTTGCCAAGCGTTCACCCAGCATGACCGTCGGACGTCCTACCCACAGTCCACCACCGAGCCGGGAGCCTGCCCAACCGACAGACGCCCCGCCGCGACGAGGCCACGGTCGGCACGCCGAGCATGCCCCTCGCGGCTACTTCGCCTTGGCGGCCTTGACGGCTTTCAGGAGCTTTTGACCCGACGGACCGACCTGTTTCGCGACGTCTTCGGGGACACCTTTTTCCTTGGCCTTGAACGCTGAGAGCTCGTCCTTGGTGGGCTCGTGGATGTCGTAGCCGTAGCGTTCGAGGTTTTTGATGAGCACGGGCTCCATCTTTCGAACCTGGTCGCGGCCCCACGTCGTGAGGTCCTGGGGAACGTTGGTGAGCACTTTCTGGATGTCCGGCGGAAGGGTGTCGAACCACTTCTTCGAGTAGACCACGATGCCGGGCTGATAGCTGTGCCGCGAGAGGACGAGATTGCGTTCGCCGTCGTCGAGGCCCTGGTACCACGTGGTGGCCATCGCGAAGAGTGGCGTGTTGTCGAAGCCATCCACAACCCCGGTCTGGAGGCTCGTCATCGTGTTCGCAACGTCGATGGTCACAGGGCTCGCGCCAAGGGCCTTGTACGCCTCGACGTGCGCAACCGCCTCTTGCGAGCGGTAGCGAATCCCCTTCATGTCCTCGGGCGTACGAATCGGTCGCCGACTGAAGTACGAGCGGAACCCGTTCTCGCCCCACAGCCCGAACACCAGCTTCTGCTTCTCGAGAATCTTTTTGACCTGTGCGAGCACCTCTGGGTCATCGAGCGCTTTGTCCGCCTCCTCGACACTATCGAAGACGTACGGCGCCTCGAGAACGTTGACCTCGCGCACGATGGAGCTGAGCCCGCCGACGGAGCCGGCGAAGCCCTGCTTGCTGCCCATCTGCGCGCGACGAGCCAACGAGCGCTCGTTCGAACCGCCGAGGCGAAGCTTCACCTTCACCCGGCCATCGGTTTCTTCTTCGACGTACTTCTTCAGCCGCTTGAGTTGGAGTGCCCACGGGCTCCCTGCGGGAACGACCGTTCCCATCTCCATCACGTACTCCTGAGCAGCAGCCGTCGGTGGTACGGTCAGCAGGATTGAAAGAACGGCGACTGCCGTGGCAACGACTACGGATTTACGCATTGGATTCTCCTTGGGGGCCCTTGAGAAGCGCGTACTAGACGCGCAATCGTACGCGGCTATTCAGCCTAGAAGTACTCGTCGATGTCGTCCTTGAGAATCTGTGCTTTGCGCTGCTCGCACATGTTCTCGGGCTTGATGTAAGGGACGACGTTCGGGTCGCCCTGCAGGACATAGTCGATCAGTTCGAGATAGAGTTCCTTGTTGTCCTCTTTGATGGCCCACTCTTCGGCCATGAGAGTACGCGTGCCCCAGTAGTCGGGGTGCGCCTCCATCGAGATGTTGAAGTGCTCCGCCGACTTCTTCATGTCGCCGCCCGCGAATCCCGGTGACTTCGCGTAGAACACGCCGAAGTAGCGGTCCGGCGCTTGGTACCAATAGGTCGGGTCGTTCGCGAGGCAGAACTCCATGATCGCGCGAATCTCGTCCTTGTACGAGAGCAGAGTGGCGAAGCTGTCGAGAGTTGCCCAACGGCCGAGGTTCGAGGAGCGCCAGTAGAGCGCGGGCACCGCGTTCGCATCGAGCGTGCCGAGTGCGTCTTCAATGAGCGAGCCCGCCGCCATCTGCTGCGCGAACTCGGGCGAGAGCGCACCGAGTGCCCGCTCCGCGGCCTTCGTCCCTTCTTCGTGCGTATTCTTGTAGAGATCGGGATTGCTCTCGTCGAACCGCAGGTGGCAGTCGGCGTAGAAATAGATCGCGTGCGACAGATTGCTCAGCGCTTCACCGTTCGTCGGGTCGAGCTCGGTAGCAGCTTTGAGCGCGTCGACCGCCGCCTTCGCCTGCGCGGCGTCGGCACGTCCGTCCCAAGCGACGTTCGCTTGGTTGAGCAGGTCTGCGACACGCGCCTGGGTTGCGTCATCGAGACTTGCGGCCTCGGCTGCGGACGCGTCCCATGCGGACTCTCGAGTGGTGCTGCACGCGCTTGCGATCACGACCAGGCTAAGGAGGGCCATCCAAGGCCCGAACTTCAACGAACGCATCATGCTTTCCTCCTGCTTCGCCCCGTCACGGCGGGGGGGTACTGGCGGGGCATACCAAGATGCCTTTCTAACTGTCAACGTCGCAGAGCCATTGGAAATCGCTTTGCTTGCGACCGCAAGGGGCCTGTGGTAGGTCGCGCACTGAAAATTTGGTTTACCTCGATGGGTGGGCCGCCGCGGCCCGCCCATTTTTTCGTTTTAGGGACCCGCGACCCTTGACCCAGGCTCAACGACAGCTCGAAGGCTCTTTGGAGCAGCTCATCGACCCAATTTGCCGCGCGCACGGGGTGGAGCTGGTCGACATCCGCTATTTGCGGGAGCCCGGGGGGGCCGTGATTCGGGTCATCATCGACCGCGAGGTGCCAGGGCTCGAGGTGGGGAGCGGCGTGTCACTCGAGGACTGCACGGCAATCAGCCGTGACGCGTCTACGGCACTCGACGTCCACGAGGACCTGCTCCCTGCGGGGGGCTATCGACTGGAAGTCAGCTCCCCGGGGCTGGAGCGCCCGCTGGTGAAGCTGACCGATTTCGAGCGCTTTGCCGGACATGAGGTCAAGGTCAAGACACGGACCCCCATCGACAAGCAGCGTCGGTTCAGGGGTCGATTGAGGGGCGTTGTCGACCAGAGCATCGAGCTCGAGGACGGCGACAAGGTGGTTCACATTCCACACGGGGACATCGCGCAGGCGAATCTCGTGTACCGATTCTCAAACTAGGTGGATGGACATGCAGCAGCAGAGTTCGCTTTCGCTTCAGCACGTAATCGAGCAGGTCAGCCAGGAGAAGGGCATCGAGGCCAAGGTCCTGGTCGAGGCGACCGAACAGGCAATTCTCACGGCAGCCAAAAAAACGTTCGGGCCCGACCGTGAGCTCGAAGCACGGTTCAACGACGAGACGGGGGCTGTCGATCTCTTTCAATACATGACTGTGGTCGACGCGGTCGAAAACATCGAGCAGCAGATTTCGGTCGAGGACGCCCAGGAGTACGGCCTCGAGGCGGAGGTCGGCGAGGAGCTGGGTTTTCAGATCTTCTACCTCCCCGAGGACCGCGACAAAGCGCGAGAGCAGGACAAGCAGTTCGGCGACCTGCTCATGCTCGAACAGAGTCGCAACCGGTTCGGCCGCATCGCTGCGCAGACCGCGAAGCAGGTCATCATTCAGCGAGTCCGCGACGCAGAGCGCGAGCGCGTCTACGCCGAGTACAAGAGCCGCAAGGGTGAGATCATCACGGGCGTCGTTCGTCGCTTCGAACGTGGTTCCAACATCATCGTCGACCTCGGTCGCGGCGTAGAGGCCGTGCTCCCTCCGCGCGAGCAGACCCCACGCGAGAGCTACCGACCCGGCGACCGCATCGTCGCCTTCCTGAAGGACATCGACCGCGAAGCCCGCGGTCCGCAGATCATTCTCTCCCGTACGGACGTCGGGCTTCTGGTGAAGCTCTTCGAGATGGAAGTGCCGGAGATCTACGAAGGCATCGTTCGCATCGTGGCCGCAGCCCGCGAACCTGGCGCTCGTTCGAAGATCGCCGTCAGCAGCCGCGATTCCGACGTCGATCCGGTCGGCGCCTGCGTGGGTATGAAGGGCTCGCGCGTCCAAGCCGTCGTTCAAGAGCTTCGCGGCGAAAAGATCGACATCGTGCCCTGGGACCGTGACCCCGCTCGCTTCGTTTGCAACGCGATTGCTCCCGCCGAAGTCGTGCGTGTCGTCATCGACGAGACGAATTCCAACATGGAGCTCGTCGTTCCAGACCCCAAGCTCTCGCTGGCGATTGGCCGGCGGGGACAGAACGTCCGACTTGCCTCGCAGCTGACGGGCTGGCGTCTCGACATCGTGAGCGAGTCCCGCTTCAAGCAGATCGAAGAGGAGGCCATGGCGGCGCTGTCGCGCCTGAGTGCCGACGAAGAGGTCTCGCGCTCGCTTTACCGAATGGGCTTCCGAAGCCTCGACGAGGTTGTCGATGCGAGCGAGGGTGAGCTGGCGTCGGTTCCTGGCGTGTCCGAACAGGACGTCGCGCAGCTTCGTGACGACGCAGCGCGCGCGATGGAAGAGCTCCGCCAGGAAGCACTCGAGGCGATGGCAAGCGCCACCGAGGCGCCAAGCGACCGGGACAAGCTGCTGCTGGTTCGCAACGTCAATGCTCGCACCGCCGATCGTCTCGAGCAGAGCGGATACGGGTCGGTCGAAGCGATTGCCGCCGAGACCGATACCGATCGTCTTGCGATCAAGTCCGGACTTGGCGCAACCCGTGCAGCCGAGCTGAAGGAAGCGGTCGCGGCCTTTATCGGCACGGAGTGGCCAGAGGTCGAGACTCGCATGAACGCGAGCATCGCGGCGGCCGAAGCCGCGGCAGCCGAAGCGGCAGCGGCCGAAGCGGCAGCGGCCGAAGCGGCAGCAGCCGAAGCCGCAGCAGCCGAAGCGGCAGCAGCCGAAGCGCAGACGGAGGCGGAACCTGCGAACGAGGAAACCAAGGCGGAGTGAGATGTTGACGACGAGCGAACGATCCAAGGCTTCGACACGCATGTGCGCCGGCTGCGGCCAGCGTACGGGCGCAACGGAGCTCGTACGTCTCGTCGTGGGCCCGAGCGCACCGTTCGTCGCAGTCGACCTCGGCCGCAAACTGGGCGGCCGGGGGGTGTCCGTGCACCCCACGCGGAAATGCGTTCGGGCCGCGGCCGTCCGTGGAGGACTCTCGAAGGCGCTTCGCGGCATTGCGGAGGTCGAGCCGGAGAGTGTCGTCCGGATGATGGTGGCTCAGTACGAGCAGCGCGTGGTGGGGCTATTGAGCTCCGCACTGCGCCGGGGCCGTCTCGCGATCGGAACAGAGGCCGTGCGCTCCGCACTGCAGGCAAATCGCGGCGATTTGCTGGTTCGGGCGAAGGATTCACGCGGGCGCGGGGATGAGCTCGCGCGCGCCGCCGTGGCGCAGGGTTGCGCGACGGTCACCTGGGGGACAAAGGCGAGCTTGGGGGAGGCGTTCAAGCGCGACGAGCTCGGGGTCCTCCTTCTCATGGATCGGGGAATCGCTCGTGCGGCGTTGGATTGCTTGTCGCACGTCGAGGCCCTATCGGAGGACGGATGAGTAAGGTTCGAGTCTACGAAGTCGCCCGAGAGCTGGGGGTCGAAAATCGCGACCTGATCCAGCGAATTGCGACCCTGGGGATTCAAGTGCGCAATCACATGAGCGTGCTTGATCCCGTCGAAGTGGACCGCATCAAACGTTCGCTCGGCAAAGATCGAAGCGAAGCCATGGTCGAAGAGCGCATTCGACCCACGGTCGTTCGACGCAAGCGACGCAAGGCCACGGACGACGCGGAGAAGCCAGAGCCGGCTGCAGTCGGGGCAGCGCCGGAGGCAACACCTGCTCCTCCCACGCCGCCAACGCCAGAAGCCGCGCCAGAAGCTCCCCCAACGCCCTCCGCGCCTCCCCCAGTGACCGAGCCGGAGCCCGTTGCTGCGACGCCGGCACTGGCGCCCGAGCCGGAGCCCGCGCCGCCGCCTCCCGTCGAGCCCCCCCAAGAGACGCGCGTCTCCGAGCCTCCTGCTCCACCCCCACCAGCGGCCGCGACCGAGCAGCAGGAGCCTGGAGAGCAGGGACGCTTTTCGCACGATCCACTTCCCCCCGGCGTCATGCGTCGAGGAAAGGCGAAGGCCCCAAGCGCCGCACCGCTCTCCGAAGGCGCACGTCGCCGCATCGTCGCCGAACATGCGGCCCAACGTGAGCAGCACGCGCCGCGTCGCCGCGAGATTCGCGGACGCCAGTCGATTGGGCCGACCGGACGACCTCAGGGTCGCCCCGGCAAGAAGCGACTACAGCCGGGCAAGAAGCCGAAGCAGACCGAGATCACGGTCCCCGGTGCGCAGAAGCGTGTCATTCGCGTCGACGACAACATCCAGCTTCAGACGCTGGCGCAGCGAATGAGCCTGAAGGCGACGGACGTCCTCATGAAGCTCATGGAGCTCGGGGTGTCGGGCGTGCACATCAACAGCACACTCGACGCTGACACCGCGTCGGTGCTCGCCAGCGAGTTCAACTACGAGATTGAAAACGTCGCTCGAAGCGAAGACCAGATCGTCGGCGACGCACGAGGTGAGTTCGAAGACAAGGCCGAGGAACGTCTAACGCGTCCACCGGTCGTCACCGTCATGGGCCACGTCGACCACGGCAAGACGTCGCTGCTCGACAAGATCCGAGCGGCCGACGTCGTCGCGGGCGAGGCCGGCGGAATCACCCAGCACATCGGCGCGTATCGCGTCGACACCAACAAGGGAACCGTCGTGTTCCTCGACACGCCGGGTCACGAGGCGTTCACAGCCATGCGTGCGCGAGGTGCCCAGGCTACCGACCTCGTCATTCTCGTCGTCGCGGCAGACGACGGCGTGATGCCGCAGACCAAGGAAGCGGTGAACCACGCGCAGGCTGCCGAGGTGCCCATCGTCGTCGCGGTCAACAAGATCGACAAACCCGAAGCCAACCCAGACAAGGTGAAGAACGAGCTGGCGGCTCTCGGGCTCCAGCCCGAGGATTGGGGCGGCGACACGATGTTCATCCCGTGCTCGGCCATCACCGGCGACGGCATCGACGACCTGCTCGACAACGTCCTTCTGCAGGCGGAGATGCTCGAGCTGAGCGCGAACCCGAAGATTCCCGCCGAGGGCGTCGTCCTCGAGGCTTACCTCGATCGCGGCCGAGGTCCGGTCGCTAACGTATTGATCCGCAACGGTTCTTTGGATACGGGCGACTACGTGGTCGCAGGCGGCGCCTGGGGCCGAATTCGGGCCATGACCGACGACCGCGGAAAGCAGCTCGGAGCTGCAGGCCCGGCGACTCCGGTCGAGGTCCTTGGTTTGGCCGAGCTTCCCGCTGCGGGCGACCTCTTCTACGAGGTGACCGACCAGCGCAAAGCGCAGGAAGTCGCCGGTGCCCGAAAGAAGCCAGGACAGCCGACGGCCGGTCCTCTCGGGGGTCCACGCGGGCTCGATCAGCTCCAGGCCCTCATGCAGGCAGGCGACGTTCAGGAGCTCCGCCTCGTCGTGAAGGCCGATGTGCAGGGCTCGGTCGAGGCGCTTCAGGGCTCGCTTACCGACCTCGCGACGGAGAAGGTCAAGGTCAACGTCATCCACACGGGCGTCGGTGGCATCACCGAAAACGACGTCATGTTGGCGAGCGCCTCGCAGGCCATCGTGCTCGGCTTCAACGTGCGCCCGCAGGGCAAGGCGTCCTCCACCGCCAAGAAAGAAGGCGTGGAGATTCGGACCTACAACGTCATCTACGAGGCGATCGACGACGTCAAGGCAGCTATGAAGGGCCTCCTCGCGCCCAAGCTCGTGCAGGCCGAACTCGGAAAGGCCGAGGTTCGTCAGACGTTCGGGATCCCGAAAATCGGAACTATCGCAGGCTGCATGGTCACCGACGGCAAAATCAACCGCGGGGCACGTGCGCGACTGGTACGCGACGGTGTCGTGGTCTGGGACGGTCCCATCGGTTCGCTTCGTCGCTTCAAGGAAGACGCTAAGGAAGTTCAGGCTGGCATGGAATGCGGCATCGGGCTCCAGGGCTTCAACGACGTCAAAGAGGGCGATGTCATCGAGTGCTACGAAGAGCAGCAGGTCGAGGCGACGCTCGAGTGAGCTGAGCCCAAAGGGCGGAGCAACATGGTCGTTGGCGTGTGCCAGATTTCGCTTTCGTTGCCGGGTGTGAGCTCGCTGAAGGCCAAACGCTCGATTGTTCGCAAGGTGTTGGACCGCACTTCGAACCGGTTCAACGTCGCTGCGGCCGAGGTTGGCTTGCAGGACACCCACCGTCAGGCGGTGCTTGGTTTCGCCGTGGTGTCGAGCGACCGACGCCACGCGAACGCGATGCTCGACTCGATCGCGTCGTTCGTCGAAGGCGCCGGCGAGGCCGTCGTGATGGACCGGACCACCGAACTTCTGTCGGTGGGCGAACTCCAGGGATGGGCAGGCTGAGCGATGCCGCAGAAGGGGTTCAAGCGTGCCGATCGCGTCGCCGAGAGAATTCGAAGCGAGCTCATGGAGCTCTTTCTCCGTGGGAGCCTTCGCGATCCCGCGGCGAAAGACGTCGTCGTGTCAGCCGTACGAATGACGGATGACCTCAGCATTGCGCGCGTGTATGTACGCGTCCTCGAGGAGGTCGACGTGGAGAAGCAGGAGTCTGTCGTCGCCGCGTTGGAACGAGCCACGGGGTTTCTGCGCCGTGAGCTTGGACAGCGGCTTCAGCTGCGCCACGTGCCTTCACTGCAGTTTTACTGGGATGACGTCGTCGACTCGGCACTGCGCATCGAATCGATTCTCGACGAGATTAGCGCCGAAGATACGGAAGGGACGAAATGATCGAGCGTGCCGTTGATATCGCGCGGTCAGGCGAGCGTTTTCTGGTCGCGTGCCATCGGAGGCCCGACGCCGATTCGCTCGGGTCTGCCCTTGGACTCATCAAGACCCTGCGAGCGATCGGCAAGGACGCGAGCCTCTTCATGGCGGAGCGCATTCCAGATTCGCTCCAGTTCCTAACGGCCGGCGAAGAGAGCGTGAGTGACTTCGGGGACGGGGAGAGCTTCGATGCGACGTTCATCATGGACATCGCGGCGAAGGCGCTGATCCCCCCTGGTTTTCCTGGACCCGAGGTGACGGGGCCTGTGGTGGTCGTGGACCACCATCACGCACATGACGACATCGGAGACGTCGTGGTTCGGTATACGGACGCTGCGGCGACGGGTGAGGTGGTGATGCGGTTCATCGAAGCGCTCGGCCTTGAGGGGATTCCGGATGGAGCTGCAACTCCCCTCTACGCCGCGATCGTGTCCGACACGGGTGGCTTTCGATATTCGACCACGGGACCGGAGACGCTTCGACTCGGCGCGAGACTCATCGAGGCAGGCGCGGATCCGTGGACCGTCGCCTACCAGCTGTTCGAGCGGTGGGAGCCGGCGCGGCTACGGCTGCTCTCGTCGATTATCGCAACTCTCGAGACCGCGTTCGACGGTCGTGTCGCCATCATGCGCGTGACGAGGGAGATGCTCGACATTTGCGGGGCCGACGACGATATGGTCGAGGGCATGGTGAACTACGCGCGGCGCGTCGACGGCGTGGAGATCGGCGCGCTTCTCTGGGAGTGGGAAGTGCCCGACGAGAACGGCACGCACTGCGAGACCAAAATCAGCCTGCGATCGAGCGGCGATGCGGACGTGTCGGTCATTGCGGCGGCGCTCGACGGTGGTGGACATCGTGCGGCGGCGGCGACGCAGCTCAACATCACCATGGATGAGGCCGCAGAACGGCTCAACCGCGAGCTCGCCTCGTATCTCGGGCCGGGCGGCGCTGCGGCGGATGCCTGAGACCGGGGTAGAGCTTCACGGCATCGTCGTCGTCGACAAGCCCCCTGGTTGCACGTCTCATGACGTGGTGCAGCGAGTTCGTCGCGCGCTCCGGCAGCGTTCCGTGGGTCACGCGGGAACCCTCGACCCCCTGGCAACCGGTGTGCTCGTCGTCGCGGTGGGGGAGGGCACGAAGCTGGTTTCTCACCTGCAGGCCGACGACAAGCGCTACGACGTGGCGATTGCCCTTGGGAAGGCGACCGACACGCTCGATGCGGACGGCGCGGTGGTCGAAGCTGCCCAAGTGCCACCGCTCGACCCTGAGCGCGTCGCGACGGTGCTTCGACCGTTTGTTGGAAAGCATGCGCAGCGTGCTCCCAAGGTGAGTGCGATCAAGGTTGGGGGCCGAGCGCTCCACGAGCGCACCCGGCGCGGTGAGGACGTTGAGGCTCCTCTACGCGATGTCGAGCTACACAGCGTCGACGTGAGAGCCGTCGACGGCGATGAAGTAAGCCTGCGCGTTCACTGCGGCAAGGGCTTCTACGTGCGGTCGCTGGCGCGAGACTTCGCGGAAGCGCTCGGTACGGTTGGGCATGTGAAGACGCTCCGACGAACCCAAAGCGGCAGATTCACGCTCGAGCATGCTGTGTTTGGCGATGAAATGACTCGGGAGGGAATCGAAGCGCGGCTGATTCCTCTCCGGGAAGCGTGCAGCGCACTTCCGCGGATCGAGCTCGACGACCGGGGAGTTGAAGACGCGCGCCACGGTCGTCGTGTTTCGGCTGAATCGGTCACGTTCGGCGAGTTCGACGGGGCTCCGACAGAACAGACGTTCGCGCTTTTCGGAACTGACGGCGAGCCTGTCGCTCTCGCGCGTCGAGAGGGCGACAGGCTGCGAATCGTGCGCGGCTTCGTACGGCAGGTCAGCTCGCCAGTTTGAGCCCGACGATCCCGACGATGATCAGACCGTTTCCCATCGGAATGGTTCGCTGCGCTTGAGACCGACCGGCTAGCCCCATTCGAACACTCCGGCGATCAATAGCTGTGGCCACGGCATATCAGGAGCCTAGACGATGCGCCGAGCTCACCGAAGTGTCGAAATCGGGTGGAGTCAGACCTTGCACGCGACCGAGGAGCCCCTGATAATCGCCGCATGCCGAGCATTCACCATCATGGGCGAGTCGTCGTCGCGGCCGTTGTCGTCGCGGCGTTTGTCGTCGCCTGCACGAAGAAGCCTGCCGAGCCGGAAGCGCCCGCCGAGCCGGAAACCACCGCGGAGAAGGCCATGGCCTTACCCGCTGCGCCGGCGGAGTTCCCGAAGCTCAAGATACCGGAAGACAATCCGCAGACGCCCGAGAAGATCGCGCTCGGTCATCAACTGTTCTTCGACAAGCGGCTCAGCGTGGATGGCACGCGGTCGTGCTACTCGTGTCATCAGAACGAGCATGGAAACGGTGGAGGAACGCCACTGGCAGTCGGAGCAAAAGAGAAGAAGCTCACGCGCCACAGCCCCGTCATTTGGAACACCGCATACTTCGAGAAGTTCTACTGGGACGGCCGGGCTGGAAGCCTCGAGGCCCAGGCGAAGGGCGCGTGGGGCGGCGGCAACATGGGCGTGGGCAAGGACAACCTCGCCAAGAAGGCGAAGCAAATCGGGAAAATCCGAGGGTACGCGAAGCAGTTCAAGGAGGTGTTTCCCGAGGAGGGCGTAACGCCGGACACCATCGCGAAGGCCATTTCCGCCTACGAACGTACACTGATCTGCAAAGACACCGCCTACGACCGATTCGCTCAGGGTGACGAAATCGCGCTCAACGAGGAGCAGAAGCTCGGGTGGAGCGTGTTCATGGGCAAGGGACAGTGCGCCGTGTGTCACACGCCGCCGCTCTTCTCGGTTGCGATGACCGCCCCAGACGGGATCTATTACAACGCGGGCATCGGCACCGACAAACCCGAAGACGAGGTCGACATCGGGCGCATGGGCGTGACCGGCAACGAGGCGGATTGGGCGGCATTCAAGGTGCCCTCACTTCGAAACGTCGCCAAAAGCGCGCCGTACTTCCACGATGGCTCGGTCGCCACGCTCGCGGAAGCCGTCCACCTCATGGCAACCGGCGGTATCGACAACAAGAACAAGAGTGCGCTGTTCGCCGACCGAGGACTCTCCGGGCCGGAGACCAACGCGCTCATCGCGTTCCTTCAGGCGCTCGACTGCGGCGGCAGCCTCGAGGAGCCAGAGCTTCCGAAGTAGTTGGCGTTCCGCGACGATCGGCTACGCGGTTCGTTCCGTGAGTGACGACATCGTAAACCTCGGACCTTTCGCCCCGCATGCGGGAGTCTCGGAAGGGGACAAGGGTAAGGACCCGTCACCCGAGGACGACCGAGTGTCGATCGAGCACGACGTGTTCCGCGAGCGAATCGCGCTCGATTCGTTCGGGCTCGTCGAACACACCTAGGGACACGCGGGGCACCCAAAACCCCTGCAATTCCATCCAGTTACAGACCAACCCGCGCGATTCGCCACAAACCCGCCGATTCTGGGCGGCCTGGCGGCAGGCTCGTGCCGTCGGAGAATGTGTGTCCGAGCCCGTGCCGCGATGTTGCAAATCACGCGGGTCGATCGGCAAATGCCTGGAATAGCAAGGGTTTTGGGGGCCCTGCGTGTCCCTAGCGTCGGGCGACGTATTCGAGGACTTCGCGAGGGGTGAGTTCGACGCTCGAGGGGCCGCTTCGGATGAAGAACTGCTCCTGGTTACCGGACTTGAGGAACACCGGGTCGTTGGAGCGCTCGCATTGGACGACGACAACGCAGCGATCGCCGACGTGGCCGAGCAGGAAGCGGACGCGTGGAGAGTGTTCGGCGCCGATGTGCTGGTTGACCAGGTTCTTCAGATGGAGCCGGCACTTGTCTTCGTTGGCGAAGTCGTCCGGTTCGACGCCGAGCACTTCGCCATCGTCCCCAATCCCCAGGAGGAGGGTACCCCCGTCGGTGTTCATGAATGCGGCGGCCCCCTTCAGCCACGCGAGCTCGATCTCCTTGCCGTTCTTTCCGGTCTTCAGATTCATTCGGATGGTCGACTTGAACTCGAGAGTCGGACCCTCGCCGCGCGCGATGAGCTTGCGCACGTCCTGCTCGAAACTCTGCGGAGCGACAAGCTGCTTTGGGACGTCCTTCAGCTGGTGCCCGTATTTCCTCACGAGCCGAACGGCGAGAAGGAGCCCCCCAAGTAAGATGAAGCCGACGACGAGGAACCGCTGTGGCGTGATCTCGGGAACGCCACCGAAGATCTCCGGGTTCGGTACGGCCACGCCAAGCCAGATCCCCGAAAGGGGATCCATGAGCCGAAACCCTGCCCAACCCTCGATGTCCTTGCCGCGGAAACGGACCGGCTCTTCCGGTGGGGAGCCCCCCTTCTTCCACGCGTCGACCGCAGCCGCGATCAGCGGATCGCCGGTCTTCTCGGCCGCGACGAACACGAACTGAGGGCCTTCCAATTCTTCACCGGGCTCCGGCGCGCGGTAGGGAAGGAAGACGCGCGCGTTCGAGTCACAAAGAAACGTCTCGCTTCCCTCGCTCACCTCGATTTCGCTCACGAGCGCAAACACGTCGCCGAGCATCAGGTCGAATGCCACCACATGAACGACATCGTCCTCTGAGGTCCATCGCATCGACTCCGTCACGCCGAGTCGCTTGAGCTCGAAGAAGTGGTACGGCTCGCTCCGGTAAACGTCGGCTTCCTCGACGAGCGTCAAGGCTCCTTGAAACCAGGGCCTCTCCGACGGCACGTATCCTTCGAGCGTGGTCCACTCGGAGCTCTCGAGCTGGCGGTCCGGAGTCCACTGCTCCCGGAGCACGCGCCCTTTCGACTTTGGCAGACCGCGCGCGCGAGTGGTCCATCCAATCGCCTGACCGTCCTCGCCCCGACGCCGAGAGATCAGCAGCTCCCTTCCATCGGAGTCGGCGAGGATGATCGCGGCGACGACGGGAAGGGGTTCGAGAACCGGCGCGAGCTTCGCGAGCGTCGTCTTTCGGTCCTGAACGTCGAGCAGCCCGGCCTTGTCCCACTCCCACACGAGTCGAAGCCGCATTTCGACCGGTTCCATCCGAGCCTGAAACTCGTCCCGTGCCGTTTGGGAGGCCCGCTCGATGTACGCCCGCGCCGTGCCCCGCTCGGTACGCGAGGCCCTCGACGCCGCCAGCGCAAGAATCGCTCCCGACGTCAGCAGTATCACGAGCGCGAGGTCGCGAAACAGTCGCACCCGTATGCTGTGCGGCCGAAGGCGAAAAAGGTCGGCAAGCATGGACATCGGAGCAACGGGTCAGTAGCCGCTGCTATTCCTTTTCGCAATGAAAACCGCGCCGACGGATGGGTTGGTTGTTCTGTCAGGCTGGAGGCGCCGACCGGATTCGAACCGGTGAATGGAGGTTTTGCAAA
>CBFCWN010000093.1:0-14126 GCA_965601515.1 uncultured Myxococcales bacterium | reverse complement strand
GAGATCGACGATCTCAACTACGGAGTCGGCGCCGTCATCCTGGGACTGATTGAAACTTCAGGTCTCTAAAAACTCGATTCGCAATAGTATACAGCGCGTAAAGCGCTAGCTTTACGCGGCGACAAGTTGATTTCGTCGCGACTTCGGAGAGTTACGAATTCGATCGAGAAAAGCGTTTACGCAACGCGGCTTCGACATCACGTTTTTCGTTCCAGGCGTTCAGCAGAACGCGCTGCCGATTTTTTGTCGAACCTGACGAAGGTTGCTTTCTTGAACAACGCTTTGAACATTCACGACGTCATCATCCACGGCGACTACGAGCCTCGGTTCGAACCGGTCGCCGACGTGTTACGCAAACAAGTCGTCTCCTACGGCGGCGGAGGCGCGGCGACGGTGTACCTCGACGGCAAGTGCGTCGTCGACATCTGGGCCGGCGCTGCGCGCAAGGGTGGAACACCGTGGGAGCGCGACACGATGTCGATCTGCTTCTCGGGTACGAAGGGTGTCGCCGCAACGGCGGTTCACATGCTCGCGTCTGAGGGCCTCCTCGACTACGACGCCCCTGTCGCCCGCTATTGGCCGGAATTTGGGTGCAACGGGAAGGCGAGCATCACGGTTCGGCAGATGCTCGCCCACCAGGCAGGTCTTCACAAGACCGTCCCGCTGGTCGACCAGCTCACCGACATTCTCGACTGGGACCTGATCGTCGGCAGGCTCGCTGAGACCGAGCCAGACTTTCACCCGGGAACGGCAAACGGCTACCACGCGGTGACCTTCGGCTGGCTCGTCGGCGAGCTCGTGCACCGCGTTTCGGGGATGAGCTTCACCGACTTCGTCGAGCAGAGAATCACCAAACCTCTCGAGCTCGACGGGCTCAGGGTCGGTGATGCTGACCAAGAGATGGACCGGCTTGCCGACCTCGTGGGGCTTCCGCCTCTCCGCCGGCATGACGCCGCGCCCCTCCCCGAGTCGTATTCTGCGCCGCGCTGGCTCCCTCGCGGGCCCATCCGGAGCCTGGTGCGTCGCGGACTGACGCTCGCCGACATGAAGGAGCTCTTCACGCATCCTGCCTTTTGGAAGGCATGCCTTCCGGCCATGAATGGTGTCTGCACGTCGCGGTCGCTTGCGAAGATGTACGCGGCGCTTTCACTCGGCGGCGAGCTCGACGGTGTTCGCCTCCTCGACCAAGAGACGATTCGTCAGGCATCCGAAGTTCAGATGAAGCGTCCCGACCGCGTGGTCCTTTACCCGCTCCACTGGCGTCTCGGCTACCACCGCGCCGACGCGATGCTGATGGACGTGCCGAGCGCGTTCGGTCACTTCGGGATGGGTGGCGCAGGCGGCTGGGCGAACCCCGAGCTGAAGCTCGCGGCTGCTCACGTGCACAACGGCTTCCCGCTGTCGCCGACGGGTCAGATGCGGACGGTCATGATCACCGCGGCCGTGTACGAGTCCCTTGGACTCTATCAAGGCATCCGCCACACGCTTCGACACGGTCCGCTTCTCGAGTTGCTACCGGCACGCGCTGCGTAGAAGCGACCCGCTGAGTCGTGGGCTAAAGCTGCCCCAGGCTTCCAGTGCTGTTCGCGAAGCTGCCGCGGTTGACGCCCATTGCGGCCATCATGCTGAGGAACAGGTTGGCGATGGGTGGCCCGTTCGTGTTCTTGTTCGGCTCATAGTCGACGTGCCGACCGGTGTCGTAGGCACCGTGGCATGAGCCGGCGAGCACGATGGGCAGGTTTCGGTGTCGGTGCGCGTCGCCGTCCTCGATCTCGCTCGAGAAGAAGACCTGGGAGTGCTGCAGCAACGTGCCGGTTCCCTCGGGGACGGCGTCCATCTTCTGCAGCAGGTCGGAGAGCTGCTCGACCTCCCACGTGTCGATGAGCTCGAGCGCGGCATGGTTCGACGCGTTGCCCTGATGGTGCGAGTAGCCATGATGCCCTCCGCTCGCGCCGAGGAATCCGTAGCTCCGGTTGCTGCCTGCGTTGCCGAGCATGAACGTGATCACGCGCGTCGCGTCGCACTGCATCGCTAGGACCATCAGGTCGTTCATCGTCCGAGACTTCTCTTGGATGTCGTTGCTGTCCGAGGGTTCATCGGTCGCGCCGCAGACCAGCCCTGCCTTCTGAAGCCGCTGTTCGAGCTCGAAGATACCGGTCGTGAACTGGTCGAGCTTCTGACGGTCTCCGTAGCTCAGCTTCTGGTTCAGGTCCGCGGTCTGCTCGTTGACGTAGTCGAGCACGCTCGTTCGGTAGAGCTTGCGCTTTTCCTGTTCGGCGATGCTTGCGTTCGGATCGGTGCCCTCGAAGATCTGATTGAAGATCACCTGAGGGCTCGTGGTCTTCGAAAGCGGCTGCGTCTCCGACGCCCACGAGATGTTTCGAGCATACGCGCAGCTGTAGCCCGAGTCGCAGTTGCCGGTGTTCCCGCCCCCATCGATTCCAAGCTGCATCGAACGGATGCGGGTCTGATCGCCGATTTCGTTGGCGATCACCTGGTCCATCGAGATTCCTAGACGAATGTCGGTCTCGCTCTTGTTCGCGTGCGCTGCGGTTAGGAAGCCCGAGGTACCACCCGCGTGGTCGCCGGGTCCATCTGGCTGCGCCGGTGTGTTGGCAAGGCCCCCGAGCACGAGGATCTGGTCCCTCACGGGAGCCAGTGGCTGGAGGATCGGCGACAGATCGAAGTTCGATCCGGTCTGACTCGGCGTCCATGCCGGCATGTGCATCCCGTTTGGCACGTAGTAGCAAACCAGGCGCGCCGGGAACGAGTCGTCGGCGTACGCCGCCTTGCCCACGATCGACTCGAACATCGGCAAGCCGATGACGGCGCCCGCGCCGCCTAAGAACAGTCGGCGAGTGAAGTCTCTGCGCTTCATGGCGAACTCTCCATCGTGCCGCGGCGGGTCCGGAATGGTTCGCTCGTGGCAATGAGCTTGATCAGCTCGGGTAGACTTGCGCCGTCCTCTGCGTACTGCGCCGCGATCCCTTCGACGAACGGCGTTTCCTCACCTGCTGGCGGGCGTCCGAGCGCGTAGGTGAAAAGCTGTTCGACCACGCAGCTGTCGAAGCGCGGGTCCGTCTGCACCAGTGAGGCCATCCCCGCCGCGTCGTCGAACGTTTCACCGCCGACGAGCGACCCACTTGCGTCGATGGGGAGACCGCTCTCTTCGGTGCGGAATCGCCCGATCGCGTCGTACTGCTCTAGGCCGAGCCCAAGGGGGTCCATCAGATTGTGGCAGGACGCGCATGCGGGGTCCGCGCGATGCCGCTCGAGCTGATCTCTCAGGGTTCCGCCGTTCATCTCGTCTTCGGGAAGGCCCTCGACGCCGGGTGGAGGGGGAGGGGGTTCGCTACAAAGCAGCTGCTCCAAAATCCAGACGCCCCGCTTCACGGGAGACGTGCGCGTCGGCGTCGACGTCACGGTCAGCAGGGAGCCCAAAGTCAGCAGGCCAAACCTCGAGTCGTCCGTAGCAACGCTCACGCGTTCGAGCTCCGAGCCGAGGTCGAAGGGAAGCCCATAGTGCTGTGCCAGACGGTCGTTGAGATACGCGAAGTCGGAGACGAGAAGCTCGCTCATCGGCACGTCGCCCCGCAAGAAGTCTCGAAAGAAGGACTCGGCTTCCGCGCGCATCGAGCTTCGAAGGCTCTCGTCCCACTCGGGAAAGGTTGCGTAGTCGGGGGTGTGCTCGTCGATGGCGCGGATCCGAAGCCACTGGCCGGCGAAGTTGTCGACCAGTGCTTCGGCCTTCGGGTCCTGGAGCATGCGATCGACTTCGGCGCGAATACCCGCCGTGTCCCGGAGCTTGCCGGTTGCGGCGGCTTCGAAGAGCGCGTCGTCCGGCATGCTGCTCCAGAGGAAGTAGGACAACCGCGAGGCCACTTCAAAATCGTCGAGCGGAAGAGGCTGACTTGCGTTCGGATTGTCGGAGAGCTCGGGACGGTAGATGAAGTGAGGCGAAAGCAGGATGCCTTTCATCATCAGCGAAAGGCCGTCGTCGACGCTGTCGCCCTCGTTGATCGCAACCTCGTAGAGTTGTTCGAGCCGAACGACTTCTTGATCGGTGATGGGTCGTCGCCACGCGCGAGCGGCAAACGCTCGGATCACGTCGTCCCGGCAGACCGACTCGCTCGCGTCGCAAGGGATGACGTTGGATCGCAATCCGGTCGTCAACACGTCTTCGGTCAGCGCCTCCGCCGCCTGCTCGTAGAGCTCGAACTGAAGCGGTGAGACGGTCAGCACCTGCGCGATGTTGTCGAAGCCGAGGCTCACGTCGTCGGCGGGGAAGGTCTCGGCGGGGTCGAGCGATGTCCCGAGAAGGTCGCGCACCGTGTTTCGGTACTCGGTCTTGTTCAGCCGATGCATGACGTTGGCAGCCACGGAGCCCACGCCCTCAGGCCCACCGCCGCTGCCCGGCCCGTCGAACCGAGGTCCGTCGGGGTCGCCGACGCCCCCCTGCCCAATCACCCCGTCGCAGCCCAGCAGGACCGCCAACAGGAGGAAGCATACCCGATACCGACACATAAGGATTAAATGCCGGTATACCTCCGTTCAGTCAAGGGACACGCAGCCCCCCCAAAACCCAAACATGTTCAGCTGCTTACAAACCGACCCGCGCGTTTCGCGGATTTCAGGGGCTTTTTGAGGTGCTTTGAGTGAGCGTTTAAATCACCCAGGAGTACGAAGACTGAGCATCGTCGAGCGGCTCTTCTCGCTGCTCTGGAAGCCGAGCGAGATACCGGCGTCGTCCGTGAACCAGAAGTGCATCCGAAGCGCGCCCACCGTCTTCACCGAGTCCGGCGCGCCGTGCTTGCGTTTGATCTGTCCGAGGGTCTCCTTCCGGATTCCCTTCTTGTAGACGGTGACCTGCGAGACCTCGTCGCCTTTGAATCGGACGATGCGGGTTTCGCCAGGACGCGTGCAGGTGTGGCGATCCCCGTCGACCGTGAGTGTCACCCCTTTGCCCTTGCACTTCGCATCGAAAGACTTCGGCTCCGCCTTCAGGTAGAGCCGCTGCGCAACCTCCATCATCGACGGTCCTTCGGCCTGCGAACCTGTCGCGGCGACCACCGCGAACAACGCAAATGTGCCAGCGAGCAAGATGCCGGTGTTGATGAGCATCGAGAACGTATCCTTCATGCCGAACCCCCAATACAAGGTAGCGAATCGAAGGGCCGGGGCCCAAACTATGCGACCCTCAGGTTGGCCCGCTGACGTGTTGGTTCCGCCACGGCACGTCTGTATATGTGCGTTCCCGGGCTACCCTTGGTTCGAGCTCCCCTTCACACTCGCAGACGCAGGCCTGGAGGAACTCGTCGCAAACCTCAGAAATCGCGGCCTCCGGCACGCATGCCGCATCACAGATCGCAACGCATTCAGCATCGGAAACGCAAGGAGGCGGGCCCCCCGTGCCGTCGTCGCACCCGAGTGCGAGAACGGCGGAAAGCGCGCTGACTCCCAGCATGCGTTCCAACGCCTGCTCAGCTAGCAGCGGCGCGCTGCTTAGCCGCGCGGATCACCGTTGCCCGCTTCTTGCGACCCTGCTCGTAGTCGAGCACCGCGGTTGCCTGCGGCGGCGAAAGCCGTTGGATGCGTGCGACGACGTCTTTGGCAGTGAGCTGGTCGTAGTTGCGAATCGGCGCTCCCGACTCCGTCTTCCGCGGCGCCGGCTTCGCCTTGCGCGGCTTTCGCTTCGGCGGCGCCTTCGCTGGAGCCTTGCTTTCCGTTGCCTGTGCGATCTGCTCGTCGACCGTCTTTTGCGCGGTTTCGAGAAGCTCGTGCGCGGTCTTGAGCGCGCGCACCTTCACGGCGTCAGGCCGAACCGCCTCTCGCGCTTCCGTCACTCCAACCTCGAGCGCACCGGCACGCTTCTGAAACGCCGCGACGTAGTCCGCGCGTGTCTTGATCGCGAGGTCACGCCAGGTGTCCGCCTCCTTCTGGAGGGATGCGCCGAACTTCGTCGCCGCGCCGACGGTGCTCGTCACGAGCTGCTCTCCCGAGGCCTTGAGTTCGCCGAGGTACGCGACCGTCGAGCCTTTCACACTCTTTCCGAAGACCTCAGCCACTTTTCCGGTTTCCCCAATAAAAACAAGTGCTTCTTGTCGAAGTCGGTCTCCGCTCAGCACGATTGGATTTTCTGTGCTCATAACATTCCCCTCGATGACGCGATGCGTTAGCCGAAAGATACCTCGCCCCGTGCGCGTGTCAAATCGGATGCTCCGACGCCGCGGTTCCAGCGACACGGACCGCCTCCACGATATGCTCCCGCGCATGGGTTCGGAGTTTGACTACGTCGTCATCGGTTCGGGTTCGTCTGGGGGGATCGTCGCAAGCCGGCTCTCCGAGGATCCGACGGTTCGCGTGTTGTTGCTCGAGGCAGGTGGAAGCGACCGCACGGCGCTGATTCGAAAGCCGGGCATGGTCGGCGTCGTCCACCAGGTGAAGCAGCTCAAGAAGAAGCTCGACTGGGGCTTTCGCACCGTACCTCAGGTGCACATGAACCACCGTCGCGTTCCGTACACACGCGGGAAGGTCATCGGCGGCTGCAGCTCGATCAACGGAATGCTCTATCTCCGTGGCCACCGTCAGAACTACGACGATTGGGCGGCCGACGGGTGCGAAGGGTGGGGCTACGACGACGTTCTTCCGTACTTCAAGAAGCTCGAGAGCCACGAGGACGGCGAAACGGAGTATCACGGCGCCACGGGCCCGATTCGCGTGACGAGGCATCCTGCCGATCAGGTAAGCCCCGTTTCGGATGCGTTCCTCAGCGCCGCGTCGGAAGTCTGCGGGATCCCCATCGGCGACGACTTCAACGCTGACAATCAGCACTGCGCAGCGATGTTTCACATGTCGGCCGCGGACGGCGTCCGCAGCAGTGTAGGGGAGTGCTACGTGGAGCCCGCGCTCGAGCGACCCAACTTCACGGTAGAAACGGGCGCGCTAGTGCGGCGCGTCGTCATCGAGAACGGACGGGCCACCGGTGTCGAGTACCAGCGAGGCGGCGTCGCCGACTTCGTACGCGCCGAGCGTGAGGTCGTCATCTCAGGGGGCGCGATCGGCTCGCCGCAAATCCTCATGCTCTCCGGCATCGGTCCAGCCGATCACCTTCGCGAGCACGGGATCGACGTTCACGTCGACTTGCCTGGCGTCGGAAAGAATCTCCACGACCACCTGTTCGTTCCGATCACGTATCGTTCACCCACCTCTCAACACCGTGGAACCGTTCTCCATTTCTTCGGCGGAATGCTCAGAGAGTATCTCGGCGGCGGCGATAGCTGGTTCGGGCGAATGAACTTCGAGGCCGGCGCCTTCATCAAGAGCCAAGCAAAGGCTCCGATTCCCGACGTCCAGCTGCACACGATGCCCTGGGGCTACTTCACGCCCAACCAGGACGGACCCGGGCGCCCCGACCTCGACACCGGACACTGTCTCACGATTCTCGTCACGCTGATCTATCCGGAGAGCCGGGGCGAGCTTCGTCTCACGTCGGACCTTCCCGACCAGGAGCCCCACATCGACCCAGCGTTCCTCGAGGCCGGCGCGGACCTCGAGCTGTTGATGCGAGGGATCCGAAGGACGCGTGAGATTTGCTCCCATGCCGTGATGGCGGACCATCTCGAAAAGGAGCTCACCCCCGGAGCATCGCGCGCGAGCGACGAAGAGCTCGTCGAAGAGATCAGGCTTCGCGGATGCACTGGGTACCACCCCGTCGGCACTTGCAAGATGGGCGTCGACCCGATGACGGTCGTCGACCCGCAGCTTCGAGTCCGCGGAGTCGAAGGCCTTCGGGTCGCCGACGCGTCGATCATGCCGTCGGTTCCGGGCGGGAACACCAACGCCCCCTGCATGATGGTCGGAGAGCGCGCCGCGTCCCTGATCCTGGACGCCTGAAAGTCCGAATGCGCGTGGCGGGCGTGCCGGGCGGCCCTAGGGTGCGCAGGTGCCAGAGGGCCCCGAAATTCGCCGCGCCGCCGACAAGCTGGCCGACAAGCTCGTCGGTCAGGTCGTCGAAGACGTTTGGTTTGGGCTGCCGCGCCTCGAACGATTCGCCGAGCAGCTACGAGGCCGGGAGATCGTATCCCTTGGGCCACGCGGCAAGGCGCTCCTCATCGAGTTCGACAACGAGCTGACTCTCTATTCGCACAACCAGCTCTACGGGCGATGGTTCGTCCGAACCCGCGACAGCTACCCGAAGACCAATCGGTCTCTCCGCGTTGCGCTTCACACGGAACGGTCGAGCGCACTTCTCTACAGCGCGTCCGACATCTCCGTTCTCGACCCGGGTGAGGTTCAGACCCACCCCTTCCTGTCCAAGATCGGCCCGGACCTTCTCGAGCCTTCGCTCTCCAAAAAGGAACTCCTCGAGCGAATCCGAAGCGACCGGTTCGTCAATCGATCGCTTGGCAGCCTGTACTTGGACCAGGCTTTCGTGGCGGGCGTCGGGAACTACCTTCGCTCCGAGATTCTGCACTTCGCGCGCGTTCACCCGAAGCAGAAGCCGAGCAGTCTCACGGCTGCGGAGCAGCGAAAGCTTGCGGCTACTACCATCGACGTCGGAATTCGCGCGTACGAGCAAAAGGGCGTCACCAACCCGCCCCGGCTCGTGTCACGCATGAAGAAGCAGGGACTCAAACGACGGCAGTACCGCCACGCGGTCTTCGGACGTTCGGGTCAGCCCTGCCATCGCTGCGACACGAAGGTCGAGCGTATCGAGGTGAGCTCGCGCCGGCTCTACTACTGTCCGGCGTGCCA
This sequence comes from uncultured Myxococcales bacterium, assembly GCA_965601515.1. Classification (GTDB taxonomy): domain Bacteria; phylum Myxococcota_A; class Polyangia; order Polyangiales; family Houyiibacteriaceae; genus SG8-38. Next base: position 5,372 of record CBFCWN010000093.1, on the reverse strand, counting down.
AGGCATTTAGGACTCAGGGGCTCGCGCCTAGCGCTGAAGCGAAGCCTCTTTGCGGTGAGGCCTTCGTGCCGCCGGATGAGCGCAGCACGGGATTCAATAGGAACGCAGAAAGTGCACATGCACACCAATATTCAAGCAGGGCTGCAGCGATGCAGCCCCCGTATCGGACGAATGGAGGCCAGCGCTAAGCTCTTCACATGTCCGACAGCGGCGAGAGGCTTCCCGCGTTCGCGAGAGCCCGCATCCTAGACGCGCAACCGAAGGGGAGGGTGGAACTCATCCAGGTGCGTCCGAAACGCAGAGACCCCACGGTCGGAGTCGACGCGTGGGACCTCAGCTCGACGGCCGACCACGCGCGCTCGAAAGACCGCGCGGTAACACTGCTTCAGCACGAGCATCTTCAGGTGATCGAGAGCTTGCTGAGTCGCCCCGTCGAGTTCGCGCAGACGCGTCGGAACCTCGCGATCGCGGGCTTCAACCTCGAGGCGGCTCGCGGAGAGGTCATCGCCGTGGGGGAAGTACTCCTCGAGCTCACGGGGCGATGCCACCCGTGCGCCCGCATGGAGGAGACCCTCGGGCCGGGCGGCTTCACCGCGATGTTCGGCCACGGCGGGTGGACCGCGCGCATCGTCGAGCCTGGGACGATCTGCGTCGGTGACCTCGTGGAGCTCGCGGCCACTGGCTAGGGTTCGGGCTGTTGGAAACGGCGCGTTTTCCGCAAAACCAAGTAGCGGTCACTCCCGAAAGCATTTATCGTCGCGCCGTTTGGTAAGGAGAGGGAGCTGGAGGCGCTCAGGGCAATCAGCCGCTGGATCGATACGCTCAACCTCTGGGTAGGCAGGGGTGTCGCGTGGGCAACCGCGCTCGTCGTGCTGGTGGTCTTCGTCGACGTGGTGATGCGCTACGTCTTCCATACGAGCTTCGTGTTCACGCAGGAGCTCGAATGGCATCTTTTCGGGTTCATCTTCCTGTTGGGCGCCGGCTACACGCTCCTCTACGACGGACACGTCCGGGTGGACATCTTCTACCAGCGGCTCAGTCCGAGTGCGAAAGCTTGGATCAACCTGATTGGCGTTCTGCTCTTTCTCATTCCGGGTTGCGTGCTGATCATTGCAACGTCGTGGAGCTTCGTCGTCAACTCGTGGACCGTGATGGAGGGTTCGCCTGACCCGGGCGGTATTCCATATCGGTACGTGCTCAAGGCCTGCATTCCAGTCGGCTTCATCCTCGTTCTGCTTCAGGGCATCTCCCTCGGAATCAAAAGTCTCTTCGTCATCCGAGGCGACGAGGTCGATAGCGTGGTGGACGACTGATGGAATACCTGCCCGCGTGGATGTTTTTGGCGCTGACGATTCTTCTGATGGCGGGGTTCCCGGTCGCGTTCACGCTTTTGGGGACCGCGCTCGCGTTCGGCCTCATCGGTTTCGGCTGGGACTTTTTCAACCTCCTTCCACTGCGGATCTGGGGAGTGATGACCAACGTCACGCTGCTCGCGGTGCCCCTTTTCGTCTTCATGGGCGTCATGCTCGAGCGTTCCGGACTCGCGGAAGAGCTCCTCGATACGATGGGTGTCGTATTTGGTCGCCTTCGTGGAGGTTTGGCGGTCAGCGTCGTGGTCGTGGGCGCCTTGCTTGGGGCCTCCACCGGCATCGTCGGAGCCACGGTCGTCACGATGGGCCTTCTCGCCGTGCCCACCATGCTCCGTCGCGGCTACCGTGAGGAGCTCGCGACCGGCACTGTTTCCGCATCCGGGACGCTCGGCCAGATCATACCCCCCAGCATCGTGCTCGTGCTGATCGGGGATATCGTCGGCGTCCCCGTCGGTGACCTCTTCATGGGAGCAGTTCTTCCAGGAGTCGTGCTGGTAGGACTCTTCATCGTCTACATCATCGCCGTCGCCTATGCGCGTCCAGACTGGGCGCCTGCCATCCCCTCGGCGGAGCTCGACGAGCTCACCCCGTCCATTCTGTTCAAGAAGTGCGCCCGCGCACTCTTTCCACCGCTGTTTTTGATCATCGCGGTGCTTGGATCGATCTTCGCCGGCGTCGCGTCGCCGACCGAAGCCGCGGGCGTTGGCGCCGTGGGGGCCACCGTCCTCACGATCCTCAACAAGAGGTTTCGCCTTTCGATGCTGCGAGAGGTCATGCGGTCGACGATGAAGCTCACCTCGATGGTGTTCATCATCTTGGTTGGCGCCGCTGCGTTCGGGCTCGTGTTTCGAGGGATGGGCGGGGACGAGCTGGTCCGCTCATTCCTCGGCGGCATCGCGAACGCGTACGGCCAGTGGACGGTCCTAGCGATCGTGATGGGCCTGATCTTCGTGATCGGCTTCTTCCTCGACTTCATCGAGATCACGTTCATTCACGTACCAGTGCTGGCGCCCATCATGCTCGACTTCGGCTTCGACCCGATCTGGTTCTGCATTCTGATCGCGGTGAACCTGCAGACCTCGTTCATGACTCCGCCTTTCGGGTTCTCGCTGTTCTATTTGAAAGCCGTGACCCCGCCCGAAATCACGACCGGACACATCTACCGGGGCATCATTCCGTTCGTGTGTGTGCAGCTGATTGGCTTGCTGATCGTGGTTTTCTTCCCAGCACTGGTCACGTGGCTTCCCAGTGTCGTTTTCCGCTAGACGGAAACCGCACGTCCAGGACATCCTAGCGCCCAGCAACGAAGGAGAGTGGTATGAAGCGCCGTCGTTTTCTCAGGAAAGCTGGCTTCGCCGCGACCGGTGCGGCAGCGGCTACGGTCGTTGGGTGCACGCAGCGCGACAAGGGCGAGGAGGCTGGCCAGTCGCCAGCCGCACAGCAAGGGAAGACCTACAAATGGAAGATGGTCACGACGTGGCCCCCGAATCTACCCGTGCTGCAGACCGGCGCCGAGCGCTTCGCCCAGCGCGTCGAGGAGGCCAGCGGCGGGCGCATCCAGATTCAGGTGTTTGCGGCGGGCGAGCTGGTTCCCGCCTTGAGCGTTTTCGACGCCGTTTCGGAAGGGACCGTCGAGTGCGGCAGCGGCGCGGCGTACTATTGGGCAGGCAAAGTGCCCGCTGCGCAGTGGTTCGCCGCGGTCCCGTTCGGCTTCAACCCTCAGGGCATGAACGCGTGGCTCTATAGCGGCGGAGGCCTGGAGCTTTGGGAGGAAATCTACGCCCCCTTCAACGTCGTCCCACGCCCGCAGGGGAACACCGGCGTCCAAATGGGCGGCTGGTTTCACAAGAAGATGAACTCGCTCGCCGACTATGAAGGCCTCAAGATGCGAATCCCGGGGCTCGGCGGGAAGGTGATCAGCAAGGCGGGCGGCACCGTGGTCCTGCTGCCTGGTGGCGAGATCTTCACGGCGCTCGAACGCGGCGTGATCGATGCCACCGAGTGGGTTGGTCCCATGCACGACCTCCGCATGGGTTTCTACAAGGCCGCGAAGAACTACTACTATCCCGGTTGGCACGAGCCGGGGACCGTTCTCGAGGTCATCTTCAACAAGCAGGCCTACGACGGGCTTCCGAAAGACCTCCAAGCGATTCTCGACGCGGTCGCCGCGGAGGTGAACATGTGGAGCTTGTCCGAGTTCGAAGCCGGCAACGGCGCAGCGCTCGAAACCCTGATCTCCGAGCATGGAGTCGAGCTCGTACGCTTCCCCGAGCCGTTGCTCGACGACCTTCGCAAGCTCGCCAATGAAGCGCTTGAAGAGGAAGCCGACAAAGACCCCGCCTCACGGAGAGTTCACGAGGCCTACAAGAAGTTCAAGGCGCAGGTGGGTCCTTGGGGGTCGGTCTCCGAGAACGCCTACTACGACGTCATCGCCGACAAGTACTCCCTCAAGAAGTAGCGCGGGCGCCTCGATACGCCTGGACGTGTGTGCAGAAGCGGAGGACCGATAGGTCTTGCCTCGGATCGGCACCTCTTCGTATCCTCGGGCATTCGCCTGCTGGCGGTGACCCCATGACGGCTTCCGATCGCGCTCCCGATGCAGTCCCAGAACGAATGGTTGCTCTCGAACGAGGGCGTCTTCTCGTCGACTGGCGGGCCGTATGGCTTGCTTGGCTGGTCGCAGGAGCGGCATGCGTGATCCTCGATCTGCTCATCGTCCCGGCTTTCATGGGCGGAAGCTTCTGGATCAGCGTGCGCCTGGTCGCTTCACTCATCCTCGGGCCCGAAATCTTGGCTCCGCCGGCGACCTTTGACGGCGTCGCTCTCCTGGCGGCCATCGTGACGCTCTACGGTATCTCGCTGCTTGCGACGGTGGTGATCGCACTCGTCGTCCATCGCGGCGGACTCATTCTCGGTATCGTGGGTGGGGCACTGCTCGGACTCGCCTTCCACGCCATCAGCTACTATTCGCTGACGGCTTTCTTTCCTCAGTTCTTCGCCATGAACGGCCCTGCGGTAGCGGCGGCACACGCCACCTTCGGGGCGCTCGCCGGGGGACTCTACGAATGGTTTGAAGACGACGAGTTCGAGGTCGCCCAAGGCGAGCACGGGAGCGCATGAAGATGGCGAGGTACCGAAGGCGCCGAACGGCACATACTCGTCCCCGGCCGAGACGTTCGGGCACGGGCCGATTGCTCTTGGGCGCTGCCCTTGGTCTGATGGCGCTCGTTTCCTATCAATGCTCGAGCGAGTACAACCCCGTGACCGGGGAAGAACAGCACCTGGCCATGGCTCCGCAGCAGGAGATCGCTCTTGGGCTCCAGGCCGCACCGGAGATGATCCGGCAGCATGGCGGAATGCATCCAGATCGAGAGGCACGCGCTCTGGTCGAACGGGTCGGCAATCGGATCGTCGCCCAGAGTCAGGCGCGAGAGACCGACTGGCAATACGAGTTCCACCTTCTCGCCGACCCGAACGTTGTCAACGCCTTCGCGTTGCCTGGGGGCCAGGTCTTCATCACGGACGCTCTCATGCGCCGGCTTAGAACCGAAGGCCAGCTAGCCGGGGTGCTTGGACACGAGGTCGGGCACGTCGTCGCTCGCCACTCCGCCCAGCGACTCGCGAAGAGTCAGCTCACGCAGGGCATCACCGGTGCCGTGCTCGTCGCCTCCGGCGGGGGGATGGCGGAGGCTCAGGCCGCGATGATGGTGGGCAACATGATCAACATGAGCTACGGGCGGGAAGACGAGTTGGAATCCGACGAGTTGGGCGTTCGGTTCATGTCGGAAGCGGGATACGACCCCCGCGCGCTGATCGGAGTGATGGAGATTTTGGAGGATGCTTCCGGCGGGAATGCCCCACCGGAGTTCCTGAGCACGCACCCGAGCACACCCAACCGGGTGGCAACCATTCAAGCATCGATCGACGAGGTCTTCCCAAACGGCGTTCCTGCCGGGCTCACCCCGTGAGGGTCTCGCTGGTCTCGCTGCGCTAGGGTAGACT
>CBFCWN010000092.1:0-14154 GCA_965601515.1 uncultured Myxococcales bacterium | reverse complement strand
CCTATCGGAGGGAGCGCCCGCATGATGTTCGCCGTCGGCGACTCGATGGCCGTCGAGTACGAAGTTCTCATTCCCGCCGAGTCTCGGATTTTCTCCGAGGTCTGGGTCGCGGACCGTGACTACCCGGAGGGGACGCCGCTCCTGTTCCACGTCGATAATCACGGTTCGAACGAGTACAATTTGATCGAAGCAACTATCCTCTAACCAGCTGTAATTACTCATTCTTGATGCTCACCCCTCGGGGTGCCCTGTGTTCGAGCCACTGCTTGCCGAACCCCAGTCAGTGAAGGACCATGGCCAACATGCGCGCGATAACCTTATCAACCATTCTCACACTTCTTTTGATGGGCTGCGGGAGCTCCTCGACCGGGGCCGCAGGAAGCGGCGGCACGCCGGGCACGGGTGGTCCCCCGGGGACCGGAGCCACAGGCGGCAGCGACTCCAAGGTCACGATGATGCACACGTTCGACCCGCTGAGCATCGAGGTCGCGGAAGAGGTTCGGGACGTGTGTCAAACCTGGATCCTCGACAACGACGAACCCCTCTACGTGAATACGGTCAGGCAGTCGAACGACGGCGGCTGGCACCACTCGAACTGGTTCTTCGTGCCGGAGACCGCATACCCGGTCAATCCCGAGGTCGAGGGTCCGGACGCGACCGTGGAGGGTACCTGGGACTGCGACGCTCGCGGGTACTCGGAATACGGGGCGGCAGGTCTCGGCGGTGCATTCTTCTTTCAGTCGACACAGAATCTCGGGGAAGAGCAGGCCTTTCCGAAGGGGGCGGCGGTGGAGATCCCTCCGCGGAGCATGGTCGTCGGGGCAGTGCACTTACTCAACATCACAGGCGCCCCGCTCGAGACATCGATGAGCTTCGAGGTCGAGGCACTGCCCGAAGAGGAAGTGGAAATCCCGCTGTCGGTCATCAGCTATCAGATCGGGGACATCGTGATTCCTCCGGCGGTCGACGGGGTGCCTCAGGAATCGCGTACGTCGCTCGCGTGTGACCTCGGTCCTGTCTTCGGCCGCCTCGACCTGCCCACCGACTTCAACGTCTACTACGTCCTCAGTCACTATCACGAGCGCGGCAACTACTTCAATCTCAGCTTCGTCGACGACGATGGTGGTAGGGAAACGATCTTCGAGACTCGGAACAGCGTTGGCGAGCCACTTGGGCAGGTGATCGATCCGCCCATCCATACCAACGGCTCGACGATCCTCAGGTCCGAATGCGGGTTCTTGAACGAGACCGATCAAACCATTCGGCGCGGCTTCTCGCAGGAGATGTGCGACTTCATCATGTACACCGACGCCCGAATCAAGATCGGGACGGGTGGAGGGGAAAACCGCGCCATGGGGCCCAACGAGGACGGCATCGAAGAGTTCGAGGTCGATTGCCCCGACTCCTCGATCATCGGTCTCCCGTACACGCTCTAGACGTTGAAGCGGAAGTGCATGATGTCGCCATCCTGCACGACGTAGTCCTTGCCCTCGATGCCTAGCTTGCCAGCGGACTTCACTTCCGCCTCAGAGCCGAGCTCGAAGAGGTCCTCGCACTTCATGACCTCCGCGCGGATGAATCCTCGTTCGAAGTCCGAGTGAATCTTCCCGGCGGCCTGCGGGGCTTTGGTGCCGCGCGCGATGGTCCACGCGTGGACTTCGGGCTCGCCCGCCGTGAAGTAGGTGATCAGGTCGAGGGTCTCGTAGCCAGTGCGGATCAGCTTGTGGAGGCCCGGCTCGTCGAGACCAAGCGACTCGATGAACTCGGCGCGCTCCTCTTCGGGGAGCTGCATGATCTCCGATTCGATCGCGGCGCTGATGACGACCACGGGCACACTCCGCTCCTCGCCGAGGGCACGCACCTTGGCGACCAACGGGTCGGAATCGATGTCGGCCAGCTGATCGTCTTTCACGTTGACCACGAAGAACGAAGGCTTGTTCGTGAGAAGGAACATGTCTCTCATGATCTTCTCTTCGTCTTCGTCGTTTGGGGTCACCGCCGTCGCGGGCTTTCCCCCGTCGAGCGCGGCCACGAGCCGCTCGCACAGGCCGACCGCCTTCTTTTCGAACGCGTCTTGGCCCTTCGCGGCGCGCTCTGCTTTGTCGAGCCTCTTCTGGACGGTCTCGAGGTCCTTCAAGATGAGCTCGGTTTCGATCGTTTCGATGTCCGAAAGCGGGTCGACCCGGTTGTCGACGTGGACGATATTTTCGTCCTCGAAGCAGCGCACGACGTGGGCCACCGCGTCCGCGTCACGGATGTTGCTGAGAAAGGCGTTGCCCTTTCCCTCGCCCTTCGAGGCGCCGCGCACCAATCCTGCGATGTCGACGAACTCGACCGTCGCGGGAACCACCTTCTTTGGCTGGTTCAGCTCGACGAGCTTGTCGAAGCGAGAGTCCGGAACCGGCACGACACCGACGTTCGGGTCGATCGTGCAAAACGCGTAGTTCGCCGCTTCCGCTTCCTTGTCGGAGAGGGCGTTGAAGAGGGTCGATTTGCCGACATTCGGTAGGCCGACGATGCCAACGGACAAAGCCATGGGCCGTGCTTAGCGCGTCGAGCGAGGCGGAGCCACTCAGAGGATCGCCGCTCGTAGCAACACGAAGAGACCCGCCGCTAGCAGCGCCGTGAACGGCACCGTGATGAACCAGCTGGCAAAGATGCCGCGAAGCACCCGTGTGTTGATCGCACCGATGCTTCGCCCGAAGCCGACTCCGATGACTGCGCCGACCAGGGTGTGAGTCGTGCTGACCGGGAGACCCATCTTGCTTGCGACGACGATGGTGGTTGCGGCCGCGAACTCGGCAGAGAAACCCCGTGACGGAGTGAGCTCGGTGATCTTCTTGCCGATCGTGGCCATGATCTTGTAGCCGTACGTCGCCAGGCCCACGACGATGCCGACACCGCCGATGAGAAGGACTCGATACGGGACCTGAACGGTTTCAGTCACGCCGTCCTGGATCGCGCCGAACACCGCGGCCAGAGGACCGACGGCGTTGGCCACGTCGTTGCTGCCGTGGGCGAACGCCACGAAGCACGCGGTCATGACCTGGAGCACCATGAACACCTTCTCGGTGCGGCCGATGGCGGCTTCCTTCGATCGGACGCTTCGCTCGGCAAAGCTCTTGAAGATCGGAACGGCCGCGAGGCTTGCGAGCAGGCCCAACCCGAGCGCCAGGAGGACCGCTGGGCCGAAAGAGAGGTCGAGGCGAAGCGGCTTCAACCCCTTGAACATCGCGCTCAGGACGAGAATCGCGATGATGGGGAAGACGAGGATGGGCCCCCAGCGTCTGATCGCCGCCACCGGATCGGGGGCGGTGAGTATCGTCTTTTGGATGAACATGAAGAGCCCGTAACCGAGCAGCCCTCCCATGACGGGGGACACCACCCAGCTCAGGGCGATGCTGCCCACCGTCCCCCAGTCGACCGCACCGAGGCCTCCGGCGGTCACGCCAAAGCCGACGACGGCGCCGACGATGCTGTGGGTAGTCGACACGGGCCAACCGGCATAGGTGGCCAGGTTCAACCAGAGTGCGGCTGCGAGGAGGCAACCCGTCATTCCGACCGCCATCACCATGGGATCGCTGCCAACGGCCTGAAGATCGACGATGCCTTTACGAATCGTGTTGGTGACGGAGCCCCCGACGAGCATGGCGCCCCCGAACTCGAAGATCGCGGCGACGATGATGGCGCCACGAAGCGTCAACGCACCGGAGCCAACCGACGTCCCCATCGCATTGGCCACGTCGTTGGCGCCGATCGTCCAGGCCATGTAGAGGCCGCCGAGGGACGCGACCGTCAGAATCACTGTGGTGGCGTCCATCTATGATGCTGCGACGAAGAGTCTGAACTGGTCGCCGACGTTCTCGGCATGGTTGGCGATCGAGCCGATCTTGTTGAGCACCTTGGTCCACATGAAGATCGACACCGGCGACATCGACTCTTCCGCTCTGAAGAGCGCTTTCGCGCAGCGGTCTTGAAGCTTGTCGGCCTCGTGTTCCAGCCGACCGATTTCGTCGGCCTTGGCCATCGCGATCTCCGCGGCCTTTCCTGCAAAGCCTGAGCCCATGAGCTCGTCCATCATCGCGACGAGATCGGTCGCGCCGGCGACGGTCGCCATGACGGCCTCGACGAACTCGCGAAGCAGAGGCTGAAGCTCCTCCGGGACCTCGTACGGACGAAGCGTGAGTAGTACGCCCACGTCCTCGGCGCAGTTTGCGACGGCATCGATCTGGCGGACGAGTCGCAGGAAGTCCCTCCGGTCGACGGGCAGAAAAAGCCGAACCGGCATCCTCGTGCGGAGCTCGTTCTTGGCGTCGTCGGCCTGGCCCTCGAGCACGCTCACTTCGCGAGCGACCCGCTCGAGGCCGTCCCGGTCCTCGTCGATCAGGAGGTCGATCAGGATGGGGAGCGACGCGACGCACTGCTCCACGGCTTCCATGAGGGTGCTGACCTGCGGCAGAGGGCTCCGTACGAGCAGGTTGGCAAGGGGGATTCGCATGTCGAAAACCGGGTGGTGTAGGCGGGTTAGCACGCCCCCGCGACGCCCGTAAAGCCGTGGTATACGTTGCCCGTACGAAACCGTCGGGTCACAGGCCTGTCACAGTGCCCTGCGAGGCTCGCGGCCAAGAACCATGGGCGCTCACATTCTGGTCGTTGAAGACGAAGTCGACCTCGCCGACTTGGTCGCGTTCAACCTGCGCGAGGGGGGCCACGAAGTCGCGGTGGCGCACAACGGCGCCAACGCGTTGGCGGAGGTGGCTCGGCAACGTCCCGATCTCGTGTTGCTGGACGTCATGTTGCCCGACATCTCCGGCTTCGAGGTGTGTAGGCGACTTCGCCGGAGCGCGGAAACCGCTCGGATCCCCGTCATCATGCTTACGGCCAAGGCGGAGGAGATCGACCGAATCGTCGGCTTCGAGGTGGGGGCCGACGACTACGTCATCAAACCGTTCAGCCCTCGCGAGCTCACGCTTCGCGTGGAAGCGATCCTTCGTCGCGTTGGGCCGCAGGCGCAGCCCGAGGGGCCTCAGGTTCTCTCGATCGGCGAGCTTCGAATCGACGTTCCGGCGCACCGGGTCGACGTCGAGGGTGAAGAGATCACGCTCACCGCGCTTGAGTTCCGCCTGCTGCTCGACTTGGCGTCGAGGGCGGGACGCGTTCAGCCACGCGATGCACTGCTCGAGCGGGTATGGGGCTACGCGCCCGGCGTCGAGACCCGCACCGTCGACACCCACATCAAGCGGCTGCGGGAAAAACTGGGCGAAGGGGCCCGCTATCTCGAGACCGTCCGTGGCGTGGGCTATCGCGTACAAAAACCGTTCTAAGTTGATATGCTCGAACGGTGGAGCGCTGGGGCTTACGCTGGAATCTGATCGCCGCCACGATGACCGCCACGGCGGCCATCGTGCTCACGATTCTGTTGCTCGAGGATCCGCTCACCGACTATCGGCTCGCACGAACGCAGCGGGTCGACCTTCAGGCCGCCATCCGCGCCACGGAGCTCGAGCTCTCGAGGTCTGACGATCCGGATGCCGTCGCGGAGGAGATGGGGGCCCGATACGGTGCCTGGATCCTCATCGAGCGCGACGGAAAAGTGGTCGGCTCCACGCGTTCCGATCGAGCCGGGTTTGACAGTGCCGCGGAGTACCTGCTTCCGGAAGACGAATCGGGCCGGCGAAATTTCCAGCGAGTTGCGCTTGGAGGCGACGATCGGGAGTACTTCGTCTACCGCCAGGCGCTTCCGAACGGGGACGTCGTACAGGCGATGCGTTCGACCCAGCCGGCCGATGCGATGCGCTCGAGCGTTCGAGAGCTGATGCTCGTCGCAGGCGCGCTTGCGCTCATCATCGGCGTTGCGCTCACCTGGGCGCTTTCCCGAACGATCGTAGCCCCGGCTCGACAGCTGACCGAAGTCGCCGATTCGCTCGCTCGCGGTGACCTGTCGGTGCGTACCTTCAGTCAACGCGACGACGAGCTTGGCGACATCGGCCGCTCGCTCGATCGACTCGCCGACGAGCTCAACGAACGCATCGCGTCCCTTCACGCCCAGGAAAGCCGCCTCAAGACCATCCTCAACTCGATGGTGGAGGCGGTGTTCGTCACCGACTCTCTCGGCCGCGTAGTCATGACGAACACCGCGCTCGACGTGATCGCCGAGAGCACTGCGATCGGCAAGTCGCCCTCCGAAGTGCTCCGAAGCGATGCCCTCCGAGATGCGGTCCGGTCGGGACGTCACGGCGATCCGGTTGCTGCGGACCTCACGCTCGACATCGCCGGGCGCACTCGTGTGTACACCGCGGTCATCGCGCCGCTTCCGGGTCGCGGCGGAGTCGTTGGAGTTCTGCACGAGGTCACCAAGCAAAAGCTCGCGGACCGCGTTCGTCGCGACTTCGTGGCCAACGCGAGTCACGAGCTGCGAACGCCGTTGACCGCCATTCGCGGCTTTGCCGAGACGCTCAAGGCAGGCGCCGTGACCGACGTCGAGTCGGCAGAGCGCTTCGTAGACGTGATTCTGAGGCATACCCTTCGCCTTCAGGCTCTGGTGAACGACCTGGTGGCCCTGAGTCGCGCGGAGTCCCCGGAGCAGGAGTACGAGCTCGCCGCCGTCGACCTCTCCGAGGCCGTGCAAGACGTCGTGCTCGGACTCGCGGCGCAGGCGGACCAGCGCGACCTCGAAGTGCGCACCGAATCTTTGGTCGGACTTCCGGAGGTCATCGCGAACCCGAGAGCCCTCGATCAGGTTCTGATCAATCTCGTCGACAACGCGATCAAGTACACGCCGGAGGGAGGCCTCATCACCATGCGGGCGACCACCGAACTCGATACCGTCACGCTCGAGATCGAGAACTCGGGCCCCGGGATTCCGCCGGACCAGCTCGACCGCATCTTCGAGCGTTTCTATCGCGTCGACGCCGGCCGTTCGCGAGACATGGGCGGCACGGGGCTTGGCCTTTCCATCGTGCGTCACCTCGTCGCTCGCATGGGCGGCGAGATCGAGGCGCAGAGCGAGCCTGGGCACTGGACGCGGTTTCGTCTCACGCTCGGGCGGACCGGGGCATCGAGCACTCGGACGCTCCCACCGCTTCCGGCCTAGCCCAGTCAGACGACGCTAGTGTTTGTAGTCGCGGCGCGTTGGAGGCTCGTTCGAGACTTCTTGAACGGCGCCCTTCGGTTTCGACGAGCTTCCAAACATGCGCCTGCGCGTTCGGTCGTCGAGGTTTTCGACGTCGAGCACGATGAGGAAGTCGATCACGCCGAACTCGCGATCGATAGCCGGCTCGCTACAGACCTTTGCTCCCATGTCGAGGTACACCTTGAACAACGGTGGAAGCAAGACTTCACACTCTGCGACCGTGCCGCCGTCACAGGCGCAGGCGCGCGTCGCTCGCGCCACGAACCCGTCGAGCAGGTGGCCTTCCTTCGCAAGCTGAAGGTGCAGTTTGAGTCCGACGCCCGGGTCCGTCGCTGGCACCGAGCAGCAGCCGAACAGATAGCGAAGCTGGTTGTGCGCGAGGTAGCCCGCGATGCCCTTCCACAGCAGATAGATCACACGTCCGGAGCGATGCTCTGAATCGACGCATGCCCGCCCGAGCTCGACGCCTTCCTCACGGATCCATGGCGGCAACACCTCGAGACGAAACTCGGTTTCGGAGTAGAAGCCTGCGGTGCCGGCCATGGGCTCGGTCATCAGTCGGTACGTGCCAACCACTTTCCGCGACTCGACGTGTTCGACGAGCAGGTGGTGGCACCGGTCGTCGTATTGGTCCTCGTCGCGCCCGGTGCTGTAGGAAGCCTGCAGGCCCTCGCCGAGTTCCAGATTGAACACCTGAAACCGGAGCCGCTGCGCCGCCTCCACGTCCGCTCGGGTCCGCGCGAAACGGGCCCGATACGGGCCACTTCGGAGGTTCAGCTCGGGAATGCCCCACGGTCGTACGGGCTTTCGATCTGGACCTCGACTGATCGGCTCAATCGCCGTTGTAGAATCTAGAGTCACGTCACACCCCTGCGCCAGGATCGGCCACGCAGATCAACTCCAGGCAACCGACCCGTGACGGTTTGGAAAGCCGTGTGACCGCTACGTGAACCAGAGGTTAAGCGCCGACGACAAGCAGCGTTCTCGATGCCGATCGTCGAGCTCTCCCCACGCGCGATGCCCTACGGCCGCCCTGTGCAAGAAGTCCATCAGGAGAAGGTGTCTTCGGAGCGTTCGCGCAAGCCGATGGCGCTTGATCGGATTGAAGCTCCCGGGGAGCGTGAACAGCTGCCGCGGGTTCTTTCGGATCCACGTCCATGAACCCATCTCGAGCGTCATTGGGATGAAGAGTCCGCGCCCGTGCACGCGGGACTGGTCGTACATGAAGTCCCAGAGGTCGCCTTGGATCGTGTAGGACCGTGACACCGGCTCCGCGTGATAGACGTGGTGAGGAAGCGTCTGGTTGAGAAGCTCGAACAGCGCATACACCTCGGGTGTGTTTGGGAACGGCCGTCGCGTGTAGGCGTACGGAAACCAAAGGCGGTCTTCGAACCCGAACCCCGAATGAACGTCGAGCGCGATCGATGCGGCAGACGACACGACCTGCTCCGCCACGAATTTGATCAGCACCTCCGCCTCCGGCTCGAACTGCCCCTTCTTGCCCATGTACCAGGGGAGCAGTGGCGAAAGACGCTGCCCCCCAACGAACCACGAAGCCTGACCGTTGCCCTGCGTCGGGCCGTTGCGCATGAGGTCCACGCCGTTTCCGTTCGCCCTCGTCCCTCCTCGCATGCCCACGGGGTTCAGCAGCGGGATCGCGGCGATTCGGCTCCGCTCGAGCGCGGTTCGGGTCAGCTCATCCCACTGGAGCCGCTCGGCAAGCGTCGAAAGGTAGGCAACGACCACCTTCGTGCCGATGCGCTCGAGGCCATGCACGCCCCCGACGAGGATCAGGCAGGGTGCCTCTGGATCCCGGCTGCCGACGACCACCCCTTGGATCGGGAGTCCTCCGACTCGCGCCAGGACGTCGACGCGCGCGTCGTTCCCGAGTCGTTCGATGACGGTCTGAAGCTGGTCGAGCTCTGGAAGGTTCACGGCAGCAGTAGTCTACGAATGCACTGTCGCGTCGCTTCTGCGAGCGTCGAGGCATCTTCGAACGCCCATGGTTGAAGGCGCGGTCCGAATGTGAGCTCCGCGTGGATCTCGTCGTGTCGGTGTAGCTTGAGCGCGTGCGGCAGGAGCGATGCGGCGCCGACCCAGGCGGCGTCATCGCAGTCGTAGCGGATCGACGCCGGAATCACGGGGACTCGGGTGAGTCGCGCGACGCCGAACGCGCCCCGGGCGAATGGAAGGACGTCGTGTCCCGTCGTGGTCGTGCCTTCGGGAAATACGAGAACCGGCACACCCGTGTCGAGAAGGCGCATCGTCTTTCGAAGCGCCACCGCACCGCTCTGAGGGCAGCCCCGCTTGACGAACACGACGCCGAGGTCGGCGACGGCTTCCCCGACTCCGGGCCAGCCCATGATCTCGCTCTTCGCGACCGCTCCCACCGGGAGCGTCCAGCCGATCACGAGCGGGTCGAGGTAGCTCAGGTGATTCGCAACGACGATCGACGGGCCGCGTGGAACCTCTCCTCGAATGTGGACCTTCATTCGGAGCTTCTCGCCCAGCCTGCCGCACGCTGAGACGAGCCGTTCGGCACGGGCGATCGCTGTCGGCGCGCCGGGTTCGAGTCGAATCTCTCGCGCACAGCCAAGCGCCTCTCGCGCCGTGGTGAGCGCGCGGGTAAACGCGACCGGCCACGAAGCCCTCCTCTTCGTGCGAGCCGCACCCAACTCCTGCGCAGACGCTGCGAACTGCACGATAAAACTGTCGCCCGGATTGGTGTCGTCGGTGAGTGACGATTGAAACGAACGCGAAACAACGCGCTGTCGGGGAATCATTCTCACCTGTCAGACACCTCGACGACACGAGGCTGTCACGCGGCTAAACACAATCCGTCCTTCATGATTCTGGAAGTTTGCGTGGTCTCGCCATCGCCTATGCTCGCGATGGAGCTCGAGGGTCTCCTCGTCGACGACAGAGTCTCGATCGTTCACAGTTTCACCGGGCGGATCGCTCTCAGGCGAGCCGCCTGCGGCTGCGCGAGCGCCATCCTCCTCGACGAGGACCCGCCCGACATGACGACCGCGGAGCTGCTGCGGGAGCTCTCGACGTCGGACTGCGACCGTGAGGCACTCGCGCTGGTGCTCTCCGAGCGCGCGAGCGAGATCGATCGTGTGATTGCCTTCGAGCTCGGGGCAGACGACTTCATCGCCAAGCCGATCGGGCCTCGCGAGCTGAGCCTTCGGCTGAAGGCCGTTCTGCGCCGACACACCGACGACCGGCAGAGGGTGCCGATCATCGACGTCGGTCCCTTTCGCATCGACACGATTCGCGAGACGGTGACCTGCAACGGCGAGCCCGTCCGCCTCACCGCCGTGGAATTTCGGCTGCTCGAGCATCTCGCGAGAAACAGCGGGCAGGTTCAGGACCGCCGCGAGCTCCTCGCACGGGTCTGGAAGTGGTGCGAGACCGCGAGTGACAAGCCCGCCGTGTCGCGGACCGTCGATACCCATGTCAAAAGGCTCCGCGAGAAGCTTGGCCCCTCCTCCGGGTTAATCGAAACAATTCGCGGTGTTGGATACCGCCTTCGCTTAGCTGGCTGACGCCCTTTCCATCGATTTGGGGGCTTCGCCCAGACGCCACTCGTGTGTCACGCGGCTGTCACATCACGATCCTACTTCTGACCGCCGACGCGTTTATCTGGCCCCCCGCGCGGCGCACGCATGTTCCAGGACTTCGAAGACGGAAAAAAGGAAGACGACGAGGGACGCGGACGCATGGGCGTCTCGCTGGCCGTCTCCGCAGTCGTCTACGTCCTGGCGGGGCTCGGCATCGTTGCTGCCATCGCGACGGCGAAGGTTTACGTGGAGAAGAGGGAGCGCGACGTCGCGGTCGAGTTCGCGGCGGCTCCGACCCCGGTCGAAGAAAAGCCCAAGCCGAAACCCAAGCCCAAGCCGAAGCCCAAAGAGGCCAAAGAGGAAGTGAAAGCGTCCGAAGGTCAGAAGCGGGGCCTCTCTGCGCCGACCGAGATTCCCGACGAGGAGCTTCAGGAAGCATCGGGCGGCCGTCTCGCCGACGTCGAGGAAATCAACATCGACGAAATGATCGGCGGCGGCGGCGAGGGCAAGAAAAAGACCGGCCCACGTCAGAAACGCGAGACCGTGCAGCGCCCGAAGTACCTCGGCGGCTGCAAGGCACCCGACATTCCGCCGAAGATGCGGACGAGCGCAGAGACGATTCGAATCCGCGTTCGCATCCTCGTGATGCCGGACGGAGTCCCGGTGAAGGCCGAGCTCGAGAACACACATCCGCTCGTTCCCGAAGACATGATCATCAAATGCGCGCTCGCTCAGCGTTTCGAGCCGGCGCGTCTGCCCGACGGCACCGCCGTCCCCTACCCCTACCGAAGGCAATTTACGTTCAAGCCGTCGAACATCTGACGGCACGCGAAAGGAAGCACCATGGAACTAGATCTCACTCACATGTGGGCCCAGATGAACCCGATCGTGAAAACGGTCGTGGTCGTCCTGACCATTCAGGGGCTTTGGGCAGTCACCGTCACCATCGACCGCCTTCTCATGCTCTTCATGTCAAAACGGCGCTCGAAGAAGTTCGCTGCTGAAGTCGCTGTCCCCATGGAGAAGGGCGATGCGATGGGCGCGATGAAGGTGTCGGAAGAGGCCTCGAAGAAGAGCCACCTCGCCCGATTCATCTACAAGGGCATCAAGACCTTCGAGGACAATCTCGCGCTCGGCATGAGCCGCGACCGGGCCGCGGGGTTCACCAAGCGTGAGCTCGAGCGGACCGGCGAAAACCTGAGCCTCAGCCTCAACAAAGGCCTCGCGGTGTTGGCGACCAACGGTTCGACTTCGCCGTTCGTCGGGCTTCTCGGAACGGTGTTCGGCATCCTCGGGGCGTTCAAGGTCATCGGTCAGGAAGGCGGCGGCGGCCTGAGCACGATTGGTCCGCTGATCGGTGAGGCCCTCTACGTCACGGGATACGGTCTCATCGTCGCCATCCCGTCCGTCATGCTCTTCAACTGGCTGAGCGGCATGATCGCGAAGTACGAGGCGGGACTCGCGAATGCAGGCAGTGAGCTCGTCGACCAGCTCGAAGCCGGTGCGATCGGCGGAGGCGTGTCCGGCGACGTGCAGGCACCGCCGGCCACCGCGGCCGCTCCGGCGGAATAGGAACGAGAAGGACGAGCTGACGCATGGGTCTCGCACGCAAGAAAAGAGGCAAGGTCGCCCCGGAGATGAACGTCACGCCATTGGTGGACGTGGTGTTGGTGCTTCTCATCATCTTCATGGTGATCCTTCCCGCTGCGGTGAGCGATCTCAATCTCGAGCTCGCCAAGCTCGAGAACCCGGACGAAACGCGCGAGAACGAGGAAGAACCGTACGTGCTCTCGGTCGACGCAGACGGGAAGCTCTACTTCGAGGACTACATGGTCGAGCGAGACGCGCTGGCAGGCCATCTCCAGAACGCGGCCGCGGCGGATCCAAACAAGAAGCTCGTGCTCGTTGGGGACCATCGCCTCACCTACGACCAGGTTCGCGACGTCATGGCGATCGTACAAGACGTCGGGTTCCCGGGAGTCAATCTGCGCGCCACGAAAGCGGCGCTCGACGATGCGGAGGCCTTCGCGAAGAGCGTTCGCGCGACCGGGGGGGACTCGTGACGACGAAACGGAGCCGTGTGCTCGAGGAGAATGCCGCATGGGCATGAGTGTGGGAGCCCCGACGGGCAAGAAGGGCCGGGCGCATCCGGAGATGAACGTCACACCGCTGGTGGACGTCGTGCTGGTGCTCCTGATCATCTTCATGGTCATCATGCCGCTCATGCCGGCGCACTTCTGGGTGCACGTGCCGGACAAGCCGGACCCGGACGAAGAGATCACTCCGCCGGACCCGAACATGCAGCAGCCGATCGTGATCAGCGTGAATCCGAAAGGCGAGTTCCAGATCAATCGTGAGATCGTTCCAGACGAGGAGTTCGCTCCAAAGCTCAAGCGCGTGTTGATTGCGCGACAGGAGCGAAAAGTGTTCTTCGATGCGGCCGACAGCGCGCCGTATGCGCGCGCGGTGCGCGCTCTTGACTTGGCGCGCGTGGGGGGCGCCGCACACATCGCTGTGCTGACCGACGGTGTGTACGAGGACGAGTAGCAGACACTGACCCGAAGCAACTCTCTCCAACAACGATTGACGAAGGACAGGTATGTTACGCGCGCGTCGAGAAGGTCTGCTTTGGACGCTTCTAGTGGTGGTGAGTGTCGCCATGCCGCCGCGAGCGGTCGCGCAGACCGGCGAGGCGGAGGGGGGACCCGAGGCTCCGGATGTCGGCGACGACTGGGTCACCGACGAGGTGGCAGGCTCGGATGATGACAACGACGTCGAAGAGCCCCCTCCCGCGCCTGGCGACGACGAGGAATACCTAGACGGCGAAGACCCGGGCGAGGAACGCGACGACACAGACAAAGGTGAAAGCGCGGACGACGTCGACGAGATCGTGATCGAGTACGACGAGACGGGAGAGGGCGACCGGGTGACCGACGCGGAGGGCCGGGAGATCGAGGAAGTGGCCGTCCCGGTCGTGTCGAAAGCCGTGAAGGTTCAGGATCCTGACAAGCTCGAGCCGGGGGCTGACAAGGAGACCGGCGTGCAAGGACAGGTCGTCTCGCGGCGGCCGAAGAAGGTGCTTCCCGACGCGCCGGTGTTGGCGAAAGGCAAAGAGGACGGTCGACTCCGAAGCACGCTAACCGATGAGCGCGGCCGCTATCGGCTCTATCTGCCGCCCGGCCGGTACACCCTCCGGAGCTACTACGACCTCTATCACGGAGCCCGGTGGGACAACATCCTGGTGACCCGCGGTGCGTTCAAGCGCGTGAACTTCGTGCTCGACCCCATCTCCGAGGAGGACGCGGGCGTCGAAGAGCAGGAGATCATCTACATGGCGGACACCACGAGTGAGGCCGCCCAGCTCGCCCTGCGAAAAGAAGCCGTAGGGGTTGCCGACGCGATCAGCTCCGAGGAGATCAAGCGTGCAGGCGACAGTACGGCCAAAGGCGCGGTCAAGCG
>CBFCWN010000091.1:0-14160 GCA_965601515.1 uncultured Myxococcales bacterium | reverse complement strand
AAGGGCCGCAACGTCGTGATCGAGAAGAGCTTCGGCGCCCCGACCGTCACCAAGGACGGCGTCACGGTCGCCAAGGAGATCGAGCTCGCCGACAAGTTCGAGAACATGGGCGCCCAGATGGTGCGCGAGGTCGCCTCGAAGACCTCGGACATTGCCGGCGACGGCACCACCACCGCGACCGTGCTCGCCCAGGCGATTTTCCGCGAGGGCAGCAAGATGGTTGCCGCGGGTCACAACCCGATGGAGATCAAGCGCGGCATCGATGCCGGCGTCGCCAACGTCGTCGAGGCTCTCCACAAGGTGTCGAAGGCGACCAAGGATCCGAAGGAAATCGCGCAGGTCGGCACGATCAGCGCCAACGGCGACCGCACGATCGGTGAGATCATCGCCGAGGCGATGGAAAAGGTCGGCAAGGAAGGCGTGATCACCGTCGAAGAGGCGAAGGGCCTCGAGACGGAGCTCGACGTGGTCGAGGGCATGCAGTTCGACCGCGGCTACCTGTCGCCCTACTTCGTGAGCGACCCCGAGCGCATGGTCGCCGAGATCGAAGACCCTTACCTCCTCATCGTCGAGAAGAAGATCTCGAACATGAAGGACCTGCTTCCGGTGCTCGAGGCGATTGCTCGTCAGCAGAAGCCTCTCGTCATCATCGCCGAGGACGTCGAAGGCGAGGCTCTGGCCACGCTCGTCGTGAACAAGCTCCGCGGCACTTTGCAGACCGCTGCGGTGAAGGCGCCGGGCTTCGGCGACCGCCGCAAGGCCATGCTTCAGGACATCGCGATCCTCACGGGCGGCACCGTCGTGAGCGAGGACCTCGGGATCAAGCTCGAGAACGTCACGCTCAACGACCTCGGTCGTGCGAAGCGCGTCACCATCGACAAGGAGAACACCACCATCGTCGACGGTGCAGGCAAGAAGAAGGACATCGCCGGTCGCATCGACACCATCCGCAAGCAGATCGAGGAGACCAGCAGCGACTACGACCGTGAGAAGCTGCAGGAGCGCCTCGCGAAGCTCGTCGGTGGCGTTGCCGTCATCAAGGTCGGCGCCGCAACCGAGGTGGAGATGAAGGAGAAGAAGGCACGCGTCGAGGACGCCCTTCACGCGACCCGCGCGGCCGTCGAGGAAGGTATCGTCCCCGGTGGCGGCGTCGCTCTCATCCGCGCGCAGGCCGGTCTCGACAAGCTCGAGGTCAGCGACGAGCAGAAGGTCGGCACCAACATCCTTCTTCGCTCCATCGAAGAGCCCCTTCGTCAGATCGCGGCCAACGCCGGTCTCGAAGGCTCGATCGTCGTGAACGAAGTTCGCAACGGCAAGGGCGCCTACGGCTTCAACGCCGCGACGGAGGAATACACCGACCTGGTGAAGGCCGGCGTCATCGACCCGACCAAGGTCGTCCGCAGCGCGCTTCAGAACGCCGCATCGGTCGCGGGCCTCATGCTCACCACCGAGGCCCTCGTCGCGGAGATCCCCAAGGACGAACCCCCGATGCCCGCCGGCCACGACCACGGTGGCGGCATGGGCGGCATGGGCTTCTAACCCACGCTCACTCACAGCAAAGAAGCCGGGTTGGCACGTCCAACCCGGCTTTCTTTTTGGGGACACGCAGCCCCCGAAAAAACAAAACAATTCCAATGCCTTGCAGATCAACCTGCGCGATTTGCGAAGATTGGTGGCGCTGCGCGCTTCGATCGAGCTGGCGAGGGGCGCGAGGCGGGCATAGCGAAGCCGTACCAGCCACCACATCTCGGCAAGAACATTCCCAAGCGTGCCGTCGGCCACCCTTATGACCGCGTCGCCGCGTGCTAGAGTCGGTCGGTGGGATCTGCCAGCAAGCTTGCCGAGTATCGACGGCGTTTGCGGTTGGCTGCGGCTGCGATGTTGGCGCTTCGCATCGCCATGGCGGCGCTCGGGATCGGTCTCGTTTCATTCGTCCTGATCGCCTGGGTACTTGGTCCGATGACGCCGGCCGCGTGGCTGTCGATCGGCTGGGCCTTGGTGTTCGCCACCATTGCGGGTGCGGTGGCCTGGGCGATTCGGCCGTTGATGAAGCTCCGCGACCACGGCGCGCTTGGCCTGGTGGCCTCCCAGGAGCCCGCTCTCCTGTCGCCACTCCAGACGGCATACGAGCTCCAAGAGTCCGAAGGCTTCTCACGAGAGCTCGTCGTTGCGCAACGCGTCGGCGTGCTGCGTTCCCTCGAGGGCTCACCTGCGCGCAGATTCATTCCTTGGAGATGGGTCGTTCAGCCGGCGCTGGCGGCGGTGGTGGTGCTGACGGCGCTCGCGTGGTGGTCCCTCGATCTCGATCGCGTGGCCGCCGGTCGATACGCGATGCTCCATTCGGGTCGCATCGAAGTCGAGGGTGAGCAGATCGCGCACGTCGTCGGATTCACGAGAGCGGAGCTCACCCATCCCGACTACATGAGCCGTGCCAACGCGCGTGCCGAAGACCCAGACCAGCTTCGCGTGCCAAGAGGAACGGCCGTCGAATACGCCATCTCTCCGATCGGCGATGCGGCGAGAGTGGTGGTCGAGCTCCCGGGACGTCACGTCGAAGCGCGGCGCGCCGGCGACCTCTTCGTCGCGTCCTTCGTCGCCGACACCGACGGTCCCTTTCACATCTTCGTCGAGTCGAGCAGCGGCGAACGCCGCGTCGACTTCCGCGCCCGTTCCATCGAGGTGGCCGTCGACGAGCCGCCCGAGGTGTTCCTCGTCGAGCCGAGCGAAGACCTCGTTGTCGAGGCTCGCGAGGATATCGGCATTCGATACCGTGTCACCGACGACTACGCCGTTCAGGAGCTCACGCTGCTGATCAGGCTGCCAAACGGAGAGCATTCCCGCAGACCACTTCTCACCGCCGCAGACGAGGAGCTCCCTGAAGTCATGGGAGAAACCACGCTTCGCCTGGAAGAGTTCGCGCTGGCCCCTGCCGACGCGGTGACGATCTGGCTCGAGGCAAAGGATGGCAATCGCGTCGATGGACCTGGCCTGAATCAGTCTGCCGAGCGCACCCTCACGCTCGCCTCCGACATCACGCGACGGCGCGACCGCATCGTCGAGCTCGAAGAACTGCTCGACGGACTGGTCGCCACCCTCGCCTACCGTCTCGAAAACCAGGTTCCTGAGGAACTCGATGCGGCCTCACGCCGGCGCACGGTCGCCCGGGATTACTACCAGCACGTGGCTTCGTTTCTGGCCGACGTCGGCGATCACCCGGGCCCCCGCACGGTCCCCCTCTTGCTCGACATGCGGAAGCGCCTCGCCCGCAACCATCAGCGCGAGGCAACGGCGTACCGCTCCCAGGACCAACACTCGGCCCGCCGTCGCGCCGACCGAACCGTCGTCCAGGAGCTCGAGAAAGACACGCTCATCGTCGCCGACCTGATCAGCGAAGCCCGTCTCAACGACGCCGCTGAAATCGCGCGCGAGATGCAGCGCCTCCGTGACGAAATTGCCTCCCTGATCGGCGAGCTTCGTCGCGGCCAGACCCCGGAGCTCCAGCGGGCCCTGATGGCCGCGCTCGATCGCGCCGAACGGCGCATGAACGCCCTCCGTCGCCAGCTCCGCGAGGCGATGCAATACGTCCCCGGCGAGTTCGTGAACCGCCAGGCGGAGCAGGCGGGTTCCTCCGCCGACGCCTTGAACGAGGTTCGCGAGGCCTTGGCGAGCGGCGACCTGGACGCCGCGGAAGCCGCCCTCACCCGCCTCGACCAAATGATCGAATCGATGACCGACGCACTCGCGAAGAGCGAGGACTCGCTGGTCGAAGCGAAGTTCGGCCCTCGAGAGCGAGCTCTGATGGAGGCGATGGACACGATTCGCGACCTCGAGGTCGAGCAGAGCAAGCTCGCCCAACAAGCGCGTCGTGTTCGAGACCGTGCTCTCGATCGTTCGGCTGGGCAGGGAGAGCCGATGGGCCCGGAGTCCCGAGAAGAGCTCGGCGAGATTGCCCAGGAGCTTTCCGAGATGCTCGAGGACATCGCTCCGCGTTCGCTCGGCCCCTACGAGAGGAACATGCGAGACCGCGCCAAAGAGCGCCTCGACGATTTCGGAAAAGCTCTTCGGGGCGGAGATGCTGGAGAAGCGATGGCGATGGCCGACCGAGTAGCACAGGCGTCCGGCGCCCTTGCGAAGGACCTCGAGCTCTCCGCGATGATGTACCGCGGGCAAAATGGTCGAACCGCCGACGCCGCTGCCAAAGCGCGCGAAGCGGCCGCGCGCGCTCAGGACTTGCAGCGCGCGGCTCGCGACGCCGTCCCTGACGTGACGGGCTCGCTGACCGACCGCGAACGCGAGCAGCTCGGTCAGCAGGCGACCGACCAGAGTGCTGCGCAACAAGCGACGCACGACCTCGCGCGCCGCCTGCGAGAAGAAGTCGGCGGCGTTCCGGTTTCCGAACAGACCGCCGAGCAGCTCGAAGCGATCGAACGGCCGATGCAGCGCGCAAGCCGCGCGCTGGATTCGAGCGACCCGGTCGAGGCCCACAAGCAGCAGCAGGCGGCGGCAGACCAGCTTCGTCGGCTCCGGCAGAACCTCGAGTCGCAGCAGCGAAGCCGTTCCGGTGGTGGCGGCGACGGAGATCAAACCGGACAGAACTCGCGACGCAACGAGCGGGTCGAGATCCCGGGCGCGCGGTCACGGGCCGATGAGCTTGCATGGCGTCGGCGCGTGCTCGACGCGATGAACGGCCGCCCTCCCTCTGGCTACGAGGACGCAGTGGACGACTACTACGAGAGGCTCCTTCGATGAGCACTTGGCGACTCGTGTTTGCGGCGGCGCTACTCGCTGTCATTCCCGCCGTCGTGATGGCGGAACCCTCCGCTGCACCCGAATCGGACGTGCTCGACCTTCTCGAGGGCGCCCTTGCCGCCGGCGAAGGTGTCCCGGCGCGCGCGCTGCTCGACCGCTATCTCGAGGAGCACGGCCCCTCCCCGCGTACTCCCGAGCTGGAGATCCTCGCGGACTACTACAACGGCGAGTACGAGTCCGCCGCCGAGGGCGTGGTCGCGCTTCGAGCAGACCCACGCGCTCCTGCCGATCTCGGAAGCTTCGCCGACGTGATCGTCGACACGTACGAAACCACCAAAGACTACGAAATCGTCCGGCACGGAGATTTCGAAGTGCGCTACATGCCAGGGCCCGACGAGGTCCTGGTCCCCTACGCGATCGACACCCTGAAGGCGGCTACCGAGGCGCTCGAGGAAGAGCTTGGCGTACGGATGGTGAGCCCGGTCCGCCTCGAAATCTATCCCGACGCCGATTCGCTGGCTCGGGTCTCGACGCTGTCGGTTCAGGCCATCCGCACGACAGGCACGATCGCGCTCTGCAAATGGGGACGTCTGATGATCGCCTCCCCGCGCGCCTTGATGCACGGATACCCATGGCTCGACACCGTCGCCCACGAGTACGTCCATCTGCTGCTCACCAAAGCGACGCTCGACCGCGCGCCCGTGTGGCTTCAGGAGGGCATCGCGAAGTTCCTCGAATCGAGGTGGCGTCAAACCGAAGCGTCGCTCCCAAGTGAGCCGGCGTCTGAGCGTCTACTGTACGAAGCGGCGATGAAGAGCGAGCTTCTCGATTTCGATCAGCTTCATCCGTCGATCGCTCTGCTCCCCACGCAAAAGGATGCGTCGCTCGCATTCGCCCAGGTGTCTTCCTTCATCGCCGACTTCTACGATCAGTTTGGCGCACAAGGGATGCAGGAAGTCCTCGCCCGCGTGGCCGATGGAGAGGACGCTCGAAAGGCCTTTGCGCGAGTTGCGAACGTTCCCTGGAAGACTCTGGAAGGGCGATGGCGCGATCGGCTTGCGAAGGAACCCGAGGCTCCACAGGTGCGTTTGCTGCCTCGGTATCTGAAAGGAGAAGCGAGCGAACAAGACGAAGTCGCGAGCGTCGAGCTCGAGCAGGCACGGAAGTACCTGCGCCTCGGCGACCTCCTCTGGGCACGACAGCGCCCCGCCGCCGCCTCGGTCGAGTACGGCAAAGCGCACCGTGCTGCACCCGGCGATCCCGTGGTCGCATCACGTTACGCGCGTTCAGCGATTGCGGGCGGCCGCCCCGAGGATGCGATCGTCCCGCTGACCACGACGCTCGCCCTTTACCCCACGCATGCACCGGCGCTGTCCAGCCTTGCGACCGCGCAGTACCGGACCCGAGCATTCACGGAGGCCGAGAAGGCCGCCTATCGCGCGATCGCACACAACCCATTCGACCCGCAGCCCCACTGCGTGCTCTCGGCGCTGTCCGTGCCGCAGGCTCAGCACGAAGCTTCGCTCTGTCAGAAGCTCGGGGGGTTGCGCGAGTGAAGTGGCATAGTGATCGCGCTAGCGCTAGAAGGTCCTCGTGAACGAACCCGCCCGCAACAGTCCGCCTGAAGCGCCCAGCGCCGCCGATTCCGATGTCTCGCGGGTCAAGCAGCTCGCCACAGCGAGAGACGAGATCATCGCGCGTCTGCGCCAACGCATCATCGGGCAAGACGAAGTGGTCGAGCTTCTTCTCATCGCTCTCTTCGCGCGCGGTCACGGGTTGTTCGTCGGCGTGCCAGGGCTCGCCAAGACTCTGCTCATTACGACGCTCGCCGATGCCCTCTCGCTGCACTCGAACCGGATTCAGTTCACGCCCGACCTGATGCCGAGCGACGTGACCGGGACGGATGTCCTCGAGGAGGACACGACAACCGGCAAGCGACACTTTCGGTTCATCCCTGGCCCCGTCTTCACCAACATCCTACTGGCCGACGAGGTCAACCGCGCGCCCCCCAAGACACAGGCCGCGTTGCTTCAGTCGATGGCGGAAGGTCAGGTGACGGCGAGCGGCAACACCTACGCTCTCGAACAGCCCTACCTCGTGTTCGCGACTCAGAACCCGATCGAGCAAGAAGGGACTTATCCGCTCCCTGAGGCGCAGCTCGACCGTTTCTTGTTCCAGATCGACGTTCGCTACCCGAGCCCCCACGAAGAGATCGAAATCGTGAAGCGCACGACCGCGCCGATGCCGACGACGATCACCCCGGTGCTTTCCGCCAAGGAGATCATTGCGTTCCAGGACCTCGTTCCTCGCGTGCCGGTCGCCGACCACGTGGTGCAACATGCGGTAGAGCTCGTTCGCGCGTCCCGGCCCGAGGAGAGCCAGGCCTCGGAGTTGGTACGCAAGAACATCGCCTTTGGCGCAGGCCCTCGCGCCAGCCAGGGTCTCATCATTGCGGCCAAAGCGCGCGCGGTGCTCAATGGTCGCTACGCTGCCGAGCTCGAAGACGTACGAGCGCTCGTGGAGCCCATCCTCATGCACCGACTCGTGATGAACTTTCGGGCTGAGGCAGAAGGCGTGAGTCCGTCCGACGTCATCGAGGATATCAAGCGAAGCGTTACGCCGTGACTCGCGTGCTCGAACCGGAGCTGGCAGTTCGGCTCGCCGGGCTCACGCTCCGGGCGAAGCGAACGGTCGACGGACTGCTCGCGGGCATGCACCGAAGCCCCCACCGCGGTGCGAGCGCGATCTTCAAGGAGCACCGCGCGTATCGACCGGGCGACGAGCCGCGGCTCATCGACTGGCGAGCCTACGCACGCTCCGACCGCTACTCGATCAAGCACTTCGAACACGAGACGCAGCTTCGCGGTACGCTCGCGCTCGACGTTTCGAAGTCGATGCGATGGGGAAGCGGCGACGTGACCAAGCTCGACTACGCCGCAACTCTCCTGGCCGCGCTCGCGTACGTTCTGACGCGGCAGGCGGACGCCGTGTCGCTCATCACGTTCGACGAGAGCATCCAAACGCACGTTCCCGCACGGTCCGGTCCCGCCCACCTCGACTACCTGATGCGCCACCTCGCCGAGCCCGATCGTCCGCGAAACGGCACGTCCCTCCACGCGTCGCTGGACGGCCTGATCGAGCATGCGGGTCGGATGGGCCTCGTGGTCATCGCGAGCGACCTCCTCGACCTCGGGGAGGATGCGCTGGAACCGATTGCCCGTATCCAGGCGAGAGGTCATCAGACCGTGCTTCTTCACGTGATGGACCCGGCGGAGCTCGAGCTGCCCTACGAGCAGCCCATGCGATTCGAGGGCACGGAGGGAGAGCCTTTCGTCGAGGTCGACCCGAAGGGCATCCGACGTGCATATCGAGAAGCGATCGACGAGTTTCTCGACGCTTCCCAGCGACGGGTCGTGGCGGCTGGCGCGACGTACATGCTCGCCCGTACCGACATGCCTCCCGAGCACATTCTTCTACAGCTGATGAGGGGACGTTGAACGATGGGCTTTGGTCTTCCATGGGCCCTCGCCGGACTCCTCGCAGTTGGGCTCCCCATCGTCGCTCACCTCCTTCGCCGTCAGAAGCTGCCCCGTCAGACGCTGCCGACGGTTGCCTTTCTGCATCGCATTCACGCGACACGCGCCACACGGCTTCGCCTGGTCGACGCGCTGCTGCTCGCCACGCGCGTTGCGCTGGTCGCGGCACTGGTGCTTGCCGCCTCCGATCCGTATCGAGTCGTCCAGTCGAGCATGCTCGAGCGTCAACATGCGCTTGCCATCGTGTTCGACGATTCGCTGTCGATGGCGGCGATGCAGGAGGGCGAAACGCTGATCGACCAGGCTAAGGAACGAGCCATCGAACAGATTCGAAAGCTGCCCGAGGGGTCCGAGGTATCGATCGTTCTGGCGGGGGCTTCTCCTCGCGTATGGCTGCGGCGCGAGAAGGACATTGCGTTGGCTCGAACCGCCCTCGGTGAGCTCGACTCGCGGTCGACCCGTGCGGGTGCCCTTTGTGAGGCGGCGGGCACCGCCACCGAGGTGCTGCTCGAGAGCGAGCTCGCGGACCGTCGAATGTTTGTGGTCTCCGACTTCACCCCGGGTGCCCGCGCTTCCGAGTGCGAGTGGCCCTCACGCGGGATCAGCGTCGCGTTCGATCAGGTCTCGGCGCCGGACGCGGAGAACCGACGCATCGCTTCGGTCGACGTCTCAGGCGATCGCACCTCTGGCGAAGGAGTTCACCTCGACGTTCGCGTCGAGGGCTCGGATACCGACGCGGAACAGCGGCTGCGTCTTCGAGAGAAAGGCCAGGAACGAGAGCGCGTTCCCGTGACGTGGGGCGATGGCGAGGGAAGTGCAGAGATGTCGGTCCAAGGCGGGCCGAGCGACGCGGTGATGGAGCTTCGCTTGGATCCAGACGACGCCCTCCCCGCCGACAACATCCGAGGGGTCCTCACCGGTTCTGACACCGTTCATGTGCTGCTGGTCGACGGCGACCCACATCCCGATCCACGAAAGCGCGAAACGTCCTTCATCGCTCACGCACTCGACGTGGCGCCACGCATCGGACGCTCGTTTGCCGTCGAAACCTTGGATGCTCAGGACCTCTCCGAGAACGCGATCATCCGCTCCGACGTCGTCGTCCTCGCGAACGCGCGTCTCGACGAAAAGTGGCTTCCGCTGATCCAGCGGTTCGTCAGCGGCGGCGGAAGCCTGTGGATCACCGCGGGCGATCGGATCAATCCGCGTATGTACGGCAGCGTGCTCCGAGAGCTGCTGCCTGGACGCTACACCGCGACCCGTCAGGAGGAGCGTCCGGTGCCGCTTCGTTCCACCCGCCTTCCCGAGCTCGAGCAGGCCAAGGTTCGGGCGCGCACGCCAATTGCCGAGACCGCCTTGGATGCCGTCGTGACCGCAAGCTTTGCCGACGGAAGTCCCGCGCTCGTCGAGCATCGCTACGGAAGCGGACGCGTCGCGATGTGGGCAACGACGATCGACGATGCGTGGACCGATCTACCGTACCAACCGGTCTACGTCCCGTTCGTCTTGGACGTCCTCGAGCGTTTGGCAGGCCGCGCGCAGCATACGGTCGCTCCCTACGGTACGGTGTCGCTTCCAGGCTCCACGTCGAGTCAGCGGATTCAGGTGGTCACGCCGTCAGGCCGGACCGTCGACCTCCGCGACGCGGATCGAGTCTCGTTCCGCGACACGGGCGAAATTGGGGCGTACCGAGTGTTGATCAACGGCGTCAGCGGCGACCGTTTCGCATTCGTCGTCGATCCGCCGCCGGAGGAAAGCGACCTCACGCCCGGGGAGCCGCCTGAGCCCCGAGGCTCGACGGCTGCGCTCGGCGACGAAGACTCGAAGGGCACCGAGGAGCCGCTTGCGCCGTCACTGCTCTTGCTCGCGGTCGTTCTGGTCTTTGCCGAGCTTTGGCTACGTCAAGTCCGACGAAGGTGAACCACGCGTTCAACACGATTGAGGTCGACGTGAGTGGCCTCGTGGCTCCAGGCCGAGGAATCTCGAGCGAGAGCCTCGACATCGCTCGCCTGCCCCGCACCGACTTCGATCACGAGGTCTGCGCCCTCCTCGGTAGCCGTTGCGGCTCGCGCTAGAAGAGCGCGAACGACGTCGAGTCCGTCCACGCCTCCCTCGAGCGCGGCGGTGGGCTCATGAATTCGAACTTCGGGCTCGAGGTCGTCGAGGTCGCCCGTCTTGATGTAGGGCGGATTCGAGACGATGACGTCGTAGGGCCCGTTGTCGCCCATCAGGTCCGCTCGTTCGAATCGAATGCGGTCCGCGACGCCTAGTCGCATTGCGTTGTCTTCGGCGACCCGAAGCGCGCCTTCCGAGATGTCCGTCGCGGTCACCTCGGTGTTGGGTCGCTCGGCCGCCAGCGTGATGGCGATGGCCCCGCTCCCCGTTCCGACATCGAGCACCCGAACGACACCCTCGTCTGCAATGCGGCCGAGTGCGCATTCGACGAGCGTTTCGGTATCTGGCCTCGGAATCAGAACGTCCTGCGTGACGCTGAAGCGTCGCCCGTAGAAATCACGCCGTCCGAGAATGTAGGCCACGGGTTCCCGTTCTCGCCGCCTCGCGATCAGCGGTCGAATCGCATCGCGTTCCCCCTCGAGGAGCGGCCGATTCAAATCGAGATAGAGCCCTATTCGCTCGATTCCGAGCGCTTCGGCAACCAGCAGCTCGGCGTCGAGCCGTGCACTCTCGATGCCGCGACCCTCGAAGTCTTTCGTCGCCCAATCGAGGACGTCACGGATGGTCCACGTTTGCGCGCCCACGAGGTTTATCGCACGCGCATTTTCTGCTTCGGGAGCGCGCCTGCGCTGGCGAGGACCTGCTTTGCGAGTCGGGCCACCTCAGGGCGCTGACCCTTCTGAACGAACGCCGCGACCATGTTGGGGTCGACCTGCAGCAACCGCTCCATCGCTTCGCGTGCACGCCCTCGTTTCTTGGTCGCCGTGTAGGTGTAGACCTGTGCGCGCAGGAGCATGCCAGAAACCTGCCCGAACTCCTTGTCGGCCGGATCGAACGTTTCGAGCAGCTTGCGGGCTTCCTCGGCTTTGCCGGTGCGCGCGAACGATTCCGCGACCACTGCCGCGTACATCGCTTTCGCTCGTGCCTGAGGCTGTCGGTCGAGCCGAATGTCGTCGGCAAGTGCGCGCGCGTCCCGCGCCCGACCGTGCATCAGGTAGAACATCGCGAGGTTCGCGCGAACGTCGTCCTGAACCATCGCGGGCGCCTTGTCGAGATCGATGGCCTCGAGAATCCGAATGGCTTCGCCGGGGTTCTCCTGCGCCACGAGCTGCGCCTGGGCGATCGCGTTGAGTGCGTCCTTGCCGCCAGGGCTTTGGCGAGCGCGGAGCTGCTCGAGCGCCGCGAGACGGCTTTCCTTGTCGGTGGCCCCCTTCAAGATGTTGGCGATGTCGGCGGACTTCCGAGTCAGCCGCCAGATCCAAACGAGAAAGCCCAGTGCGATCAGCGTCAGGACCCCGGCCACGATGAAGCCGATGTTCCCGATGTTTGGCTGGAGGATGCCCGCAATGACCCAGAGCACGGCCAGAGCGAGGCCGATGAGGCCAAGCACCTTCCAGTTCATCTTCGGCTGCTCGATCTGGTCGAGCGCTTCTCCCATGTCCTTCGGGGCCGCGGTGATTTGGGTCTTTGGCTTCGCCACCACGGGCTCGGTACCTCGACCCACCTCGGCCGGCAAGCCAACGCGGGCCGCCGCGGCCCTCAACCCCTCGAAACTCTGAGCCAAAGCGGATTCGCCCGTCCGCGCGGATTTGCCCTTCGTGAGCCAGCTCTCATAATTCCGGGCTTTCCGACACCTGGGCTATGGTTTGAACGCGAGAACCCGTTCAAGGCCTTGAGATCGGCTCGGGAATGTGAATAAATATACTAAGACTGGATCTCGGTGAGGGACATCACGGGCATGAGCAGAAATCGACTGGGTGAGCTCCTCGTACGCGAGAAGCGCATTAGCCTCGAGCAGCTTCGCGAGGCGCAACGAGCGCAGAAGGACGACAACATCAGCCTCGGCTACGCCCTGGCCCGTCTTGGCGCGATTTCCGACCAAGAGATCACCGACTTCCTGAGCGAACAGTATCGCGTCCAATCGATCGACCTCAGCGAGTACGAGATCGATCGAGAGATCCTCAAGCTGATCAGCCCGCAGGTCTGCGAGCGCCACAAGATCATTCCCGTCTCGCGCGCCGGCAGCTCGCTCATCGTCGCGATGGCCGACCCGTCGAATCTCAACGCGATCGACGATGTGAAGTTCCTGACCGGATACAACGTGGAGCCGGTCGTCTCGTCGGAAAGCGCGATCCTCGCTGCGCTCGAGA
Organism: uncultured Myxococcales bacterium; assembly: GCA_965601515.1. Taxonomy (GTDB): domain Bacteria; phylum Myxococcota_A; class Polyangia; order Polyangiales; family Houyiibacteriaceae; genus SG8-38. The sequence goes on along the minus strand of CBFCWN010000091.1, from coordinate 1,550 downwards.
AGGCGTACGCGCAGCCGGAGATTTCCTACGAAGACATCATGGAGGGCTTCGACGAGTCGGAGATCGAAGTCGCCGGCGTCGAAGATGACGAGAACCTACTCGACCTCGAGCGCGCCAGTGAAGACGCGCCGGTCGTGCGTTTGTGCAACGCCATTCTCCTGAACGCCATCAAGCAGGGCGCGTCTGACATTCACGTCGAGCCATACGAGCGAGTCCTCCGTGTCCGCTACCGCGTCGACGGTGTGCTTCACGAAGAGATGACGCCGCCGATCAAGCTTAAGAACGCGATCGCGTCGCGTCTCAAGATCATGAGCTCTCTCGACATCGCCGAGCGACGCCTCCCGCAGGACGGCCGAATCAAGCTGAAGCTCGGCAAGGGACGGGAGATGGACTATCGCGTTTCGTCCGTGCCAACGCTGTGGGGCGAGAAGATCGTCCTTCGTCTCCTCGACAAGTCGAATCTCCAGCTCGACATGACGAAGCTCGGCTTCGAACAAAAGCCGCTCTCCGATTTCCGGGACGCGATTCACCAGCCCTACGGGATGGTTCTGGTGACGGGGCCGACCGGTTCCGGAAAGACGACGACGCTCTACTCTGCCATGTCGGATCTCAACGACGTCGAGACCAACATCAGCACCGCCGAGGATCCCATCGAGTTCAACCTGATGGGCATCAATCAGGTGCAGATGCACGAAGACATCGGTTTGAACTTCGCCGCGTCGCTTCGCTCGTTCCTACGTCAGGATCCTGACATCATCATGGTCGGTGAGATTCGAGACTTCGAAACGGCCGAGATTGCGGTCAAGGCCGCATTGACGGGTCACTTGGTGTTATCGACCCTTCACACCAACGACGCGCCCAGCACGGTCACGCGTCTGCTGAACATGGGCATCGAGCCGTTCCTCGTGACCGCGTCGGTCAACCTCGTTTTGGCTCAGCGGCTTGCGCGAAAGATTTGCCAGGAGTGCAAGGTTGAGGTGCCGACCGACGAGCAGGTGCTGCTCGACGTCGGTTTTTCGGAGAGCGAGATCCCAAGCGTCCAAGCGTTTCGCGGGACGGGCTGCAAAGTCTGCAACGACACCGGGTACAAGGGTCGCGTCGCGCTCTACGAGGTCATGCCGTTCTCGGAGCGACTTCGGGAAATCGTTCTTCAGGGCGGCTCAACCGCAGAGCTGAAGGACGAGATGGTTCGTGAGGGCGTCGCCACCCTGCGTATGGCCGGGCTGAAAAAGGTTCTGCAGGGCGTCACGACGGTCGACGAAATCGTGCGCGTGACCGCCGCGGACGCCTAACTCCCCACCCGGCCTGTTTCGGACCGGCTTGTCAACCGTGCTGCGCCCAAGCGGTGGGAATCGACGATCGGTGATAAAACGATAGTCTTTCCGAGAACTTCTGCGTCTTCGGTGTGTTCGCGGTTAAACCTCGAAACCGTTTGACATGATATGGCCCTACATCTCACGTCACGGATTGTCATGCACGGTTGCCGGTGGTAGATCCGATCGCATGCGCATCAGCAACAGCTTCTCCGAGGGCGAGATTCAGGTCCTCGA
>CBFCWN010000090.1:0-14252 GCA_965601515.1 uncultured Myxococcales bacterium | reverse complement strand
ACTGCCGCCAGACGTCTTGCCAAGAGTTCACCCAGCATGACCGCCAGACCCCTTGCCAAGACCTGCCCAAGCATGACCGCCAGACGCCTTACCAAGACCTCGCTCTGCATGATCGCGAGACGTTTCGCCCAACGCGTACCCGCGTGACCGCCCCACGCCTTACGAAAGCATCCCTCCGCGCGATTTCCGTCTACGGGATCAGGCGTTCCGACTTCAGCTTGCTGGCGACCGCTTCGGTGATCGACGCGCGGGCGGCGTCGATCGACTCCGGGTCTATGGTTTTCGACTGGCCGGTCCACACCAGGTCGTTCGTGGCGACCGAGTACAAGCTGGTTTCGAGCTTCAGCGTCGTGCTGGTGTCGAAGTAGCCAGGTTCATGAACCTGCGCGTAGGTCGTGCCGTAGAAACCGTAGTAGCCGCCGTAGCCGTATCCCCATCCCGGGCCGGCCGGGTAGTAGCGTGTCCGCGGCTTGCTGTACTTCTTCGGAGGCGTGTAGTTGCTGTCCTTTTCGACCGCCAGAAGTCGAGTGAGAACCACTCCGTCGACCCCCTCGCGCTGGATGACTTCGTAGAGCTGCTCCTCGGACACCTGCTCACCTTCAGGCAACATCGTGTAGCTCGGCGCCGCGGTGCCTCCCTGTCCCGCGATCGCGGATGCAAGCGAGTCTTCGAACTTCTTCCGGCTCTCCGGGTCCCCCGCAATCGCGATGACCAACAGCCGTTTGAAGACGGTCTGCTCGTATCCTGGATTTCGATAGCTCTGCGAGAAGGTCGTCGTAGTCTTCTTCGCGCAGCCCCCAATGATCACCAGCGCACACGCGGCGACCCATAAACGTCGTTTCATGGAATCAGCTTTTCTTCCTTGAGCTTCTTAGCGACCGCGGCAGTCATAGAGTCGATCACGTCGGTCAGGCTCTCGGGGTTAACGGTATCCGACCGACCCGACCATACCAACTCTTTCGTCGCCACGGAGAAGAGGTTGGTCTCCACCCGAAACGTCGTGTTGGTCTTGTAGTATCCCGGCTGGTGCACCACTTCGTAGCTGGCGCCGTAATAGCCGTAGTAGCCGTAGCCGTACGTACCGGTCGGAACGCTGTAGGTCGACGGCGGCACGTATTCCTTGTCTTGATCGACGCTGAGGAGATGGGTGATCAGCACGCCATCGAAGTCGCCCCCCCGGATCGCATTCGCGATTTCGTCTTCGGTCAGCTTGTCCGACTTTGGCAGAACCCCCCAACTCGCCTGAGCCGCCGCGCCCTCCGTCGCAACCGCCTTCGCAAAGGTGTCCTCAAACAGTCGCCGCGCGGCACCGTCTTCCCCGACGCCGATGACGAACAGCTTCTTGAACGTGGTCCCTGAGAAGCTGGGGTTCTTCCAGCTCAGTGGAATCGTCGTTCTCGCCCCCTTGTTGCATCCGCCAACGAGCGCCGCGACGAGCGCGACCGTCACAAACATCGTTCTCTTCACGGCGCAGAGGGTACGGCAGCGCCTCTGACGAAGCTAGTCCCCGTTGTTTCCGAGGTGGCCAAGCCGTGTCTGCTTCGTCTTGAGATAGTCGCGGTTATGGTCGTGCGCTTCGATCTCGTGCGGCTCGCGTCGGGTCACCCGGACACCGTCGTTCTCGAGACCCTCCACCTTGCGGGGATTGTTGGTCATGAGCGCGATGGAACGCACACCGAGGTCGCGCAGCATGTCCGCCGCCATGTGGTAGCCACGATGGTCGTCCTCGAAGCCGAGCGCCAGATTCGCATCGACCGTGTCGAGTCCCTCGTCTTGTTTGGCATACGCACGAATCTTGTTGCCGAGCCCGATGCCCCGGCCTTCCTGCCTCAGGTACAGAACGGCGCCACGTCCTTCCGCCTGGATCCGCTCGAGCGCCAGGTCGAGCTGGTCGCGGCAGTCGCACTTGAGCGAGTGCAGCACTTCGCCCGTCAGACATTCACTATGAACACGCACCAGCAGGTCTTCCGCCTCGTTGATGTCGCCAGCGATCACCGCCAGGTGTTCCTTGTCCGCGCCGAGCTCACGGTAGACCACGACCCGGAACAATCCGAACTGCGTCGGCAGCTGCGCCTCCGCGTATCGCTCCACGGTGCGCTCGCGCTCTTGAGGTCCACTCATGCGAACCCCCGCGGTACCACAGCCGGCGACGCCCTTCCACACGGGTTCATGACGGGGCATGGGCCTCGGAGAGCTGCGCCAAGAGGGAAGCCACCGACTGCGTGACCAGCCCTACGCGCTTCTCCACGTCGACGGTCTCGAGGATTTGCTGTCGCTCGTCCGGGCTGACGACGAGCTGATCCGCAATGACATCCGCCGCCCTTGCAGGCGCAAGCTCCGTCGACACCTGCAGAGCAAAGTCCGGCTGTCGCTCTCGAACCTTCGCCGCAACGCGAGTCGCGCACGCCATCATCGCCATCACGTCGGTCGACGACGCGCTGCCGAAATCCTCGATCGGCTCTGCACGAGCGCAGCGATAAGGGCGCCCTTCATCCGGGAGCTCACTCAAGCGAACGCGGTTCAAACCATGCAGGATGATGTCGTGCGTCCCATCGGCTCGCTCCTGATGAGCCACGATCCGTCCCGCTCCTGCGACCTCGAAGATCTCTGGATTTCCCTCGTAGTTGTCTTCCCAACCCGGAGCCAAGAGCGCCACTGCCATCGCCGTGCAACCGCTGTCGATGCACTCTTCGACCATCCGCGTGTAGCGCGGCTCGAACAGGTGAAGCGGCAGGGCCGTTCCCGGGAAGAACACCACTCGGGGCAACGGGAAAACCGGCAGCTTTGCGAGCTCCTCATTGGTCAGCGGAGTGCTTGGTTGCCATTCCATGAGCGCCTCGCTATCCGCTCCACAGAACGCGTAACGCTCGCGGCATTTGCGGGTTCTCGAGCACGTCACACTTCTCACAGTTGAGAGGGAAGTTGCCGTCCTCACAAGTCTGGCATTCCGTCAGCACCGACACCATCGCTGTCAGCTCTTCTCGCAGCTTCCGGAGCTTTGCAATCTTCATTTGCATGGTGTCGATCTGCTGGCCCAACATGTCGCTCATTCGCTCGCTGGCCTCCTCGGGGCACGAACAGTCGGACTTTAGACCGAACAGGTGCTTGATGTCCTGAAGAGAAAGCCCGGCCTCGCGGAGGTCTAGGGCCAGCTGAAGTTTCATCAACTCGCGGCCGCTGAACAGGCGGTGCCCGCACGCGCTCCGCCGCTCGGGCTCGATCAAACCCTCTTGCTCGTAGAACCGGACCGTACGAAGCGTGCTCTCACTGAGGCGCGCCATGTCCCCGGTCGTCAAAAGCTCGTCGCACCCCGGCTTCGGGGTCACATCTGTGTTTGAATCGGTCACCATCCACCCTGAAAACGATAGTGTTTCCAGTAACTTGGGTGACTATGGAGGTCGCCCCCGGCTTGTCAACCCTTGGGGTCCATACCCCCAGGATTATTGAGTAAACCCAGGTACGCCTGCTCGATCGCTTCGTTGCGGACGCCGAACGTGTAGTAGTCGCGGTCTCGCACGTCGCCGTACACCTCGAGCGCCCGCTTCACCCGAAGCTGGTCTTCCGGCGCGGTGTGCAGGTGAGCCCCCCAGTCGGGGACGTCCTGTTGGAGAAACACCTCGAGCGCCACCCCAATGGGATTGAACACCAGCGAACACCTCTCGAACGTGAGTCGCCACTCCGAATGGTCTTCCAGATCGAGCACCCAAGTGCCGTCCTCGAACTGACGGCGAACGAGCTCACCAAAATAGGCGCCGCACATCGGTGCAAGGAGCGACACGACTTCGTCACGCGGAGAGTCCGCCATCGACGCGTAGTGATCGAGGATGGGGAGTGTGTCTTGCGTGAGGTCGAGCTCGAGTCCAGTGGCGTTCTTCACAGACGTCACGCACGCAACCGTGAGGTCCATCACCGCGTCATCGGTTTCCATGAACTCCGCACGATAGCCTGGTTCTTCGAGCTGGCCATCCCCTTTCCGATGCGTTAGTTCAGTCTACAGGCGTCGCGTTGAAGCAGTCATCGAACAAGGGGTCTTACCCGTATCTGGGCCCTTCCGGTCGGACTCGAGTGGAGCACGTACGGGTGTTCCGACCCGGCCGTGACCCGCTGGAGGTCGAGGTCTTCCGTGTCGTGAACGTTGGCCAGCACCCGGATCTGAGAGCGCCCGCGCTTAGCGGTGCCCTGCACCGCCTCGATGACGGCGAAATGGTCGAGGTGCCCTTCGTGTACCACGACCCAGGTGCTCTGCAGTTCATCCTCGTCATCCCCGAAGGAGCGGAGGGCAGGGAGCTCACGGAGCGGGTCAAGCTCCTCGAAGCACTGATCGACGAGCCAAGCGAGACGGTCCCGTCCTACGTGCGCCACTTCACGACTGTGTACGGATATGACGGGCTTGCAGAACGGGTCGACGAAGCCCAAGCGTCAAACATCGACGTTGCCGAGCTCGAGCCGGTGGATCGCGACGAGCCCCGGGCCGACTATTTTCCGAAGCTCGCCGGACTCCTGCCGAGAGCGACGTTCGTCGAGCACCTTGCGACCGACCTCGCGGCATTGGTAGCGGACGACGAGCTCTGGCTTTTCGCACGCCTCGACGAGGAGTCGATGCAGAACTTCGCCGAGTCGACGACCTCCCTGCGCCTTCGGCTCGAAAGCGTGGATCAGGTTCCCGTGTGCGTCCTCGCGCTCGAGGACTGGGCCAACGGCGCCGTCAAACGAGCGTTTCTCAACCCGGAGCGGGCGGTGGATGCGCCCGTCCTCGAGATGCTCGCGCGGGACTTCAGCGCCACAGCGATCCTGTCGGACCCTGATGGCAACATGCTTCGCTCGTTTCGAGTCGAGGCGCCGTGCGAAGCGAACGCGATGCTCATCCTCGAGCGCACGGAGGGCACGTCGAGCGCCGCGTTCGAGGTCTGGACGTCGGCCGTGGAGGCCGTGCGCGGGGTCGTCCGCGACGAAGCCCATCCGTTCGAGCTTCTTGGCGACGCGGCGAGCCCGCGGGAAACGCTGACCCGCCTCCGAGAGCTCGACGAGTGGAACGCTCCCGAACGCATCGACCACGCGGTCCTCCGACTCGGGGTTCCGCAGCCCGTCGTCCACCTTGCGAAGCGCGAGATTCTCGGTGACGCCGTACGGTACGGTCTCGCGATGACCCCATCACTGGTCGAGGGCGCGGTCGCGTTCGGCTTTGCGCCCGATGCGGGCTCGCTCGCCCGGCAGATGGTCGCGAGCTTCGACCAAACCGTGTCCTCGACGTCCGATCACGGCCTAGACGAACAACAGGTGGAAGCGAATCGAGCCGCGCTGCGGGAACTCTGTGAGCTGCACGGTACTTCGACCGGGCCCAACCAATCGTGTACCATGGACCATTCGGGGTAATCGGGCGAATCAATCATGCGGCTCGGCATCTTTAGCGACGTACATGCGAATCTCGAGGCGATGAGTGCCGTCATGGACGCGTACTCTCGCGAGGACATCGACGTCTACTATTGTTTGGGCGACGTGGTCGGCTACGGCGGAAGCCCGAACGAGTGCTCGGACATCGTTCGCGACGTGGCCGAGGTCACCATTCTCGGGAACCACGATGCAGCCGTCGCCGGTCGGATGGACTACAGCTACTACTACGAGGCGGCTCGTCAGGCGCTCGACCTGCATGCTCGAGAGCTCACCGAGGAGAACATGGCTTGGCTGAAGGAGCTCCCTTACAAGCACTGCCTCGACGACATCGGTGTCCATCTCTGCCACGGGTCGCCGGTTCGTCTCGAAGAGTTCGAGTACATTTTCGCGCCGGATCAGGCTGCCGAGTGTCTGCCCATTTGGGACGAGCTCGGCCACATCACGCTGATCGGACATTCTCACCTCTGCAAAGTCTTCGCCTTGCGTCCGGGTCACGTCGACGAGCTGCCGCCCGAGGACTTCGTTCTCGAGGAGGGAGTGAAGTACATCGTCAGCGTCGGCTCTGTCGGACAGCCACGCGACTACGACAACCGTGCAAGCTACACGGTGTTCGATAGCGAGACGCGGCTCTTCGAGTTCAAGCGCATCGAGTACGACATCGAGCGCGCGGCATCGCGAATCTTCGATGCGAAGCTCGAGCGCAACTTCGGTCAGCGGCTCTTCATTGGCGTCTAGCGGAGAAGCCCGTGCCACGGAGCGTGGCCGTCTGCCGGTGCGTCGAAGGGTGGCGTTTGCATCGTTCCGAGCGCGCACGCTGTCGCGCTCAGCGACGTCGAGCGCGCGATGGCTTGGGAGAAGATTCCCAAAGAAGCAGGGTCGATCCCGACGCATTTGAGCGTTGAACCGAGCGGTGCCCATGCTTCGAACGCGGCGCTCTCATTCTCGATCGGCACGACGCTCACGTTCCGATACCCGGGGCTCCATCGCAGTGCGTCTCGTCCGACGACGGCCACGGCGAACTCGTCCCCAACGAACAAATCGCCTTCGATCTCGGCGAGTCCGCGCCATTGGGCTTGCGCCGCGCCCACGTCGAGCGGGATCGGACCCCGCGGCAGACTTGCCGAAAGCCCGGCGAGCCCGTCGTCGGCAAGACGTTTCGCGAAGGTCAACGCCTCCCACCGGTCACCCTCTACGTAGACCGCCTGAGGCGAGAGGCATCCGCGTTGGTCGTACGCGCCCACGTCGAGCGCCAGTGCGCGGATCGTGTCGTCCGCGTCGAACGAATTGCGACTGCAGTACGCCAGGCTGAGGCCGTGACCGTGAGCGATGATTCGCGCCGATGAATGTCGACCCCGAACGTCGGCTACGGTCTCGTCACTGCCGTACACGGCGATCGAGTCAACCTCCCCGGCCAGTGCGATTTCATGCTCCGGATCCCCACCGCGGAACGAAGCCACGTCGAAGGCGGAAGCGAGGTTGGGGTCTACCTTGCGAAGTGAGTCGCGAAGCAGGCGCGGAAAGAGAGCTTCTCGGGTCGACGCCTTTGCAAACACCGGAATCCCAAGCAGCAGCGGCACGAACACGCCGCGCACGGAGGCGGTGAATAGGTTTCCTGCCAGGATGAGAGGTAGAAAGGAGAGCGGTGCGCCGCCTGCCGCGGCCGCGTCCGCTTGGACACGTTGCAAGGTTCCGGGCTCGACGGTTTGGAGCGTCGTCTTGAGGGCCCACTGCACCATCGGCTCTGAGAGACCGGTGGACTTGGCAAGGTCGGCAGAGGCCGTCTGCCCGAGCTTCTCGAGCTCGAGAGCAGCGTTCGACAACCATTCGACGCGTCTCTCTGGCGCGACACCCCGCAGCACCGCCCCGGCATCGACTATCGTCCGTCGGCGCTCCGCGATCTGGTTTGGGGTCTCAGCCATGACGTCCGAGCGCCTGGTCGGCGGCGAGCGAGCAGCCCCGGGGAACCGCGCCTGTGGCGCGGCCGAGGACTACGATTCCGTCGTCCAAACGTCGAGCGAGGTCGGCTGTCTGGATGCAGCAGATCGAATCGAGATTCGCGCAGTCGTCGAGGCGAAGTAGACCGACCGCATCTCCCTCGACCGGCTCGAGAGAGTCGGGGTCGACCGGTGTAGCGCGCATCCACGGCGGCACCCACAGGCGGCGGGGCCCGCTCCCTTCGACGAGGGCGCTTCGCAAGGTCGTATCGTACATCTGCGAGCTGAGCTCGGTCGCTCCGAACTCGTTGATCACGAGCGTCTCTGGGATGCCGTAGCGCTCTGCGATCGCGCGAAGAAGCACGCTCGGGTCTACCTCGCGAGATCGACCCTTGTAGCCCCCCGTCTGCATGACCCGACTCCCTTCGGGCAGCGTGAAATGCGTCTCACCAAGACCGTCTTCAGCGTGGACGAACGCAAAGGAGGTCCCGAGCAGAGCGATTGGTTTCGACGATGCCTCTGCCGCGCGCAGCGTCTCGCTCAACGCATCGAGATCGAGGGCATCGTGGCGCCATACCCACGTTGCGTCGTCCCCGAACCATTCGGTGAAACGCGCAATCATGTAGTCGAGCGACGAGTCGAACACTTCGCTTTCTTGCGGTGCGAGGATCACCATCGAGATCGAGTCGACGTCGGGAAAGAGCATGTGACGGGCCGCTGCGCGAGCGGCGCGGTCGTAGAGGGACAGGTCGCGATACACGTGAACGCTGCGATCGCTAGACGTCGTGCCCGAGCTTCGAAAGACACGAACGTCGGAGCTCTCCGGGTGTGCCGCGATGCGTCGGAATCGAAACACGTCAGTCGGGAGCGCCGGCGGCCATACCCCCCGCCTCGAAAGACGCGCGTATTCGGGAATGCGGGTTGCCTGCCACTCGGCAAGCGATTCGATCAGTGCGTCCCGCTCGGAGGGCGAAGACGGCTCACCGGCTTCGAAGCTGCGGATCATGGTGTCGACGCGGCCATAGAGTTCATCACGTCGGCTCATGCGGTCTCCAGGCTCCGTTCCAACGCGTCGACAAAGCCCTCGAGCTGAGCGTCGGAGATCGTCGCAGGGGGAGAGAGTTGAACCACATCGGCTTCCGAGCCGGCGGGCAGCACGAGGTAGCCCTGTTCGAGCATGGCTCGAGTGATCTTCAATCCGAGTGCCCGTCGGTCGAGTTGAATCCCAAGCATCAGGCCAACTTGCCGAATCTCGGTGACGCAGGGCAGCGCCTTCCGCGAAAGAAGTGATGCGAGACGCGCGCCCCGCTCCGCGGCGACCTCCATGAGCCGTTCCTTCTCGATGATGTCGAGTGTTGCAAGCGCGGCTGCGGCTCCAAGAGGATCCCCGTAGAAGGTGCCGGTGTGGATCGCTTCTCGGTCCGGGCTGCCCCACGCCTGCATCACGCTCTCTCGACCGATGCACGCGCTGATCGGAAGTCCGCCGCCGAGTGCCTTGCCTGCGCAGATGAGGTCCGGCGTCGCTCCCGCCGCCACCGAACACCACCAGTCACCAGAGCGCCCGAGCCCAGTGTAGATCTCATCTACGATCAGCAGCGCTCCGTTTCGCCGAGCTGCTTCGCCAAGCGCCGCGACGAAGCCTGGCGGCGGGACTCGGATGCCGGCGCGCCCTTGAATCGGCTCGACGACCACGGCGCCAACCTCGCTCCAGTCGAGGTTCCAGGCCCCGATGGTGCTTTCGACATCGGCTTCGTGCTCTGGCCACGGAACGAACTGAACGTCGGCCCGAAGCTGCTCGATGAAGGGGGCGCGAAACCGCTTGGAATATCCCGACACGGCCAACGGACCGTATGCCAGGCCGTGGTAACCGCCCTCGAACGCGACGACACCAGGTTTTCCGGTCGCGAGCACCGCCGTCTTCAGCGCTGCGGTGATGGCGTCCCCTCCGCCGAGCGACAGCATCGCGCGCGACTTCGGCCAGGGAGCAAGCGTGCAGAGCCTCTCGAGCAGCTCGATCTTGACGTCGGAGGGATGCAGGTCGCCGAGCGCGTGCAGCAATCGGCCGGACTGTCGCTTGACCGCACCGACGACCTCGGGCCGCCGGTGTCCGACGAATGCGACGCCGAAGCCCGACGTGAGGTCGACGTACACGTTGTCGTCGGCATCGCGTACGTTGCAGCCTACCGCCTCCACCCAGACGATGGGATCGTGCGGGGCCCCGGTCTGCTCTTCGCGCCGCCTGCGCCGCGTCGTCAGGGCAGGGCACTCGCTTGCGGCGAGGCGTTCCACCCACGCCTGACCCTGTGCGTCGGGCACGGCCGAACCGATTCTTGGAAGCGCATCGCCGAGCGTCACGCGCGAGTCTTAGCACGCGACGAAGCTAGACGAGGCCTAGCCCTTTGGCTTCCAGGGATAGAAGACGAAGCCGTGTTCCCGGGACTTGCGCAGCATGTCGTGACCGTCGATGAGCAGGACGTCGATCTCGGTGTCGTGGCCGCGCGCGGCCTCGCAGAGCTCTTTGATGATGACCGTGACGTTGTCTCGAAAGTTGTCGGCGATCCGCAGGCCCACCGCAGGGCTCGGAGGCCCAGCCGGCCGAGCGACGTGACAGTACGACGCCCATTCGACTTCGAAGTAGCCGCGCAGCACGCGGCCCATGGTGCCGAGGAAGTCTTCGTCCGGTGCCTCGAGCAGCTCGACGAGCTTGATGCCGTCGCCGATCGACGGGGCGGGGATGCGAGCAGCCGGCGGGACCGGCGGTCGCACGGTCTTGGCTTCTTCCTCGGCAGTCTCCTCTTCGTCGGTGAGTGGCTTTGGCTCGACCGGGCCGACTCCGATGGGCCCGACCGCTGGAAGCTTGAGCTTCTCCGGTTCGAGCGTTGGAAGCGGCTGCGCGGAAGGCGCGGTGGGCGCATCGGACGTGAGCTTCGGCGCCGAAGATGACTCGGGCGGAACCGAGGTGGCGCGCGCCGGTGCGTTGTCCGGCACCGTCATCGGGTGCGTGATCGCCGGAGGGATGACGCTCGCCGCTCCGTAGGTGACACCGTCGCCGACCTTCTCTTTGTCCGCGTGCACCTCTTGAATCGGTGTGCCGGGCGGCTCGCTCTTCGGCTTGTGCGCGGGACGCGAGCTCTTGCGCGCTCTCACGGGCGCTTCTTGGTTCGGACGCGCGGCGCGAGGCTGAGTTGGCGGCTCGCTGTCGTATGGAATCTCGTACGGTTTGGTCGGCAGGTCGCTGAGGCGGTCGAGCTTCTCTGCCTGACTCGGCGCCATGCTGTACGTCGTCGAGATCTGCGGGCGCGTCGGCTCTGCTGGCTTTTCCGCGTTCTTCGACTCCTCTACGGGTGGCGGAAACGAGCTCGCCGCCGTCGCGGTTGAGTCTTTCGCGGGCGGTCGAGACGTTCGGAAAGGGCCCGTGCTGTCCAAGTCGCGAAGGATGGCTTTGAGCTCGGCTCGTTCGTACTCCAGCGAATGATCGGCACCGATGTCGAGAACGACAAACGCGTATTCGCGCGTCCAAGCATGACGAAGAATGTCACCGCCGATCGCTCGATGGATGGCGACCGTGCCGTCGTCGTCGACCCACCCGAACTGCGCTGCTGCGGTCTCGAGCTTCTCTTCCGAGCTGAAGACGGCGAGCGCTTCCTCGCCGTCCGAGTTGATCAGAGTGCGAAAGCCTTCGGCTTTCGGCTCCCACGTGACCAGCCACACGGGACGGAGGGCCATCGCCTCGAGAACCTCCGCCTTGGACTGCGCCTCGTCGACGCCGTTCTGCAACAGCGCGAGAAACGAGTCGGCGCCGAGGTCATCCATGGGGCTTGCCATCCCGAGTCATCCCATCCAGCTACCATTGTAATCCTGAAGGCGTATGGGAATGCAAGTTTTCTCTGAACCTTGACAGGCACTTGGCGGCGGCTAGGCTCCGCGCCTGTTTTCCAGGCCCAGATAGCTCAGTCGGTAGAGCAGTGGACTGAAAATCCTCGTGTCGCTGGTTCGATTCCAGCTCTGGGCACCTTACGCTGGTCGGCGCCGTCGCCCTTGAAAAAGGGCAAATAGCGCCAGGCCGGCCCATGTGCCGAGGTGAGCCTCAGGCGACACCACCCCACATCCGCAGCCCCGGGTGGGGACGGTTGCGTTGTGGCGAGCCAGGGCTTCGTCGATGGCCTCGCCGTTGTCTTGAACCACCGTGCCGGCTCCGCTCGTCGTGAGGGCCAACACCTTCGCGTTGGCAGGCGGGGCGTCGACCGTGCCGACGTCGAACGGCCACGGGGCGCCCTGATGCAAGCGCACCACGCGCCCGTCCTCGAGCTCGAATCGGGTGGGGGCTTCGTCTTGGTACACCTGTCGACTGCACTCGATCACACGGCGCGCCGTGTGAACGTTCGAGACCTCGGGCAGGTCCGGATTGAAGTCGAAGAGCGGATCGAGGTCCATCTCGGGCGCAGAGAGGGTCGTGTAGAGACGCGTCGCATAGGGTCTCGAGAGAATGAGCTCTTCGGTGGCGATCATCGGTTCGATCACGTCCTCCTCGAAGTCCTCGATGAAGGCCTGCGCGTCCAAGGCCTCGATCTCGTTACGGAAACACGACGGGCACGAGAGAAACGTGTTCAGGTCGATCCCCGGAGGGAGCAGTCGTTCGACGACTTCCGCGGCGCCGTCCCAACCGTTGAAGCGGAACACCAGCTCTTCGACGAGCTCCTGCGTGGTCAACGCGTTGGCACTGGACGCCACCGCCTCCCAGTCTTGGAGCTCGAAGTCGGAGACGACGACGCCCTCGTAGTCGATGCTCGGCCCCGCCCGTTCCGCAACGAACCCCTGACCACCGGCTTCGTTTGCCGCGGCGATGACGACGCGGTTGTAGTTGCTCGCGCCGGTGAGCCAGTTGATCAGCGCTTGGTTGAGCTCGAGCGCTTTGTAGTTGACCGGGATCGCGCGAGCCTCCCCGAGTACCCACACCATCACCCCCATATCGTCGTTCGCGGCGATCGCGGTTGGGCGAATCGGAATCATGGGCCGGTCCGACGCGTACGTGATCCGAATCGGCCGAATCGTTCCGGTGCTGTTTCCTTTCGTGAGTCGGAACGCGAGGAGGTTCATGCCGTCCTCCATGTAGCCGCCGAGAAGATCGGCGATGTCGTCCGGGTTACCGCCTGGGGGAACGACGTCGTAGCCCTCGTTGGTGAGCCATTCGACCACCACGTCGCCCACGTCGTCGTAGCTCGCGTCCGGCTGAATGACGACGTAGTCGTAGGGTCCGACCGATCCGGAGTCGAGGATGTCGACCCCTCCGTCTTCGAACCCGGCACCACCACCACCGCCGCCGCTGCCTCCAAAGCCTCCTGCCGCGGCGTTCGAGCTGCTCCCGCGTTCGCGTGGGGTCTTGCAGCGCCCCTCGACTTCCGTCGTGAACGTGTAGCTCGGGTTGCTGGCTTGCTGAAGCCTCGTGAACGCAAGGTCCGACGAGACGTTGACCGTCGGAACGCCGGGTACCGGGAGGACCCACGCAAACTCCTCCGAGGGGCCCTCGTATTGAATCTGAACGACGGCGGTTACCGTGCCGTCGGCGTTTTTCGAGAAGATGATTCGCTCCGCGGCCTGATTGACCGGCGCGGAAGCCGAACAAAAGAGCCCGCCACAGGCGTGGGCGGGCTCGGGGGCTGCGAGGTAGGCGACAGAGGCAAGCGACAAAGCCAAGATAAGGCGAGATTCCGACATCTTTGCATCCCTTTCCGGGCCCTCGGCGCACTGTGGCACAGCGATCGCGAGGACCTACGAGGGATACAGCAAGCGATGTGCCAAGCGGTTAGCGGGTACCGAGCGTCGACGCGGTGTTCGCGGGTGGGACGTCGGCTCCGTTTCGTAGAGCAAGATAAAGCGCCGCGAACAGGAGCATCGCGACCGGTCCGCCGAAGAGCACGCCGATGAAGCACAGCATGAGCGAGCCGAGGTAGATGAAGATCGACAGAATCCCGACTCCGATGGTCACCAGGCGCTTCCCACGTGCGATCCGCCAGGAGATCAGGATCGCCTCAATCGGCCCGGCATCGTCGTTGAACGCGAGCTCGATCTGCATGAACGCAAGCCCTGCAACGACGTACGCGTAGGCCGGAAGCGCGATGAGCATCGCGATGCCGAAGGGCCCGGCGGCCTTCTCCACGATCTCGTCCAGCGGCGTCGACCGATCGACCGGGCCGATGAACGCGAGAAACACGAGCAGGATGATGGGTGCGACGAGGAGAAACACGCCCACCGTGATCGCGATCGACTGGGCTACGTACTTCCATACTTTGGAGACCTGGCTGAACAGCACGCCGACCGTGGCGCGCTCGCCGTGCAGTCCTCGCACCGCCATGGCCCATAGGCCGAGCGTGAAGATGCCAGTCAAGACGAGCTGCAGGATCTGCATGACGGCCTGCGCGATGATGTTTACCGCGCTGAAGGTGCTGCTCGGTTCTTGGATCGAACCGAAGATTCCCCAGACGAACCGGAGCACCCCCGGAACACCAAATCCGATGATTAGATAGAGAAGCAGCGCGAGCACCCAATTGCCGAGATCGCGACCCCACGCGTCCGAGGCGCGCGACATGAGGGACGAGACGGTGAACGAATCGCGACCGAGCGGGAATCTCATCGGCGAAGGCCGTGGGTCGATCGGCGTGGGCTTGGATTCTGGCGTCTCGTAGGGAGGTTCCATCGCGCCGGAAATTACCACCCGGCGCTGACGCAACGAAGAAAGCGCGCCGCCGAGTCCGCAATCGAAAGGCGTGAACTCGCGCTGGGCGGTGTTAAGCTGAACCGTATGACTTACCGTTGGCTGTCGTGTGGATGCTTGGTCGTGGCGCTTGGCTTGGCAGGCTGTGGGAGTGACGGCGGCTCGAGTGGAGGAAGCGACACCGGAGGTTCGGGTGGCGAGGCCGGTACCGGGGG